>CP065018.1:335000-670000 GCA_016700415.1 Flavobacteriales bacterium
GCGCATGTTGCCCGTGATGCTCAGCACGGTGAAGCATTTCCCGGAGGTGGCTTTCAAGGTCGCGGCCGCACCCTCCGTGCCGGAAGCATTGTACCGGAACATCATCGGCGATGCGTCGGTGGAACTCGTTTCCAATGGCACTTATGACTTGCTCAAAACGGCGAAGGCCGCTCTGGTCACTAGCGGTACCGCTACGTTGGAAACGGCGCTCATCGGCACGCCGGAAGCGGTCTGCTACGGTGGTGGTGCGGTGAACGTCTGGCTGGCCAAGCGCTTCATCAAAGTGCCTTTCATCTCCTTGGTGAACCTGATCATGGGCCGCGAAGTGGTGCGCGAGCTGATCCAAAAGGACATGGCGCCCAAAGAATTGCGCAAGGAACTGGACCAACTGCTCAACGATGACGCGTACCGGAGCAGAATGCTGGCGGACCTCCAGGAGCTTCGCGAAAAGCTCGGCGGGCCGGGCGCATCGGCACATGTGGCCGATCGGGTGTGGAAAAGTCTGCGCGCACGTCCGTAACCCCGTATCGGGGCCGGGTAGTTTCGCGCCGGAATGAACAGGGTCTCTCTCGGCTTGGCAACAGTGCTGCTCTCCGCTACGGCTGTGGCGCAACAATATGCCGATGTAAGTGTCGGGCTGCTCCGGGACACGCCCACCGCCTCTGTGATGGTGATGGGCGACAAGGGGCCGTTGACGATCTGGGCTGATGGCAAGCAAGTGGGTGAACTCGCTTCATCGGACGGCTTGATGATCCGTTCCAGCGAGAATGGCATGCACGCCAAGTCCTTGGTCCTGGACATCACGGCGAAAAAGAGCTTCACTTTTCGTTCACCTGTCGGGAAAGGCTTCCGACTACGGAACATGGCACCGAAGTCCGCTGAGCGCGCCTATCCCGGAAGTTTGGAAGTGCTGAAAGCAGGGGGGCGCTTCTTGCTGGTCGCCACGGTGCCCATAGAGGAATATGTGGCCGGCGTGGTGCAGGCCGAGGCGGGCAAGGGCCACGATATCGAATACTACAAACTGCAGGCGGTGAGCTGCCGCACCTATGCCTTGGCCAACAAGCGCAGGCACCTCGGGGAAGGGTTCGAGGTCTGCGACGGCACGCATTGCCAAGTCTTTCAAGGTAGGAACCAGCAGGACAGCATCACACAGGCCGTGGCGCTGACCCGCGATCTGGTGGTGGTGGATTCGGACATTCATCTGATCCACGCCACTTTCCACAGCAACTGCGGAGGGGAGACCATGAACGCTGAGGACGTCTGGAGCAAAAGCGAGCCCTATCTCGTCAGCACCATGGACACCTTTTGCCTACAAGCACCGCACGCCTCGTGGGAGAAGAGCATCCCCCGCACCAAATGGCTCAGCTACCTGCGGCGGACCTACGGCGTGAACACCGATGACAGCAACGTTGTGGCCAGCGTAACGGACCACATCCCCGAATGCCGCGAACTCTACCTCTCCAACATCAGCCCGGAGGTGCCGCTAGCCCAGATCCGCAAGGAGTTCGGCCTGCGATCGGCTTACTTCAGTGTGCGTCCCGAGGGGGACATGGTGGTGCTCGAAGGGCGGGGCTTCGGCCACGGTGTGGGGCTCTGTCAGGAAGGTGCCATGCGCATGGCCCGCGACGGCTTCAGTTATACGGACATCCTGCACCACTACTTCGCCAACGTCCACCTCGTGAAGCTCCAGAACCTGGACTTCTTCCGCGACGACGGACTTTGAGCAGGTGTGTTCTCCCCTCCTTTTTTCAAGGAGGGGAGAACGTTAGACTAGCGGGAAACAGAACGTGGTCAGTTCTGGTCGTCCTCTTGAGCGCTGCGTTTCTTCTCCCTTTCCGAATTTGTGGAAAAACGCCAGGCCACTTGCAGGGAGTAGACCACGTTGTGCGAACGCTGGATCGCCTCGAAGGTGTTCAGGCTGCTCTGGCCGCGCAGTTCCCACATCCAATGCCCTTTCTCATGGCCAATGCCCAATGCCGCGCTGAATTGACTGCGATGGGTATTGTCACTGGGCGAGTAATCGTAGGCGCTCACCAAGGTGCCATCTTGATAATTCCGGACCTTCCCGAACAGGAAGTATCCGTACATCAGGCCGCCGCAAAGGAATAGCCCTTGAGGGTCCGGATTGGTGCTCACCTTCAGCATCAAGGGCAATTCCAGATAGTTGAGGGCGACGGAGCCGCGTGTCTTCAACTGGCTGTTCACGTTTACGCTTCCCTTGCCGATGTACATCGGCTCGATCAGCAGGCTTACCTGCGAGGTGAGCGGTGCCTCAAAGCTCCAGCCCGCGATGAAGCCGAGCTTCGGCAGGCCGTACCAAGAAAGGAACTGGCCGGCAGTCTGTGTGCCGATGTCGATGCCGATCTTGGGGCCGTTCCGAGATTCCTGTGCGGCCACGGAATATGGCAAGAGCAGTACGACGATGAGGCCCGATAGGCATTGGGCGCGGAAGGAGCGGGGCATGTTCATGTCGATCATGGTCGAGGGACGAAGGTGCACATCCCGTTCCGGTAGAGTTGATCGGGCCAGGTTATTTCTTCCCAAACGCTGGTTGATCGATCACTCCCGATTTGCAACGAAATTATCATTCGTCGATGAAAAATAGGTATTCGTCTTGACAAAGGGTTCATTGATGTGCGAACTTGCGGCAAATCGATCGTTCCCCATGTGGCCCATCATGACCCTCACGCTTCTGCTCCAGCTCACTTCCGAGGAGCAACTCTATGCCCAAGATGTCGGGCCTGTCCTTCAGCCGCAAGTTGAAGAACAGTCAACACCGGGGCCAGCTACCGATCCGGAAGAAAATTGCGCCCCTTGGAAGGAAGTAGGCACGACTGATTGCTGACCTCAATGGCCCGGCGACATTGGTCGCCGGCACTTCGGAAGCCCTGACGCTCCTTGCTGCGTCGGGGCTTCCCTCTTTTTAGGCGGACAAGGCCATCTTTGTGCATGTTCTGTCGTGAACGTCTCTTCTTCTTGCTCACTGCCATGGTCATCTTCAGGACCGTGGAAGCCCAATGGACCTTCACCGGTGACACGTCCGCCACCTGGCAACAAACCATCGCGCGCTATGCCAGCATGGTCTCATTGTATGAAGGCGCGAAGCTCACAGTGATCAGTAAGGATGATGACGGCCATCCGATCCACCTTTTCATCCTCAGCGACGGTAGCGGCTTCACGCCGGACAGCATCCGTGCAGCGGGCAAGAACATCCTTTGGATCACCAATGCCATCCATCCCGGGGAGCCGGACGGGATCGATGCCAGCCTCATGCTCGCACAAGCGCTGTTGGACAGCGATCAGCTAACGGGCCTGCTGGTGCATACCGCCGTGTGCATCGTGCCCGTGTACAACGTCAGCGGAGCCTTGAACAGGGGACGGTACAGCCGCGTGGACCAGAACGGGCCGCTGGAATACGGCTTCCGCGGGAACGCCAAGAACATGGACCTCAATCGCGACTTCATGAAGATGGATTCCGAAAATGCGCGCTCATTGGAAGCGGCATTGACGGCATGGGACCCGGACATCTACTTCGAGCCGCATGTCAGCGATGGCGCGGACCACCAGTACACTATGGCGTTGCTGGCCACGCAGAAGGACAAGCTTTCACCGCCGCTCTCGGAGTTCATGACCAAGGTCCTTCAGCCAGGCCAGTACGACCGGATGAATAGCAAGGGCCTGCTGATGTGCCCCTATTTTGAGACCACGGGCAAGGTCCCGGAGGAAGGGTTGCGCGGCTTTTACGACAGCCCCCGATACAGCAGCGGCTACAATGCTTTGTTTGATCGCATCAGCATCATCAGTGAGAGCCACATGCTGAAGCCCTTTGCCGATCGGGTGAACGCCACCTTCCAGCTGTTGCTGGGCACCTTGGCGGTCATGGACCAACATCCGGATGAGTTGAAGAAGGCACGCATTGCCGCTAAGGAGCGGACGCGCACTGCGGCCGGCTTCGGTTTGAACTGGCGGCTGGATACCTCTGCCGTGAGCAGCATCCCTTGGAAAGGCTATGCGGCAAGGATGGATACCAGCCTTGTCACAGGCCTCCCGCGCATCCGCTATGACCACAACGAGCCGACCGACACGGTCGTCCCTTGGCACGATACGTACCGGCCATCCTTCACCATGGCCAAGCCTAAAGCCTACCTGGTGCCGCAACAATGGAAGGCAGTGATCGACAGGTTGAAAGTGAACGGCGTGGAAATGAATATCCTTCCGAACGACAGTTTGTTGCAGGTGGAGCAGGACAGCATCGGGGAATTCACCACGGTGCCCATGGTCTATGAGGGGCACTACTTGCACCGCGACATCAACACCACGCGGCGGCGGACCGAAATGACCGCCCATGCCGGTGACCTGCTCGTGCCGATGGGCCGGACCACGGACCGCTATGTGATGGAGGCACTCGAATGCCGGGCCGAGGACGGCTTCTTCGCGTGGAATTTCTTCGACGGCGTGTTACAGCAGAAAGAGTGGTACGACAGCTACGTCTTTGAGGACATGGCCGCGCGGCTCCTCACGCATGCCGTGGATCTGAAGCGGGCCTTCGAGGGTAAGCGGGCAGCGGATCCCGACTTCGCGAAAGATGCTGGCGCACAGCTCACCTGGATCTATCAGCGGTCGCCCTGGATGGAGCCGACTTGGCGGAAGTATCCCGTGCTGCGTGTGGTGGAATAGCGGCCCCGTCGCATTTTGCCGGACGTGAATGCCGCCGGTGAACGCTCAGCCTTCCTCTGCGTTCTCGATCGCCGTATGACGGTTCCGTTCCTCTGCCGTCATACGTATGTATTCTTTGCGCTCTCCGCGTTCTTTGCGGTTCAATTTCATAACGCTTTCCATCCCCATCTTCGCAACCTCATCCCTTTCAACCCATGGATCTTTACGACATCGGCATCGGCGCACGTGTGAAGCACCCCACCCTCGGCGTAGGCGTGGTCTATGACCTGGACGCGCATTCCATCCACATCTTCTTCCGCGAGCACGGCGAGAAGCCCATCGCGCGCTCCTTTGAGGACCTCGTGGTGATCGCGCCCGGAGTGGAAGTGGAACCTGAGGCGCTGGACCTTGAAAGCGTGAAGGACGCACTGCGCGAGGTGCTTGAGGAGGACAACAGCCTGCAACGCCCGGTTCCGCTCGCGCGCCGTTGGCAGAAAGGCATCCTGGAAATGCGTTCCGCTGATCCCGCCCTTAAGAGCAAGGAGGTGCCCATCGAGGACTTCTTCCACAAGATCGTGATGATGCGCGACCGTTTCCGCGTGTTGGAGCAAAAGATCAACGCCAGCAAGGACCTCAGCGAGCAGGACAAGGTGGAGATGCAGCAGTACATCACGCGCTGCTACGGCAGCCTCACCACCTTCAACATTCTCTTCGAGGACAAGGAGGACCATTTCGTGGGGCAGAAGGGAGAGTAGGGTAGTCGGGAGTCTATGAGTCGTGAGTCTTGAGTCTGTGAGTATCGATCCTCGAACTCCAGCAGATTGAAAACGCTATCTGCATGGGTCAGTTCTTTCAGCGTCATCTGTGTTCCATTGATCGTTGATCGTTTCCGTTTGGCGATCTTCACCACAGCGCTTACCTTCGTTCCACGGACACGTTCTTTCTCAGCTATGTGCTGATCAACAGACAGCCCACATAGGCCATAGGTTCTCAAAACCAACACTTTTTACTCAGGATCGGAAGATCCAAAGGGCAAGGGCGCGCCTCATCGCCTTCGGGCGAATTCCTTCGGGAATGCCGAGGATTACCGACCCCTTTCCTGTCCGACCCGCTCATGTGATCCATGGGTTTTTTGAACTCGGTCCTGTGTGGGCTTTTTTTGTCCTGACGTGAACCAACTTGCACCCGTGAAACCAACCCAAGATCCCGTTCGGGCCGGCACTGTCCTGCCTGTGATGGAAGCCTTTTACACCGTCCAGGGGGAAGGGGCCTTCACCGGCCAGGCGGCCTACTTCATCCGCTTGGGCGGCTGTGATGTGGGCTGCACTTGGTGCGATGTGAAGGACAGTTGGGCCATGGACGCACATCCGATGCACAGCGTGGCGGACATCGTGGCCGAAGCGCTGAAGCATCCGGCGCGCATCGCCGTGGTGACCGGCGGTGAACCCCTGATGCATGATCTCGGCCCTTTGACAAAAACGTTGCGCGCCGCCGGCTTTCGCACGCACATCGAAACAAGTGGTACCTCACCGATAAGCGGGGAATGGCACCATATCTGCTTCAGTCCTAAAAAGTTCAAGGCCCCCGTGCCCGGCTTCCATGCACTGGCCGATGAGTTGAAAGTGGTGGTCTTCAACAAACACGACCTGCAATGGGCCGGGGAACATGCCGCCAAGACACAGGCCGACTGCGCCCTCTACCTACAACCCGAATGGACCAAACGCGAAACCATGATGCCGCTTGTCACCAACTACGTGATGGCGCACCCGCGCTGGCGCATTTCCTTGCAGACACACAAGTATTTGAACATTCCATGAAGCGGTTATCAGTTGTCGGTTGTCAGGTGCCCACGCCAAAGCGCCCTGGCGACGGCGTGTTGTCAGTTGTCAGGCTGCGTAGGGTGCTCCGTGGTGGTGGTGAGTTTTCTCGGTCACCAGTCACCAACTACCATTCACCAGCACACCGGATCCTCCGGAGCTTGCTCCTTGCTGCTTACTGCGTCTGCCAACTGCCAACTGCACAAGCTCAACCCGGTAACTACACCAGCACGGACAAGAAGGCCATCAAGCTCTATGAGAAAGGGGCCGAGTGCATGCGCCTTCAGGACTGGAGCTGCGCGGAGAACGGATTGAAGAAGGCGGCGGAGGCCGATCCGCGCTTCATCGAACCGCGGATCTACCTCGGGGAGATGTACGAGCAGCGCAACATGCCGAAGGAGGCCATGGCCATGTATGGCGAAGTGGTGGCGATCAACCCGCGCTTCTTTCCGCCCGCTGCGCTGCACCTGGCCGAACTTGAGATCACCGCCAGCGACTATACCGGAGCCCGGAAGCATTATGCCATGGCGAAAGAACTGGACAGCGATCCGAAACGGAGGCAACGCGCCTCACTTGGGATCGCCAACTGCGATTTCGCGGTGGAGGCCGTGCAGAACCCCGTCCCATTCGACCCTGTGAACCTCGGCCCGGGAGTGAACAGCAAGGACCCCGAGTATTTCCCGTGCGTTACAGCGGATGACAGCACGTTGATGTTCACGCGCTTATTGATCGATGCCCGCTCACAGTTCGGCAAGCAGGAGGACTTTTTCGTCAGCCACAAAGGGGGCGATGGTGCATGGGGAACGGCTCAGCCGATCAGAACGGTGAACACGGTGGACAATGAAGGCGCGGGAACGCTCACACCGGACGGGCGCTTCATCGTTTTTACGAAATGCGCAGGCATCGACGGCTCCTACGGCAAGGGACTGAAGGGACTGGGCAGTTGTGACCTCTTCATCAGCCGCAGGATCGGCGACCGCTGGACACCTGCGCAGAACCTAGGCAGCCCGGTGAACACGCGTAACTGGGAAAGCCAGCCGAGCATGGGCAGCGACGGCCGCACGCTCTACTTTGTCCGTGCATCGCAAGCTGCGGACGGACTGAAGAGCATGGACATTTATCGTACGGTGCTCGGCGAGGACGGGGCCTTTGGCAAACCGGAGCGCTTGGGCGACAACGTTAACACGGCTGGCCAGGAGGAAAGCGTGCAGATCCATCCCGATGGCAGAACGCTTTACTTCAGCAGCGACGGCCATCCCGGCATGGGCGGACTGGACATCTATGTGAGCCGCATGCAGACCGATGGCTCTTGGGGAAGGGCACAGAACCTGGGATATCCCATCAACACGGGCGGCGATGAGAACAGCGTGCTCGTAGGCGCCGAAGGCAAACTCGCCTACTTCGCCAGCGATCGCCCCGGAGGCGTGGGCGACCTTGACCTGTACAACTTCGTTCTTCCGGAGGAGGCTCGTGCTTCCGCGGTCGGATACATCCACGGAAAGGTGACGGACCGCACCAACGGCAAGCCCGTGGAGGCCGATGTGGAACTTTATGATCTCGCTTCCGGGGCCTTGGCCACGGCCGCATACAGCGATCCGGAGAGCGGGGAATTCCTCGTGTGCCTGCCGCGCGGTAAGGACTATGCGCTGAACGCCTCGGCGGAGGGCTACCTCTTTTTCTCCAAGAATTACAGTGTGGCGCAAAGCGATGCGACCTCGACACCGGATCTCGATGTGAAGCTGAACCCCATCGTCGCAGGCGAGAAGATCGAGCTGCGCAACATCTTCTTCGAGACAGCCAGCTATGAATTGCTCCCGGCTTCCACGGTGGAATTGGACAAGCTGGTGAAGCTGATGACGACGAACGCTGCGATGCGCATTGAAGTGGGCGGCCATACCGACGACGTGGGCAATGACGCCGCCAACCAGAAGTTGAGCGAGCAGCGCGCCAATGCCGTGCGCGACTTCCTCATCACCCACGGCATTGAGGCCTCGCGCATCGTGGCGAAGGGCTACGGGGAGACCAAGCCCATGGCGACGAACGATACCGACGAGGGCCGTGCAATGAACCGGCGGACGGAGGTGACGGTGTTGTGAGGCGGCCAGTTGGCAGAAGGCAGTGGCAGTTGGCAGCGGCGACATGAGATGTGTTCTCCGATGCTCCTTTCGGCCTGAAGACGTGGGGCCGACCTTTGCACCATGAAAGTGAAGATCTGGTCCGATGTGGTGTGCCCGTACTGCTACATCGGCAAGCGCGAGTTTGAGAACGCCTTGGCGAAATTCCCGCACAAAGACGAGGTGGAGGTGGAATGGAAGAGCTTCGAGCTGGACCGCGACGCACCGGTCCGCTCCGAGGATGACATGTTCGAGCATCTGGCGAAGAAGTACGGTCGCACGCGTGAGCAGGCCCAGGAGATAGTGGCCGGCGTGGTGGAGCGCGCACACTCCGTGGGGCTCGAGTATGATATGGAGAACGCCGTGATGGGCAGTTCCTTCGATGCGCACCGCTTGATCCAGTTCGCAAAGACCAAGCAGAAGGGATCCGAAGCGGAAGAACGCTTGTTCCAAGCCTATTTCCTCCGGGGTGAGCACATCGCTGACCGAGCGGTGCTAAAGAAGATCGCCGAAGAGATCGGTCTGGACGGGACCGAAGTGGAGGAGATGCTGGTCGGCGATGCCTTCACCGAAGCGGTCCACGCCGATGAATACGAAGCGCAGCAGATCGGTGTGGGCGGCGTGCCGTTCTTCGTGCTGGATGACAAGTATGCGGTGAGCGGCGCACAGTCCAGTGACCACTTCCTCGGTGCGTTGCAACAAGCGTGGAGCGCGCGAAAGACGGATTGAACGAAGTTGTCTGCGATCAGCTCAGGCCTGCGAAAGCTCCTTGGAACGCCGTTCGGCGGCCAGGATGCCCCGCTCCAAGGTACCCGCGAGATCAGCGGAACGGAACACGTCGAACGCGGCCTGCGTGGTGCCTCCCTTGGAGGTGACGGCCAGTATCAGCTCATCCGGGGTGCGGTCGGAGTGGTACATGAGCTGTACGGCGCCGAGCATGGTCTGCTGCACCAACGCTGCGGCCACATGGTTCTCCAATCCCATCGCCCGCCCGGCCTCGGCCAAGGTTTTGGCGAAGAGGAAGACGTAGGCGGGTCCGCTGCCGCTGAGCGCCGTCACCGCATTGAGCTGGTCCTCATCCTCCAGATGTACGGAGCGCCCCGTGGTGTTGAGCAGTCGCTCCACGGTGATCGCCTGCCGCATGGTGAGGTCCTGCGCCGTGGTGTAGGCGGTGACGCCCAGACCGATCTGCGCCGGAGCGTTCGGCATCGCACGCACCACCATGCGGTGGGAAAGCGAATCCTGAAGCCGCTTCAACGTGATACCGGCCATGATGGAAAGCACGACCTGCTCCTGTTGTAGCACTGCGGCAAGGACGGGAGCGAGCGCGCCGAAATCCTGCGGTTTCACAGCGATGATGACAATGGCGCAATCCGCGATCCGTGCGTCCACCACCGGGACCGCGGTGCCCAGGTCCATGGCGGCCACGGTCGCGCATGTTGCTTCATTCCGGGTGATCAGCAGCAGTTCGTCCCGGTCGGCGATGTGGTTCTTCCGAAAGCTGCGGGCATAGGCCAGGCCCATATTGCCGCATCCGATGATGGCGATCTTCATGGCTGCAAAGTAGGAGCTTTGGAAAGTTGAAGTTGGAAAGCTGAAAGATGAAAACGGGAGGAGCAAGGTTGCAGTCGGCAGTGGCAGTGATCAGTAGGCAGTGGCAGCAGGCAGCCGCCCGATCACTGATCGCCATATCCCGATCTCTCTGCGCCTCCGCGCCTCTGCGGCCAAATAGCTCACCAACTCACGAATTCGAAACGAGCTTCAATCCGGCGATGCTGGCGATCAGCGTGAACAAGAAGAAAAGCCGCCAGAACTCCGCTGGTTCCTTGAAGAGCACCATGCCCACTACCACTGTGCCGAGAGCGCCTACACCGGTCCACACCGCATAGGCCGTGCCCATGGGCAGCGTCTGTGAAGCGCGGTAGAGCAGGTACATGCTGGCCACGAGGCAGATCATGAACCCGGTCCACCATAGCAACGCGGTGTTGCCCGAGCTTTCCTTCACCTTGCCGAGGCAAGTGGTAAAGCCCACTTCAAAAAGCCCGCCGATGAAAAGCAGTATCCAGTTCATGGGGCAAAGAAACGGGGCGTGGCGTTAGACCAAGCTCCCCGGCTCGGGCGGGAATACCGCGCGCTTGTGCATCCCTTCACGTGGGTCGCGCTGCATCGTATAATCCGAGGTGAGCTTATTGTGGAGGTACAGGGCCAAGGCGATCACCGCAACGGTGAGGACCAACCAAACCATTGTCCGAGGATCGGCTATGTCCAAATTGTGCTTTCGATTCCACCAATGGGTTCCTGTGATGAAGGCGAGAAGTGCGATACCGGAATAAGGTCTGTTACGATTATTTGTGGAGGTGACTCCCAAAAACAAAAGGGCGAGCGGGAGGGCAAAGTAGAACAGCAGACGCAAGGAGCCTTGATCTTGGTAGAGCATTCCCACCTGCCAGAAGTAGAAGACGGAAAGCGCCACGACCAGCACCACCAAGATGTTCCGCTCATTCTTGAAATGCTCACGGGCCATGAGCGACGGGGTAAAGCGTACCGCGTTCGCCAGGTCTTCATTGTCCGCCGTGGGTTCCTCGACGCGAAGCGCATCATAGGCGTGCTGGCGACTGTAGCCCATGGCGATCTTCGCGGCGGCGGCTTTGCGCAGTTCCCTCCTTTTCATGCCGAAATGTAGCGGTATTCCATCCTCACCTTTGTAAGGGGCAAAGAGATGACCGAACGCAAATACATCCGCGATGGCCGTGCGCCGGTGCCCGTGGACCCGCGTGTCAGTGCGGTCATGAGCCGGATCCAGTCGAAGAACACCGGACCGGAGAAAGCCATGCGCGCGGCATTGAGCGAGGCGGGGATACGCAGCTTCCGCTTGCAGTACGCCAAGGCCCCGGGCAGGCCGGACATCACATTCGTGGGCCGAAAGGTCGCCGTCTTCATCCACGGATGCTTCTGGCACAGCTGCCCGCATTGCCAGCCGCGCAGGCCCAAGACGCACAAGAAGTTCTGGACGGAGAAATTAGATCGGAACATAGCCCGGGATAAGCGCAACGTTCGCGCCTTGCGAAAGGCGGGTTGGAGCGTGATCACCGTGTGGGATTGCCGCCTGAAGAAGTACCCGGTCGCACAGGTCCGGCGCGTGCACAGGGCACTGGCGAAGCCTCCTATGTGATCAGAATAGGATGGTCTTCGTGTTCGTATTGTCCCTGGCTGCCGCAGACATGCCTTCGTGGTATGTGCTCATCGCCCTCACTTCTTCCTGCCGAAGATCCGGTTGAAGAAGCGCTTCTCGAACGCCCAGAAAAAGGCGAACTGGCCCAGCAGCGCCCCGTAGATCAACAAGATCACGTTGTAGAAAGGCAGGATCAGGATGTAGTACAGGATCGAGAACAGCATCGGGGTGCCTCCTTCCTCCTGGGTGAAAAAGGCCACCACCGGGCGTTTCAGGAACATCACCGTGAAGCCCGTGCAAGCGAACACCGTTAGAATGATCACCGCACGGCCCGCGCTGACTCCCCAATGCGCGCCCAGTCTGTTCAGCCAGCCGGTTCCCTTCGCCACCTCCTTCTCAGCCATGTGCGCGAAGTTCGCCCATCATTCCAAACCCTTGCCGATATTCCCGGGAAATACCCCGATCAGGGTACATGGGGTGCAACACTATTTCCACTCCGCGATGAAGAGGTTCGTCTCGTGGTCCTTGCCGCCGCGGTTGCTGCTGAACACAAGGTACTTGCCGTCTTTGCTGAAGACGGGGAAGGCATCGAACATGTCCGTGTTCGTCAGCGGTTCCAAGCCTTGGCCATCGGTACCGATCATGAACAGCGTGAAGGGGAAGCCGCGTTCGGCCTTGTGGTTGCTGGCGAAGATGATGTGCTTCCCGTCAGGGTTCCAGTAGGGCGCCCAGTTGGCCTGGCCCAGGTCGGTGATCTGCTTGGCGTCGCTGCCGTCGGCGTTGGCAATGAAAAGCTCCATCTGCGTGGGCATCACCTGTCCGATCTTCAACAAGTCTTTGTATTCCTTGATGGCCTCCGGCGTCTTGGGGCGGGACGCGCGCCACACGAGCTTCGACCCGTCCGGGCTGAAGAAGGCGCCGCCGTCATAGCCCAGTTCATGCGTGATCTGCTTCACGTCGCTGCCGTCGATGTTCATGGTGTACAGGTCGAGGTCACCGTTGCGCATGCTGGTGAAAATGATGCGGTCGCCCTTGGGCGAAACGGTTCCTTCTGCATCATAGCCGGAGGTGTTAGTGAGGCGCTTGCGGATGTTACCCTTCAGGTCGCTGACGAAGATGTCGAAGCTCGGATAGATGGGCCAGATGTACTTGCCACCGGGCACATGCGGAGGAACGGGCGGGCAGTCCTTGGAATCAAGGTGGGTGCTGGCGAAGAGCACCAAGCTGTCACCCGGCAGGAAGTAGCTGCACGTGGTGCGTCCGCCATTGATGCTGATCTTTTGCGGGGGCGTGTTCCGCAAGTCGTCGGTGAACGGGTTGAAGACATAGATCTGGTCGCACTGTTCGCTCCAAGCGGGTACATGTGCCTGAAAGGAGAGCTTGTCCCCTGCGAAATCCCAGTAGGCCTCGGCATTGTCACCGCCGAAGGAGAGCTGGCGCAGGTGTGCGAAATGCGTTTCAGCCGGATCGATCAAGGAGTCCGCATTCCAGTATGCACTGTCCGGGACGGCCCTCGACATGGCATCGGTGGTGGCCACCGTGGTATCAGCACTGGCCGCAGCCTGGTTTTCAGGGGAGGAGGAAGTGCCACAGCTGAAAAGCAGTACGGTGGGGAGGGCAAGGATCGATAGCTTCATGTGGTTTTCTGGAAAGGCCGCGAAATTATCCGTTGTTCCCGGATGTTTGTCAGACCAGCGCAATACCGCACAACGATACCTCCAGATCACGGTCATTTCTATGCTCCATCGGACTCTTCGTGTCTTTTGTGCCCTCCCGAAAAGATCAGGATGAAACAATTGCGGTAAAGGGAAGCTGCCTTGACCGCATGCCGGTGCCATGGGGGCGGAGTACCCAGCGATGCACACAAAACGGCGTCGTTGTGGACCTGAGCCGACAGGATACTAGCGGCGGATCACGAATCCCGACAAGCCCTGCATCGCACCCTGTTCGATCACCACGGAAACCACCTCAGCTATTGGAGGCCCTTTGTGGCACCATGAAATGAACGCATCCATATCGGCCCGCGTTCCTTCCGCTTCGATCAGGACACGGCCATCAGGAAGATTCTCGACATGTCCCGAGATGTTCATGCGCATGGCGGCTTCCCATGTGCCTTGGCGGAACCATACACCTTGCACGGTCCCGGAGACCCGAATGCGACAGTGAAGAGATGCGGAAGGATCCATCCAGCGAAGGGTTGTGAATAAGTAATGTTGACAATACCCCGTCAAATCCGCATATTTGCTCGACTAAGGTAATAATTCGCCCGACGAAACCGGCGTGCTGATGTGTAGATCTCTATTGTTCAGGGTGGTGGGAGCCACCTGGATCAGCTTTTTCTTTTCCGTCCCGGCCAGTGTCGCACAGACCGTGCCCAGCGGTTTCAACGATGCGGTGGTGATCAGTGGCTTCAATGCGCCAGTGGGCTTCACTTTCGATGCCAACGGCCGTATGTACGTCTGGGAGAAGAGCGGCACAGTGTGGATCGTTGACAACGGCACGCGCCTTCCGGTCCCGTTGATCGACCTCAGCGAGGAAGTGGGCAATTGGCGTGATCATGGATGCCTTGGTTTCACCTTGGACCCGGCCTTCCTCTCCAACGGGAGGATCTACCTGTTTTACACCGTGGACCGGAACTACCTGATGAACTACGGCCAACCGGGATACGATCCGGACGCTGACCAATACTTAAGCGCCACCATCATGCGGGTGACGCGCTATACCGCGATCGGACCGGCGTTCACATCCGTGGACCTGAATAGTCGCACGGTGCTTCTCGGTGAAACAAAGAAGACGGGCATTCCTTTGCTGTATGAATCACACAGCACGGGAGCATTGGTCTTTGCCAGCGACGGCACCCTGATGCTAACCGCAGGTGACGGTGCCAGTTACAACGCTGCCGACGTGGGCGGTGATCCGCAGACCTACTTCGCACAAGCCTTGGCGGACAGCATCATTACACCTGCGGAGAACGTGGGGGCGATGCGCTCGCAGCTATTGAGCAGCATGAACGGCAAAATGCTGCGCATCGACCCGGAGACCGGCAACGGTGTGCCGAGTAATCCGTTTTATGACCCGGCCGCCCCGAGGTCCCCCCAAAGCCGGGTTTGGGCCTTGGGTCTGCGCAACCCATATCGGTTCACCTATAGGCCGGGCACGGGCAGCACGGATCCGGCAGCTGGCGATCCCGGCGCCTTCTATATCGGCGATGTGGGGTGGACCAACTATGAGGAGTTGAACGTCTGCTATTCAGCGGGCATGAACTTTGGCTGGCCGATCTTCGAGGGCATGGAGGAGAACGGCTCCTACCTCAATGCGAGGACGCAGAATATCGATGCACCCAACCCGCTGTATGGACAAGGGCTGTGTACCAAGCGGTATTTCGACTTCCACGACCTGATCAAACAGGAGTCCTTGGTGCATCCCACCGGCCTGCCCAATCCGTGCGATCCCGGCACATTGATCCCGCCGAACATCCACATCTTCACCAACGACAGGCCCTTGATCGATTGGGTCCATGGCAACCAATCCCGTTGTAGCGCCTTCAATGGGAATACGGCGGTACAGTACGACCTGGACGATCCAAGCTCCCCCGTGCCCGGCCCGCGCTTTGGCGGCAATGCAGCGGTGGGCGGCACCTTCATCACCGGCACCGGTTGGCCGGCAGGCTATCAGGGCAGCTATTTCCAAGGGGATTACGGAGGAGCGTGGATCAGGCGTGTGAATGTGACCCCCGACAATAAGGCCGTTGAGGTTTATGATTTTGGCACCAACCTTGGCGCAGTGGTGTTCCTGAAGGAAGGCCCGGACGGCGCACTGTGGTATGTGCGTTATGAGACCGGCCAGATCCGGAAAATAGCGCCATTGGGCGTCACGAACCTGCCACCTGTTGCGGTTGCCGGGCAGAACGTGCTGTTCGGTCCCGGCCCGTTGACCGTTCAGTTCACAGGTTCCAACAGTACAGATCCGGAGAACGGTCCCCTGACCTATCTGTGGGATTTCGGCGATGGAGGGACAAGTATCACTGCAGACCCTTCACATCAGTTCATCGCCCCGCTGGGCGTGCCCACCACCTTTACGGTCACGCTTACCGTGCGGGACGATCAGAATCAACCTAACACCACAACTTTGCTTGTGAGCGTGAACAACACCCCGCCGGTCGTGGACATAACCAGCTTCCCCAACGGACAGCTTTACCCTGTGGGCGTGGACACGACAATGACCTTGGCGGCCTCGGTGACGGATGCGGAGCACGGACCTGCCCAGCTCAGCTATTCGTGGCAGACCGTTTTCCATCACAATACGCACGTACATTCCGAGCCGGTGGACCACGCGGTGACCACCTCATCGGTGATCTCCGGACTTGGCTGCTATTCGGAAACTTATTACTATGAAGTGCGGCTCACCGTCACCGATGCCGGGGGCCTGTTCACCACGGTCTCCCATTTCCTCTATCCGCACTGTTCCGCCATCGCTCCCACGGCCGTGATCAACGCCCCGTTGTTCTATGGCACCTCGCCGTTCCCTGCCACCATGGACGGCAGCAGCAGCGTGGACAACGGTACAATCGTGAATTATAGTTGGGACTTTGGGGATGGCACCACCGACAACGGAGCGGCAGTGAACAAGACCTTCACCGAGAACGGTGATTATATAGTAACCCTGACCGTCACCGACAACGACGGGCTTTCCTCCTCCACGGTGAAGGTGTTCTCAGTGTACACCTTGGACCCGCCACAATGTGTGGGGCCTGCTGGAAGTGTACTCCGGGAGTACTGGACGGGCATCACGGGGTCCACGGTCAGCTCCTTGATCAATAGCCCCGGCTATCCGGATTCCCCTACGGGCATCACCTTCCCCACGAGCATCCGTGGACCGGTGAATTTCGCGAACAACTACGGCACCCGCATGCGTGGTTACATCATCGCACCGAGCACGGGGAACTACACGTTCAACACGACATCGGACGATGCCTCCGTTTTCTACCTGAGCCTGAACGCCGATCCCGCGCTGAAGCAGGCGATCTGTTCCGTTCCCGGGTTTACCAATGACACCCAATACGACAAATATCCGGTCCAGCAGAGCGGGAACATCGCCTTGGTAGCTGGGAAGTACTATTACTTCGAATTTCTCCAAAAGGAGGGAAGCAGTGGTGACCACATGACGGCGCGTTGGACGCAGCCTGGCAATGCCACCCTCACTGTGGTGGACGGGGCGTACTTGGCGCGCTGGGAGGATTGCCCGCCAAGCCTGAAGCTTCGCTTGGCCTTGGCCGGCCCGTATGATGCGGGTACAGGTCAAATGGAGGACGATCTGCGCGCAATGATGGCCATACCGTTACAAGAACCCTATACGGCCATGGGTTTTGCCCAAGTGGGGGGCGGTGGTGAAACGGTCTCACAGGCCATGTTGGACGTCACCGGTAAGAACGCCGTGGTGGATTGGGTACTTGTGGAACTGCGTAGCCAAGGGAACCCATCGGTGATCGCGGCCACACAGGCGGCCTTGCTACAGCGCGACGGCGATGTAGTGGGCACGGACGGCTATTCGCGGATCATCTTCAACGTTCCGAGCGACCAATACTACGTCGCTGTGCGACACCGCAACCATTTGGGCGTGATGACCGGATCGAAGGTGTTCCTCGACAGGAACGTGGCTACGGTGGACTTCACGGATCCCGGCTTGGCAACATATGGCGGCGGGGCGCAAAAAGTGTTCACGAACGGGAAATCCGGCTTATGGTCCGGCAATTCGGTGAACGATGGACGCTTGAAGTACACCGGGGCCACTAATGATCGCGACCCCATGTTGATCGCAGTGGGTTCGGGCATACCTACACACAGCGTATCGGGATATTTCCCGGAAGATCTCGACATGGACGGCTTTGTGCGGTACACAGGGGCCCAGAACGACCGCGACAAGCTTTTGATCAGTGTCGGGGGGAATGTTCCGAGCGCGGTGCGCGAGGAGCAATTGCCTTGACCGGAATACCATATCCGACGGAGCCACGACGGATCCGGGCAGGATAGGAGCAGCTCACAATAAAAGGAGCCGCCTTTTCGGGCGGCTCCTTTTGTTCTTGCGGAGCGGTCAGTAGGCGATCCGGTCGTAGCTCGCGACCACGGAAGCGATGCGGATGGCGTCCCACACCTGTTCCTCGGGGGCACCCAGGGCGATCAACGAGGATTCATGGCTTTTTACGCACTGCTCGCAACCGTTCACCGCGCTCACGGCGAGGCTCATCAGTTCGAATAAATGCTTGCCGGTGGCGGGGTTCATCATGATGTTCATGCGCAGCGACGGGCGCATTTCATTGTACTTTTCCTTGCCGGAGAAATGCCGGAAGCGGTAGAGCACGTTGTTCGCAGCGAGCAGACTGGCACAGGCCACGGCCTCCGCCGTTTCTTCATCGGAAGCGCCTTGCGTTAGGGCCATGGCCTTGAAATGGTCGATCAGCGCGCCGTTCTTCTGGTTCGCTGAGACGCTCAGGGCCAACAGTGCGGCCTCCTTCTCTGAAAGGTGGGCGCTCTTCAGTACGGCCTTCAGGTTCAGTTTCAGGTCGCGGCTGTAGCGTGATCCCACGGCCCCAAGGAGCCGAAGCGCGGAATTGGCATGGTCCACAGGAAGGCCCACCTCCTCCAACAAGGAGGCGGTGCCTTCTTCGTATGCGGTCAGGGGCTGGTCGGCCATCCTTAGTTCAAGGTCGCTTCGCCCTTGGTCCAGTTGCAGGGGCAGAGTTCATCGGTCTGCAAGGCGTCCAGCACGCGGAGCACCTCGTCCACGCTGCGTCCAACGCTCAGGTCGTAGGCGCTCACCCAGCGTACGATGCCCTCGGGGTCGATGATGTAGGTAGCGCGATAGGCCACTTTCTCGTCGGCGGTAAGGATGCCGAGCTCCTCGGAAAGGCTCTTGCTGGTGTCGGCAAGCATGGGGAATTTCAGGTCGCGGAGGTCCTCATGGTCACGGCGCCATGCGGCATGCACAAACTCGCTGTCGGTACTGGCGCCGATCAGTTGGGTATCGCGGTCCTTGAACTCGCCGAACGCTTTATTGAAGGCGGCGATCTCGGTGGGGCATACGAAGGTGAAGTCCTTCGGCCACCAGAACATCACCGTCCAACGGCCTGGGGTGTTGGTAATGTCGTCGCTGGTGATCTCGGTGAACTCCTTGCCTTTTGCGATGCTCACGCATGCTTTTTTCTTGAAGATCGGGAATTTGCTTCCGAGGCCCACCATACGCTGCGGGGCCAATTGCACTTGTCCTTTGGTTTCCATTGCTCTTGTTCAATTGATGGCCTCATCGGCCGTTTTTTCCGTGGTGCAAAGGTCGCAGATCGTTTTTATTTACCAAACTGAATGTTTTAATGATATCATTGATAGAATGAATGATCAGTTTGAAGGACGATGACCGTTCAGTAGATCCAGTACATCACGGTGATCGACACGCACCGGCACTATGCGCGGGCGGCGGATCGATCGAGATGCACACAAAAGACTGAGATGTCGGCCTTGGCCGTGCATGGGGCTTGTTGCCAACTTCCTTAGTGACAGGCCACTGGTCCGAAGGCATGCACATGGATGGTGTGGTGGATCCGGCCGGATAGAACAATGGTCGGGACCTTGTTCCAATGGGTCTCGGAGGTGCCCTACGAACAGGATGTACTGCCTGCAAGTATTTGATCCCCCTGTGGGAAGACCCATTGCCAGGACAGTTTGCCCGATCTGAAAAGACCTTCAAGGTCATCGCCCATCGGTAGCCCCTTTCATCGATCTCCATGTGGTCCATCCGTGAAAAGGCAAAAAAAGGGGCCGTCCCAATTTTGGACAGCCCCCTCCATCTGTTAAGAATTTGCGGGGTCACTTCAGGTCGAACCTGTCCAGTTCCATCACTTTGGTCCAGGCTAGAACGAAGTCCTTCACGAACTTCTCAGCGCCATCGATCTGGGCATAGACCTCAGAGAGGGCGCGCAGCTGTGCGTTGGATCCGAAGATCAGGTCCACGCGGGTCGCTGTCCATTTGCGATCGCCGGTCTTGCGGTCGTGCGACGCGTAGAGGCCTTCCTCGCCAGCTTTCGGTGCCCACGCGGTGCGCATGTCCACCAGGTTCACGAAGAAGTCGTTGGTGAGTTGGCCGGGGCGATCGGTGAGCACACCGTGTTTGGATCCGCCAGTGTTGGCGCCCAGCACGCGCAAACCGCCCAAGAGCACCGTCATTTCCGGTGCGCTCAGGGTGAGCAGTTGTGCCTTGTCCACGAGCATCTCTTCAGCAGGAACGCTGTAGGCCATCTTCTGCCAATTGCGGAAACCATCGGCTTGTGGCTCCATCACGGAGAAGCTTTCCACATCGGTCTGCTCCTGGCTTGCATCGGTGCGGCCGGGGGTGAAGGGAACGGTCAACGTGGTGCCGGCCTCCTTCGCGGCTTTCTCCACGGCAGCGCATCCTCCCAGCACGATCAGGTCTGCGAGGGAGACCTTTTTTCCATCCTTCGCGGAAGCGTTGAAGTCTTTCTGCACCTTCTCCAAGGCGCTAAGGGCTTTGTCCAGTGCTGCGGGATCGTTCACGGCCCACGTCTTCATCGGTGCCAGACGGATGCGCGCACCATTGGCACCACCGCGCTTATCGCTGCCACGGAAGCTCGAGGCCGAAGCCCATGCCGCAGCTACGAGCTGCGAAATGCTGAGGCCGGAGGCGAGGAGTTTGGCCTTGAGTTCGGCGATGGCCTTGGCATCGATGAGCTTGTGGTCCACGGCCGGGATGGGATCCTGCCAGAGCAATTCCTCAGAGGGCACTTCAGGTCCTACGTAGAGCGCCTTGGGGCCCATGTCGCGGTGCGTCAATTTGAACCAGGCCCTTGCGAATGCATCGGCGAAAGCTCGTGGATCCTTGTGGAAGCGTCGCGAGATCTTCTCGTAGATCGGGTCAAACCGTAAGGCCAGGTCCGCTGTTGTCATCATGGGCGGATAGGATTTGCCGGAACCGTGCGCATCAGGGATCATATGCTCCGCCTTGCAATTCTTGGCCACCCATTGCTGGGCACCCGCAGGGCTCTTGGTGAGTTCCCATTCGTAGCCGAAGAGCATGTCGAAGTAGCCGTTGTCCCACTTGGTCGGGTTCGGCTTCCACGCGCCCTCGATGCCGCTGTTGGTGGTATCTACGCCCACGCCGGTGCCGAACTTGTTGGCCCAGCCCAGACCCATGGCTTCGATGGGTGCTGCTTCGGGTGCGGGACCGACCAGGGCTGTATCGCCTGCGCCGTGCGCCTTTCCGAAGGTGTGCCCGCCGGCGATGAGGGCCACGGTTTCCTCATCGTTCATGGCCATCCGACCGAAGGTGTCGCGCACATCGCGACCGCTGGCCACGGGATCCGGGTTGCCATCAGGACCTTCAGGGTTCACGTAGATCAGGCCCATCTGAACGGCAGCGAGCGGATCCTCCAGATCGCGATCGCCGGTGTAGCGGCTGTTGGGTTTGTCGCTGGTAGCGAGCCACTCGGATTCGCTGCCCCAGTACACGTCCTGATCGGCCTCCCAAGTGTCCGCGCGGCCACCTGCGAAACCGAAGGTCTTGAAGCCCATTGACTCCAGCGCCACGTTGCCCGCGAGGATCAACAGGTCCGCCCAAGAGAGGTTGTTGCCGTACTTCTGCTTGATGGGCCACAGCAACCTGCGTGCCTTGTCCAAGCCTACGTTGTCGGGCCAACTGCTCACGGGTGCGAAGCGCTGTTGTCCACGCCCTCCGCCGCCGCGACCATCACCGGTGCGGTAGGTGCCCGCGCTGTGCCAGGCCATGCGCACGAACATGCCACCATAGTGTCCCCAGTCAGCGGGCCACCAGTCCTGGGAGTCGGTCATCAGGGTGTTGAGGTCCTTCTTCAGGGCTGCATAGTCGAGCTTTTGGAACGCCTCGGTATAGTTGAAGTCCGGGCCCAGTGGGTTGCCGGTGGGATTGTGTTGGTGCAGCAAGCCCAGGTTCAGGTGGTCGGGCCACCAATCGCGGTTACGGTTGCCTCGGCCCGAGACGGATATGCGCGAGGTGCCGTGGATCACCGGGCATTTCCCTTCGCCGTGGGAGGCTTGTGTACCGATCGGGTTGTTTTCCATTCTTGTCGGTTTGAATGCAAGTAGTTCTTTTTTCCTCTACCGGTTACGGAGAGTTCCCTCAGGTTGAGGCAATACCCCGCTCGGCGCTGAGCCGAAGGTACCCTTGCGGATCGTATAGACCTGATTGATATATTTGATCATCTCATAGAGTTGGTATATCATGACATTGCAGCAGCTCCAGTACATAGTGGCCATCGATACGCACCGGCACTTTGCGCGGGCGGCGGAAGCCTGCTTCGTGACGCAGCCGACGTTGAGCAGCATGGTGAAGAAGCTGGAGGAGGGACTGGGCGTGGTGCTCTTCGACAGGAGCAAGTCCCCGGTGGTCCCCACGGCGGAGGGGGAGGTGCTGGTGGAGCAGGCGCGGTCGGTATTGAAGGAGGTGCAGTTGCTCAAGGAAATGGCGGACGCCACGCGCGGGGAGCATGCCGGCGAGCTCCGGATCGGGATGATACCCACCTTGGCGCCTTATCTGTTGCCCTTGTTCTTAGGCGATCTGTTGCAGAAACATCCGGCCTTGAAAGTGTCCGTGGAAGAGCTCACTACGGAGGTGATCACCGAGCGCCTGGTCCATGGCCGATTGGACGTGGGGCTGCTGGCGACCCCGCTGGGCGTGGCGGGCCTGAAGGAGGAGCCGTTGTTCAATGAGCGCTTCCTTTTATACGTTTCGCCGGAAGAGGGCATCGGGAAGAAGCATTACGTGTTGCCATCGGAGATCCATGCGGACCGGCTTTGGCTGTTGGAGGAGGGTCATTGTTTGCGTTCGCAGGTGATGGACCTGTGCGAACTGCGGGAACAGGGCGACGGGAACGGTCGATTCGCGTACGTGTCCGGCAGCATCGAGGCCCTGATGCGGATGGTCGACGTGCAGGGCGGGCTCACGGTGGTGCCCGAACTGGCCACGGTGGGCATGGTGCCTGAACAGCGAGCGCGCCTGCGCGATTTCCGTTCTCCGGTGCCGGTGCGCGAGATCGGCCTGGTAACCTACCGGCACTCGGCGAAGGACCGGCTCCTGCAACTGCTGCGGGAACATGTGCTGGCCGGGGTGGCGCCCCACCTGCGGCAGGTACGGACGCCGAAGGTGCTGCCGGTGGGGACGGTCGATTGACCATCTTCAGCGTTCCCCTCGTGTTTTCCCGGTAATTTTGCCACGTAGCCGGAACGTATTACATTCGCGCCCCATTCCCATATCGATGGCCAAGAAAGGAAACCGCGTACAAGTGATCATGGAGTGCACCGAGCATAAGACCTCGGGCCTGTCGGGCACTTCCCGCTACATCACCACGAAGAACCGCAAGAACACCACCGAGCGCCTGGAGTTGAAGAAATACAACCCCATCATGCGCAAGATGACCGTTCACAAAGAGATCAAGTAACATGGCAAAGAAGACCGTTGCATCGTTGAAGAAGGCGGACGCCAAGGTGTTCGTGAAAGTGATCCGCATGGTGAAGAACAGCAACACCGGCGGATACAAGTTCAATGAGCTGGTGATGCCCGCGGAGGACGTGGACAAAGCCCTCGCCGCCAAGAAGTAACTTCACAATCCCTTCCGGCAAAAAGGCTTCCACCAACTCGGCGGGGGCCTTTTTGCTGAACAGCCATGGCACTATTCGGATTATTCGGCAGTAAGGAGAAGAAAGAACAGCTGGACGCCGGCCTGGACCGCTCCCGCAACTCTCTCTTTGGCAAGCTCACCCGGGCCATTGTCGGGAAGAGCAACGTGGACGACGAAGTCCTCGATGCCTTGGAAGAGACCTTGGTCACCAGCGATGTCGGCGTGGAAACCACGCTGAAGATCGTCGGACGCGTACAAGAGCGCGTGAAGCGGGACGGCTACCTCGGCACTTCCGAACTGAACGGGATCCTGCGTGCGGAGATCGCCGGTCTGATGCGCGATGCGGACGGTGGCAGCGAACCCTTCAAGATCACCGGCGCCAAGCCCCATGTCATTATTGTGGTGGGGGTGAACGGCGTGGGCAAGACCACCACCATCGGCAAACTGGCCCATGCTTACAAGCAGGCCGGCAACACCGTGATCTTAGGGGCCGCCGATACTTTCCGCGCTGCCGCAGTGGACCAACTGAGGATCTGGAGCGAACGCACCGGGGTTCCCTTGGTGCAGCAGGGCATGGGCGCGGATCCTGCGGCCGTGGCCTACGATACCGTGGAGAGCGCCAAGTCCAAAGGCATCGACGTGGTGATCGTGGACACCGCCGGCCGCCTGCACAACAAGGTGAACCTGATGAACGAGCTCACCAAGGTGAAGCAGGTGATGCGCAAAGTGATACCCGAGGCGCCGCACGAAGTATTGCTCGTCCTGGACGCCAGCACCGGTCAGAACGCCATCGAGCAGGCGCGCGAATTCACCAAGGCCACACAGGTGACGGCATTGGCGTTGACGAAATTGGACGGCACCGCAAAAGGCGGCGTGGCCATCGGCATCAGCGACCAGTTCCAGGTGCCCATCAAATACCTTGGGGTGGGCGAGGGGATGGAAGATCTGCAGGTATTCAACAAGGAGGCTTTTGTTGAGAGCCTTTTCGGCGACCAGTGATGAACTCTCCGGCACCCGCTAAGCAGGGGGGCGGCAAGGAACCGTCCGAGTTCGGCTTCACCCCGAAGCTGTATTCCTTGTGGAAGGACGGCATCTCCAAAGAACAGCTCAAGAAGGACATCATCGCCGGTGTGGTCGTGGGCATCGTGGCCCTCCCGCTGGCCATCGCTTTCGCCATCGCCTCGGGCGTTTCACCGGAGAAAGGTCTGATCACCGCCATCATCGGCGGGCTGGTGGTCTCGCTCCTCGGCGGCAGCCGTGTGCAGATCGGCGGGCCCACCGGGGCCTTCATCATCATCGTCTTCGGCATCGTCAATAAATACGGCATCGAAGGGCTCACCTTGGCCACCTTCATGGCGGGTTTCCTTATCATGCTCATGGGCTTCCTGCGCGCGGGGCAGTTGCTGAAGTACTTCCCGCACACCTTGGTGGTGGGCTTCACCGCAGGCATCGCGGTGGTGATCTTCTCCACCCAGGTGAAGGACCTGTTCGGCCTGCAGATCGCCGAGGTGCCCGCTGGCTTCTTGGACAAATGGGCCGTACTGGGCAGCCATTTCAATACCCTCGACCCGGTGGCCACCACCTTGGGCATCGTCTCCGTGGTGTTGTCCTTGTATCTGTCGCGTGTTACCAAGGTGATCCCCGGCCCCATGGCCGCGATCCTCGTCTGCACCGCGGCCGTGTACTTCATGAAGTTGCCCGTGGAGACCATCGGCAGCCGGTTCGGGGCCATTTCCGCGAGCATTCCCATGCCCAAGCTTCACTTGGTGGACATGGCCACGATGCGCGAGCTCATCCAGCCCGCCATCGCCATCGCGCTTCTGGGCGGTATCGAATCACTGCTCTCGGCCGTGGTGGCCGACGGCATGATCGGCGGGCGGCACCGCAGCAACATGGAATTGGTGGCACAGGGCGGTGCGAATGTGCTCAGCTCGATGTTCGGCGGCATCCCGGTCACGGGTGCCATCGCGCGCACCGCCACCAACGTGAAGAATGGCGGGCGCACACCGATCAGCGGCATCGTCCATGCCCTTACCCTGCTGGTGATCATGCTCGTGGCCGCGCCGCTTGCCGGCCTGGTGCCCATGGCCTGCTTGGCGGGCATCCTGGTGGTGGTGGCCTGGAACATGGGCGAATGGAGCTACTTCCGCAACGCGGTCAAAGGCAACCGCTATGACCTGGCCGTGCTGCTGGTCACCTTCGGCATCACCGTGCTGTTCGACCTGGTGCTGGCGATCGAGGTGGGCATGGTGCTCGCCGCCTTCATCTTCATGAAGCGCATGGCCGACGTGACCGAACTGCATCCTGCACTGGCCGAAAGCACCGGCTCCACCACGCGAGAAGTGGACCGGGAGCTCAAGGACCTGCCCAAGGACATTCAGGTTTTCGAGATCACCGGCCCCCTGTTCTTCGGCGCCGCATTGCGGTTCCAACAAGTGCTCGCGGAGATCAACGACAAGCACCGCGTGGTGGTGCTGCGCATGAAGTACGTGCCCCTGATCGATGCCACGGGCGTGAAGCGCATCGAGGACATCGTAAAAGGCATGCAGGCCAGAAAGCGCACCGTCTACCTCACCGACATCGGGCCGTCCGTGCTCGAAGAGTTGGAACAGCATGCCTGGTTCACTCCCGAGCTGCATGCCAAGGACCTCGCCGAAGTGCTTCGCAGGCACAACGGGTAACTTCGCGGCGCCGCACCCATGAAAGCCAAGACCCTCAAGCCCACGAAGGTGAACGTCGTCACCTTAGGCTGCTCGAAGAACACCGTGGACAGCGAGGTGCTGATGGCCCAACTGAAGGCGAACAGCATCGCCGTGGAGCACGAGTCCACTTCCGGCGACCACAACGTGGTGGTGATCAATACCTGCGGCTTCATCGACAATGCCAAGCAGGAAAGCATCGATACCATTCTGTCCTGGGCCAATGCAAAGGATCGCGGAGAAGTGGAGAAGGTCTACGTTACCGGCTGCCTCAGCCAGCGCTACGCGCCCGAGCTCAAGGACGGTATCCCGCAGGTCGATGCTTGGTTCGGCACCCGCGACATGCCGCGCCTGCTGAAGACCCTGAAGGCCGATTACAAGCATGAACTGGTAGGGGAGCGGCTGCTCACCACGCCGGTCCATTACGCCTACTTCAAGATCAGTGAGGGCTGCGACCGCAAGTGCTCCTTCTGCGCCATCCCGCTGATGCGCGGCGACCACATCAGCACGCCCATCGAGGCCTTGGTGAAGAGTGCGAAGCACTTGGCCGCGAACGGCACCAAGGAACTGATCCTCATCGCGCAGGACCTTACCTACTACGGCCTGGACATCTACAAGAAACGCAACCTGCACGAACTTCTCGCGCAGCTGAGCGATGTGGAGGGCATCGACTGGATCCGCCTGCACTACGCCTTCCCCAGTGGTTTTCCCATGGAGATACTGGATGTGATGAAGGAGCGTTCCAACATCTGCAAGTACCTCGACATGCCGCTGCAGCACGGCAGCACGAACATGCTCAAGCGCATGCGCCGGGGCATCACGCAGGAGAAGACCGAGGCCTTGGTGGACACCATCCGCCAGGAGGTGCCCGGCATCGGCATCCGCACCACGCTCATCGCCGGTTTCCCGGGCGAGACCGGGGCCGACCACGCCGACAACTTGAGCTGGATCGAGCGCATGCGCTTCGATCGCTTGGGTGCATTCACATACAGCCACGAAGAGGACACGCACGCCTTCAGCATGGAGGACGACGTGCCGGACGAGGTGAAACTGCAACGTGCCTCGGAGATCATGGAACTGCAGGGCGGCATCAGCTTCGAGCTCAACCAACAGAAGATCGGCAAGACGTTCAAGGTGCTCGTGGACAAAGTGGAAGGCGGCAACTACTACGCCCGCACCGAGCACGATTCACCGGAGGTGGACAACGATGTACTGATCGCCACTTCCGCCGGACACCTGCGCGTGGGTGATTTTGCGGACGTGCGCATCACCGAGGCGCGGGAGCACGAGCTGACGGCGGTGCCGGTGTGAGTTATTGAAGGGCTTCCAGGCCATCCGGTCTATGGACCTCCTTCACCTCCCTCACTTCTTCCTGCACACCAACATGGTGTGGTATTCCCCAAGCCGGATGTCCTCCTTCACTTCGAGACCGGCCTGCTCGATCAATCGCTTGAACACGCCGGAGGGATACATCTTGCTGTTCCCATTGGCCAGGACCGTGAAATAGAGCGAGGTCGCTTCCAGGATGAATTGGGATGCCTTGAACGTCTGCCGGTCGGTGAAGGTCTCCACGATCGCCACTTCGGTGAGATCGTCCATGGACCCGGCACAGACTTTCAAGATCTTCACGATCTCCTCTTCCGAGAAGCAATCCAGGAACTGGGACATCCAGATCAGGTCGGCTCCTTTAGGGATCTGCGGGTCTTCGGACAACCAATCAATGGGATGGGTGGAGATCCGGTCTTCGAAACCATTTTCCTTGGCATTGACGCGCGCCATTTCCAATTGCCCGGGCAGGTCGACGATCTTCAGGCGTACCTCTGGATCAAACGAACAACATTGGATCGAGAACTTCCCCGTGTTCCCTCCGATATCGAAAATGGTCCGGGGCTTGTTCAGGAAGATCCTTCCCATGGCCTCCTCGAAAATATGATCGGAATAATGGTGGTCGAAATCAAACCAGGATTTTTGCTCCAAGGGTTTCAACTGCGAAAGGCCTTCATAGATCGTCTTCCATTGGCCCAGTTCCTTCAAGCCCTCCGGCTTTCCGTTCTTAATGGAATTCTCCAAATGGAAAAGGCCCTTGTAGCAAACGTCATTCGCGAAATTCAGGTTCACGCTGGCCGTGGGGCTATAGTTCAGGAAGTAGCCCACTTTGGTCAGCTCATACCGAAGATCCGGATCCTTGCAGACAATATCCGAGGTTTCCGCGATCTCCAGCAGCACCTCCACCCCATAGCGGCTGAGTGAAAGTTTTTCGGCTATTTCAGCGGCCGTGGGGCCTCCTGCATGCCGTTGGTCAAAAATGTATTCAAGTATCCCCAGGTTCCGAAGTGATACCGAAGCCTGGAAGACGAAGGGCGCAAAAGCAATCCAGTGTGCCTTTTCCAGCGCCTTTACGGCAGTCATCTCCTTGGCGGTCAGTAGCATGTCACAGTTTGTTGGTTGGTCCGCTTTCGCTTGATCGGTTGCTAACGCGTTGGCAATGATAGTCAAGGAAGTAAGGGATGTAAGGGTTGATCTCTTCCTGATCTGATCACTTGGCTTCCCTCTTACCTGATTTTAGCACGCGGGGGATCTTCTACTTGCCTTGGCCAGCGGCCTTCCGCCGGGCTTTCTCGACGTCCCATGAGCCGTCCCGCAAGCTTTTGAAATAGGCATGGAGCTTCTTGTTCTGCGCATCCGTCAACTTGGCATCGGCATGCCGCCCCAGATAGAAATATTCGGGAATGGGCATCTCCTTCTTTTCCAGCTCCTCCATGCCCTCCTTCGCCTGGTGGTCCCGGTCGTAGCCCTCCACACTGGCCCATGTGGAAGCGTCGAAGTCCTCCCGCCCATCCTTGATGTGTTCGTTCAACATCCAGTTCACGGGGGTGATGGCGAAGTACCACGGATAGCGCGGCTGCCCGCTGTGGCAATCGTAGCAGGACGTCCGGAGCATCTGCTCCACCTCGGCATCGGGTTTCGTCACGGCGATCAGGTCCGTTGCGGGATCGACGGGCTCGGCGATGCGTGATGGCCGGATGAATTGTGCGATAACGATGATCGCGATCAGGATGTACAGGATCTTTTTCATGGAATGGTTAAATTGATCCAAGAAAGTTAAGCGCACCCGCGTGCTAGGAAACTGACGATCGTTGGCATTGCCGGAACGATGCCCCACTTCATTGCTTTTCGATCTTCAGGACAATGGCCAGCGTGGTTTTTTCCGCCGGGGCCTTCGCCCCGAAAGTCCCGCCCTCGCTATAGGTGGGCGTTCCCGCATCGATCAGCTCATTCCCCACCACGGCCGCCAGTTTGGCATCCAGGCCTTGCGCTGCGTTCGCCTTCATGGCCGCGTTGATCTTCGGATAATCCAGCGGCTGATCGGCCACCAGGATCGCCATCACGTCGGTGCTGCCCACCTCGTCCGCCGTCAGGCTCTGATCTTTCGGGAAGATGCGCGTGCCGGTAATTCCGCAGTACGGCGAATGCTTCGGCGTGTAGGGGAAGAGCACGTAGGTGCTGCCGTCCGTATCCAGGCCGAAGAGGTAGGTGTAGCACTCGGCGTTGTTGGTCACCTCGATCTTGAAGCGGTCGCCCTTGTGGACGGGCGTGACGGTGCGGAACACGCGGCCCGCCTCATGCCGCAGCGGGATGTTCTTTCCCGTCGCGTTGCCTTTGGCGTCCACCTGCGCCAGCCCGAAGCGGATGTCGAACACCGATGGCTTCACGTCCACGCCTTCGCCCTGCGGATACACGGCATACGCCTCCTTGGCGAAGATGTCGAAGTCACTGTAGCGCACCCAGCCGATGCCGTTGTTGCCCCATTCCGGCCCCCAGCTGTTCATGATCTGGAAGGCGCCGCCGGCCTTTTCGTTCTTCACCTTGTAGTCGTCGTAGCCGATCACGCACATGGCATGGCCGCCGAAGCCCTGCTGGCGGTAGTCATTCTGCGTGGGCGTCCACAGGTCCTGGCCTTCCATGCCCTGCATGAAGCTGCCGCCCACCATCATGCCGATCACCACCGGCGAGCCCTGCGCGAGCTGCTGTTTCATGGCCAGCATGTCCGTGCGCTGGTCGTCGCCGCCCTTGCTCAACCGCTGGAAGCCTTTGATCCGGTACTGCTGGGCCGCCAGCTTGTCGCCGCTGTCCGGCAGCTTGCGGCAGTTATCGTCGGTGTAGGCGAATTCGCTCAACGGCAGCACGCCGGCGGCCTTCATCGTCTGCATCGCGTTCATGATGTACGCGCCTTGGCAATCGTTTCCGAGCTTGATCTGGTTGTAGAGGAAGCTGGGGCTGAAGGCCGTTCCGTTCGGGTCCTGCTTGGTGGCTTCGGCCTGGACGATGGTGCGGGCGCCGTAGGCACTGGCCCAGGCCACGCACGATCCCTGCTGGCCTTGGTTCAACCGGCGCGGAGCGAACTGTTCCAAGCTCACGCGTTCCGGCAGTGGGGCATCCACATTGTCCGCCAGTGGCTCGTACACCTCGGCCTGGTCGTACAGCTCGGGGTCGAAGTCCGCACCGCGCGAGGTGAGCAGTTGGCCGGCCTCGTTGGTGATGGTGCCGCCGCCGCTGTCGCCGGAGCAGCCGTTGCCGAAGAAGTAGTAGAGGCCGAAGAGCACCGCCGCCACCAACAGCAATTTCGGGCGCTTGATGAGGAAGCCGAGCAGCAAGGGAAGGAGGCTGCCCAACAGGCCGCCACCACCGCCACCACGACCGCCGCCGCCGGAAGGAGGAGTGGGCCGTCCTTCGTTCCGTCCCTCGTCGGGGGTCATCCGTATGGGCATGTGCGGTGCTGTTGGTGCGGTGAAAAATACGCCTGCGCGGCTTTCCCTTCGGATTTTCCGCCCCGCGCCGGCCCGTTACCTTCGCGGCCCATGCAGCGCACCGCCATTTCCTATCGCGACACGGGCCGGTTCTCGCCCTTGGCGCTGGACTACCTGGATGCCGTACCGGGGCTGCGCGAGTTCTATCGCTGGAGCGCGGACGAGGACGGGCTACATGCCGCCGCGCAGGCCCGCGCCTTCGATGCGGTAACACGGCGGACGCTCTGCGACGCGCTCGATCGGCAATACGCGCAAATGGAGATGCGGCCGCAAGTACGCGCCAACCTGGCCCTGTTGCGCAAACCGGACACGCTTACCGTCACCACCGGCCACCAGCTCTGCCTCTTCACCGGGCCGCTGTATCTGCCGTTCAAGATCCTCAACGTGGTGCGCTTGGCACAACAGCTCAGCACCGCCCAGCGCGCCGTGGTCCCCGTGTTCTGGATGGCCACCGAGGACCATGACCGGCCGGAGATCGACCACACCTTCATCCACGGAAGGAAGGTGGTCTGGCCCGGGACCACCGCCGGCGCCGTAGGCCGCTTGAAGCTCGATGGCATCAGCGCCGTGCTGGACGAGGTGGACGCACGGCTGGGCCCCGGCAGCCATGCCGATGAGCTGCGCGCCCTGTTGCGCCGATGCTACCGCCCGGAACATGATCTGGCGCAGGCCACGCGCCTATTCACGGACGCGCTCTTCGGCCACTACGGCATCCTCATCCTCGATGGCGACGACCCGGGGCTCAAGCGCGTGTTCGCGCCCCTGATGCGCGAGGAACTGCTGAACCAGGTGGCCCTGCGCAGCGTTCGCTATGCCGATGAAAAGCTGTCCGTGCATTGGCGCACGCAGGCCCATGCGCGGGACATGAACCTCTTCCACCTGCGCCCCGGCCATCGCAGCCGCATCGAATTGCAAGGGGACCGCTACCACGTGCTGGACGGCGGGCCTTCCTTCAACCTGGATGAACTGCTCGCGGAACTGGAGCAGCATCCTGAAAATTTCTCACCGAACGTGCTGCTGCGCCCGGTGTACCAAGAGGCCGTGCTGCCGAACATCGCCTACGTCGGTGGTGGGGGAGAGCTGGCCTATTGGTTCCAGCTGAAGTGGCTGTTCCAAGCGTTGCAAGTGCCCATGCCCGTGCTGCTGCTGCGCACCTCGGCCGCGTTCCTCCGGGACAAGGACCTGGGCCGCCTGAAGGCGCTCGGCCTCACCGTGGCCGACCTCTTCGGTCCGCTGGAGGAATTGCGCGCACAATTGGCCACCGAACAGGCCTCCTTCCCCACGGCCATCACGGCGGAAAAGGAAGAGGCCGAACGCTTCTATGCCGCGTTGGCGGCCCGTGTCCGTGCCGCCGACCCCACGCTGGAAGGAGCCGCACATGCCATTGCCGTGCGGGCCATGCACGGCTTGGACGCCATGGGCAATAAGCTGGTGCGGGCCGCCAAGCGGGAACAGGAAGCACCGCTGGAGCAGCTTGCCCGGATGCATGAGCACCTCTTCCCCGGTGGTGGTCTGCAGGAGCGGCGCGAGAACTTCATGCCGTGGTACGTGCGCGAAGGCCCGGCCTTCTTTGATCGCCTGTTGGCGGAACTGGACCCGCTGGACGCGCGGTTCAAGGTGCTGCCCGGATAAGGACGCACCTGCCGGCCTACTTGAACACCTCCTCCAACCGTGCGATCATGCGCTCTTCGGCCTTGCTCTTGCCGGCGAAGGCTTGGGCGATGGCCTTGGCCGTGCGGACGACCATGTTGCGGGTGCTCTCATCGAACTCCGCAGGGTGCCCGGCATGCACGGCCTTGAACCGTTCGAAGGCGACATCCGGCGTCATGTGTGCATCGTTCGCATGGTCGAAGCCGATCTCGATGTAATAGGCCAGATCGCTCCCGGCACTGTCCCTTTCGGGTTCCAACGGCATCCACTGGTCCTTCACCAGCTTCTTCAGCTTTTGGATCTCGGTCGGTACCACGTGGCCATCGCTTGCGGCAATGCTGTAAAAGAGGTGGCCGAGGCCTGCGTACACATCTTGTTTCCCGTCCTTCATCACGTGTAGGTTGTTGTCGCCATGGCCGGATATCGGCGCCGGGGGCGGTGTTCCGCAAAGATGGCCATTCGAGCTGCGGTGGAAAGTGACGATCGTCGCTTTCAGTCCGCGCGATCATGCCCAACTTTACATCTGACCAATTGCACCATGAAGCACATACTGCTCCCCACGGATTTCAGCGGGACCTCCGTCAAGGCGGCCTATTTCGCCATGGACCTGTACGGCGCGGAGGACGCCCGTTACACCCTGCTGAACACTTATCTGAAGCCGGCCTACGGCAACGTGCTCCTGCCCCCGATGCCGGACACGGAGCGCGCCTCGCGGAACGGACTGCGGCGGGTGGAGCGGCGCTGCCGGAAACATGAGGGCAAGGTGTACATCGGTCAGGTCGCCACCTTCCATGAATTGACCCGGGCCGTCCAGGAGGTCCACCGGAAGAAGCCCGTGGACGTGGTGGTGATGGGCACCCAGGGCGAAGGGAACTATGGCCGGGTGGGGCACAACACCTCGGCGGTGGTGACCGGGGGCGTGCCCGCAGTGATCACCGTTCCGGCAGAATGGAGATCAGCGCCGATCAAGCGCATCCTCTTTGCCGATGACGGCCAGGGGATCACAAACGCCGGCATGGCGCCGCTGCTGGGGATCGCCGAGCGCACGGGCGCACACGTCACGGTGCTGTACGTCGGAAATCCCGCGGAGGACCCGAGGACCAAGGAGCACCTGCGGAAACTATCGACCAGCTTTGGCGACATCCCCCATTCCTTCGTCACCGTGGACAGCGACGGGGTAACCGGGGCGATGGACCGCATGGTGGTGGAACGGCAGATCCACTTGGTGGCCGTGGTACACCGCGAACGCAGTTTCTGGAAGCGCATCTTTTTGGCCAGCACCTCCAAGCGCATGGCCCTGCACACTACCGTGCCGCTGCTGGTGCTGCGGGAAGGTCATTGAAAATAGGAAAGTGGAAAGCTGAAAGTGGAAAACGAGCAGTCGTTTTCAGCCTTCAGCTTTCCACTTTCAACTTTCCCGGTCAGCTTTCACATTTCAGCATTCCTAAAAAGCTACCCGCGTGCTCTCCGTCCGCGCACCATCGGTCATGCGCAGCAGGTACACCCCGTGCGCCATGGCGTCCAGCGGCACCTTCACCAGGCCCTTGGCCGTGATGCCCGTGCTGCCCACCACGCGGCCTGCGATGTCCATTACCTCCAGCGTGCTGCCGGGGGCGAAGTCGTGCATCAGGAAGAGGCCATCGTCGCCGTAGAGCACTTGCAGGGGCTGGCCGCGGCCGCCGCTGAAATACACCGGCACCGCATCGCTCACCTCGGTGGTGCCGTCGAGGTCCGTTTGGCGCAGGCGGTAGTAGCTGAGGCCGTCCAGCGGCGAGGGGTCCACATCGGCATAGTCGATCACGCTCTGGCTGTTGCCCGCGCCCGGCACCTGCAGCAGGGCGGTGAAGGCTACCGCGTCCGCGCTCCGTTCCACCGTGAAGTGGTCATTGTTCTGCTCGCTTGCCGTCCGCCATTCCAGGTCCACCTGACCGCCATTGGGCTGCGCGGTGAAGGAAAGCAGCTCAATGGGCAGCGGGTTCGCATTGGTGAGCGAGCCCAGCGTCCAGTAATTCGCCGATTGGAGGAAGGAGCTCTGTTGGGAACCCGATATGATCCCGCCGGCAGCGGTGGTCCCATTCGTGCCACCGTTGCCACGGGCCGTCCATAATACACCGGTCCAATAGGCCACTTGCAGGGTCGGCAAGAAGGTCACGCTACAGCTCACGGGGTCCACCCAGCTAAGGGAGACGAAAGCATTCGGTACGCCGCTGCTGCGGTCGATCCGCCAGTACTCGCAGGCGCTCACATGGTGCAAGGTGGCATCATGGTCCAGACCGGTGGGCCCGAGCGTGGTGGTGGGGGAGGCGTTGAAATACTCGGCGGTGAAGGCGACGGCGGCGCCGCCGGAGATGGTGGAGAGGGCAGCGGGCCTGTACAGGTTGTTCTTGCCGATGGGGAAGACAATGTTCGTGTCGCCGATCTTCTGCATCGGGCCGTCCACGTGGCTGGCGTTGCTCATGTTCGCCGGGATCCCCGTGGCGCTCAACGTCAGCAGTGTGGCCGTGCTGGAGAGTATCCGGCCCTGGGTGAAGTTCAAGACCTTGTTCACCGTTAAGTAATTGGTCAGCAGCAGGTCCCCGCCGGACTTGTTCATGGTCAAGTTATAGAAAGCCTCATTCCATACCGCGGAGGTGATCGTCTGGTCGGTGCTGCCGTTGAAGACCACGGTGCTCAAGGTCTCCTCGAAATGGTCCGCGTCCTCCGCATTGTTGAAGTCGCCGCCCAATTCCAAGGTGCCCCCGCCCAAGCCATACAGGTCCAACATGCCGCCCGGGTTGATGTTCATGTCCCCGGAAACCTGCAGAAGGCTGCCGACCCGGTCCGCCCTTAGGCTGGCTTGTGTCGCACCGAGGGTATATCCCGACAAGTTCACCGTGGCGGCTTTCAAGGTGGCATTGTCAAGTACCGAGGTCACGATGCCCCCGGCACCGGAGGGAAAGTTCAGCGTTAGCGCGCCCCCGATATTCAGGGTGCTGTTGACATCCACGATCAAGGACTTCGGTGTTCCGGGAGGGAACGTCTGCAGCAGCGATCCGCATACGGCGGTGCCGCCCGGTTGTAGCCCTGTGCCCAAGCCTACGACGCAATTCTGGGCCGCTTGATTCCCGATCAACACGTTGGTGGCCGCGGTGGGCAGTCGCGCATCATCCCAGTTCTTGCACTCGAACCAATCCGTATTGATCGCCCCGCGCCACACCCCGTTCGTCATGGTGCCTACAGTGATGTTCATGATGGGCGCCGTGAGCCAGTTGTAGCCGTTGGTGTCGTATTGCCCGCAGTCCGGGTAGGAGCCCCAATTGGCCTGGTTGTCGATACGGATGATCCAGTCCCGCTGCGTGGCGAAGGTGTTGGGACCCGTGTATTTGTTGAAGTCAGAGGCCAGTGTGGGCGCCATGCTGAAACATTCCACGCCGGGAGGCCGGTCGCTGCGCTGGGTGGATCCGCAGCTTGCGCTCCACGAGTTTGGCGGGGCGACGGTGCTGAAAGCGTAGAGCACGGTGCCGTCATAGGTGGCATCATGGCTACCGCTATTGGTACCCGGGAACCATGTATCGCCTTGCATGAAAAAGAGCTGGTCGCCGCCCACATTGAGGTTGAGCGCGGTGCCCAGAATGCCGATCGAGGCGCAGGTCCAGTTGGCGTCCGGAGCTACGGAATAGACATTGTTGATACCCGGCGAGCTTCCGTTGACGCGGAAGGTGATCACCTGCCCCGCAGGGATCGCGGGCCCGGTCCGATACATCTCCACGGTGCCCTCGCCGGTACCCCACTTGCCCGGGGTGCAGCGCGAATAGCCATTGTCCGTCAGGATGATCTTCGTGTGATAGGTGATCTCCTTGAAGCAGAAGAAGCTGATCTCGTCGTCACCCGCGACGCCACTGCAACCGTTCGTGTTCGCGTTCACGCCCACAATGGCCAGATCGCCGGGGGATAAGACCGTGGGGGGCGAATCGATATCGCCGATGTACAAGGTGGCGTTGTCGTTGGAACCGATGGCGAAACCCAAAGGCACAGAGGAAACGGTGAACTTGACCCACTCCGTGGATTCCGGTAAACCGTCCAATAGTGGGGTGGCGGTAAATGTTACGGAGGCGGCATTGAGCGGAACGTTGCGTACGAACGTAGCCGCCGGTGCAGGAGGATTGGTGATATAATCATTTCCTAATCCATAGGTCGCCCCGGGTCCGTTCGCAACCGTAAAGGTCGCGGTGAAGGAAGCATGGATGGGAGGGACAATGTTCAGGGTGAAGGTCTGCGCGGGCGCACCTTCCAGCGCGGTGACGCTCAACGTGCTGAACTCGATCGTCGGCGTGTTGTCGTTGTCCGTGATGGTGAACTGATGGGTGAGGTTGGCACCGAGCGTAGTGCCGCCGGTGGCATTGGTGAGGGTGAAGTCGATCGTTTCGTCGCCTTCGGTCAGTCCGTCATCATTGATGATCACGTTGAAGCTGGCCGCGCCAATTCCCGCTCCCACGGTCACGGAAATGGTGCCGGGGCCAACGGGGAAGGTGGTGTAATCATTGGCACCGCCATAAGTGGCCGTGCTGCTGCCATTAATGGTGATGGTGAAGGTGGTGCTCGCCGTGGTGACCGGGCTGATCGTCATGGTCACCGCTACCGTGCCCGCGCTTTCCAAGGCCGCGCTGCTGGCCAAGTCGAAGTTCACCGTAGGGCCGCAGAGCATGGTGTGGCTGCCAAGGTGGGTTGCATCGTCTACATTGAATACATCCCACTGGGAGTCCAGTGTCGGGAAGGTACAAGGAGGCCATCCTGGGTTGCTGGTCACTCCGGTGCAGATGTTGGCTTTCCGCACCAGCGTTTTATTCAAGGTAGATCGACCTCCGGTGCCGGTCCATTGTGTGCCGGGGTCACAACCGATGTTGCCAATGATGTCAACCGTACTGGTGGTCACGGTGTTGTACAGATCAATGGCATCATCGCCATTGAAGGCCACCGCTGAATTGGTAATTTCGCCTGGTACTGCCAATGCGGCCAACGAGTTCTTGTAAACTACTGTTGCACCAGCTGCAAGTGTACCCGTCATGGCCGGTGCCCCGGTCGTGGTCACCGTCCCACTGCCATTGGCATACAACCTTAATTGATAGTTGGCCAAGTTGATACCGGCTGCTGTTCCATTGTAGATTTCGATGTACTTGTTGTTGCTGCTGCCCTCCAAGTATTCCGAAATGATGAGGTCGGTGGCCTGTGCGCTGGCCACTGCGGCCATGGCCCCTGCCAGCAGCAATGTGAGGGAGCGCCTCGCCCTTGCGTTGCGCGGGCGTGCGGGCAGATCAAGGCGGGTGATATCGGTGGAGCATCCCATCATCTCATACAAATATCGTCATTTTCAAGGTCCAAACCACGAACGTGGAATAGGACGGCTGTTAAGTTTTACGCGATCGTTGAAAAGGGGGGCTTCCCGCAGTGGTACAAGGAATTGTCGCACCGGATCGTTCAGGGTTACCGATCCGGCCCGGCGTACCACGGATAAGACGCAGCCCGGTGGGTGATGGTTGTGTCCGTTCCACGTTGGTTTTCCCCTTCTTTTTTAAGGAAGGGCAGCCCGATAGGTTTTCCCCTCCTTTTTTCAAGGAGGGGAAAGGGGTGGTTCTGTAATGATGTCCGGACCACCCCCAACCCCTCCTTTTGAGGAAGGAGGGGAGACCCACCACAAGCGTCATCGGGGAGACCCACCACAAGCGTGACCGGACTCACAATTCCAGAACTCCAGACTCACAACTCCGGACTCACGACTAAAGGACTCCAAACTCCCCTCACTCCTTCATGCCCGGCTGGAACTTGGCCCGTGGCGTCAGCACGGTGACGGAGGGTTCCTCATGTCCGTAATTACACTTGGGGCAAGCATTACGGCTTTCGCGCTTGAAGCGGTGCCCGTTGCTGCACTCGAAGGATTCCACGATCACATTGGGGTCATGGAGGTGCGGCCCGCCCGGCCCCGGTTTGGATGCGGAGAAGCCGAGGTCCGTCTTCGTGTTCTTGCGGGCGTATACGATGGAGGACTTATTGCGGACTTCACACTCGGGGCAGTTCATGATCTTCGGGTAAGCAGTGATGCATTTGCGGATCGCTGAAGATAGCACAAGGTTGGTTGTCGGTTGTCAGTTGTCAGTTGTCCGGCTGCATGGGGAGGCGATGAAAACGCATGGTCGCATCCCGTTCTTGTCGGCCTGCCGTAGGCATGGTCACGGCCATCGCGGCCCCACCCGACAACTGATAACGGACAACTGACGACCGATCCCGTAATTTCGGACCTCACTTCATCACCTGCTCCATGTCCGTTCCCGCCCGTTCCCTGGTCCTCTTCAGTGTGCTCGTGCTTTGCGCAAGCGCCATGGCCCAGCCCTACAAATACGGTTGCCACTATTTCCGTGAGCATCCCCATGCGCCCGCCGTGCCCACCGCCGCGGACCGCGCCTTGATCGACGACATCATCGCGCGCAGCGACACCTTCGACATCCTGCACTACGACATCGCCATCGACGTGACGGACTACAGCGCACAGCAGCTGAAAGCCGCCACCACCATCACCTTCACGCCGCTGATGGCGGGGCAGGACTTCATCCGCTTCGAGCTTTGGGACCTGCAGGTGGATTCCGTCACCTCGCCCGCCGGGCCGCTCACCTTCAGCAACGACGGACAGACGTTGCGCGTGGACTTCCTTGTGCCGCCGGACTCCGGCAGCGTGGATACGCTCACGGTGCACTACCAAGGCCATCCGCACCGCGACCCCGACTGGGGCGGCTTCTACTTCCAGTCCAACTACATCTACAACCTCGGCATCGGCCTCACCACCATTCCACCGAACTTCGGCAAGGTGTGGTATCCCTGCTTCGATTCCTTCGTGGAACGCGCCACGTACACCTACCATGTGAAGAGCTCGGGCACCTTCCGCGCGCACTGCCAGGGTGAATTCCTCGGCGAGGTGCAGCTGGGCGGCGACACGGTGGTGCGCACTTTTAACTTCGACCAGCGGATCCCAACGCACCTCTCGGCCATCGCCGTGGCGGATTATGTGGACACGGACTTCGTGCATGTGGGCGCCAACGGCGACGTGCCGGTGCGGCTCACCGCGAAGCCGGCGCAGATGGCGGCGATGGAGGCGAAGTTCACGGACATCGGCGCGGCCATCGACGCCTGTGAATACTGGTACGGCCCGTATCCGTGGCAGCGGGTGGGCTACGTGCTCACCACGGACGGCGCGCTGGAGATCCCCACCAACATCGCCTATCCGGATTTCATGCCCACGCAAAGCCTCCTCGACAATCGGGGGCTCTTCACCCACGAGCTGGGCCACCACTGGTGGGGCAACATGGTGACGCCGCACACGCAACAGGACATGTGGCTCAAGGAAGGCCCGGCGGAATACAGCGCGCACCTCTTGGAGGAATGGATCGGCGGGCAGGCGGCCTTCGATGCCGTAGTGAAGGACAACCAGCTCTACGTGCTACGGCAGGCGAACAACCAGGACGGTGGCTACCAGCCGCTTTCGCCCATGCCGGACCCGTACATCTACGGGATCACCACTTACAACAAGGGCGCGGCGGTGCTGCACAACCTGCGCGGCTACCTCGGCGATACGCTCTTCCGCCAAGGGATGTACGATGCGCAGACGGCGCATGCCTATTCCACGCTGGACGCGGCCGGCTTCCGCGATGCGCTGGAGGCCAGCACGGGTTACGACCTGCACCCGTTCTTCACGGACCAGGTGTTCGCGCCGGGCTTTTCGGTGTTCGTGGTGCAGGGCATGGCCGTGCATCCCGGCGGCGGCCTGTGGGACGTGAACCTCATCATCCAGCAGAAGCTGCGCGGCGCCACGGTTTTTCACCAGGAGGTGCCATTGGACATCACGTTGATCGGTGCTTCCGGTGAGCGGAAGGAATACAGGCAGCTCGTGGGCGGTGAGTTCAGCGCCGTGCCGTTGCAATGCGCCTTCGAGCCGGTGATGGCGGTGCTGAACGGGCACAACCGGCTGAACCAAGCACGGATGGACATCGATCAGCAGTTGGTTCCGGGCGAGGCCTTCACCACGAACCTGCCCCGGGTGGATTTCCGCCTTTACGCGGACAGCTTGGCCGACACCACGCTGGTGCGTATCGAGCACATCTGGGCGGCACCGGACCAAGGGCCGCTCGGTACGGCCATCGATGAATTATCGCCCGCGCACTACTGGACCGTGGACGGCTTGTGGCCCGAAGGAACGGCTTTGCACGCGCGCCTGACGTATTCCGCGTTGTCCCCGGCCTCCGTGGACCATGACTTCCTTGGCACCGATGAGACGGGCTTGCTGGTGGCCTACCGGGCCGATGCCTCCATGCCGTGGGAAGTGTACGCGAATCAGGATGTAAGCACCGGGATCGTGACCAACGGCACCGGCTACGTCGACCTCGACGTGCTTCGCAAGGGGCAGTACGCGTTCGCGAAGGGCGATCTCTCGGTGGATGTTCCCTTCACGGAAATGGCGGAGGACGGACTAACGCTCTATCCCGTTCCCGCTGCGGACCGGCTGCTCGTCGGCGGTCTGGACAGCCATGGAAGCTCCGTGCGGATCAGCATCTACAACGCTGATGGCCGCTTGGCGCTGAGGGCGATGCGCGATCCGGTGCAAGGTGTTCCGCTGGCCTTGGACATTTCGCGCTTAGCCCCCGGCAACTACGTGCTGCAGGCGGCATCCATGCAGGGGAAATGGATGGCGCGTTCCGGTTTCGTGGTGGCGCGGTAAGTGTCGGCCGCATCAAGGTCCTTGTCCACAGATGGCACGGATGGCCACAGATGATGCCTGCGGCACTGACGTCCGGGAAATTTTCCGGCAACGGCCCGGAATGTCCGTCCTGTACGGTTGATCGTCCATTTCACCGACAAGGATCCCACCTGTCGCATTCGGAAATGAACACCAGCTGCGACCCCTTCAGGGTCGAATACCCTCATGTCCATGACAAAATGCTGCGCCCCCCTCCGGGGTCGAGATCCGGCAGCAACGAGGCTTTTGACCCCGGAGGGGTTAAAACCTGTTGCACTGGGAGGTGGATCGACCACGACCTTGAAGGGGTCGCAGCCGGTGTTTGTAGATTTCGCGGACGCCAGTGACTGCGAAATGGGTTCAGCCCTTGCCTTTGGCGCGTGGGTGGAAGCGCATGATGTTGCTGCGCAGGTATTCGCGGTCCAGGTGGGTGTAGATCTCCGTGGTGGTGATACTGGCATGGCCGAGCATCTCCTGCACAGCGCGCAGGTCGGCACCGCCTTCCACCAGGTGCGTGGCGAAGGAATGCCGGAAGGTGTGGGGGCTGATCTCCTTGGTGATGCCGGCCTTCAAGGCGAGGGCCTTCACCAGCTTGAACACCCAGACGCGGGAAAGCCCGTTGCCACGTATGTTGAGGAAGAGGATGTCCTCCGCCTTGGGCATTACCGGCAGATGCACGCGCACGGTTTTGCGGTAGAGGTCGATCTGCCGCATGGCCTCCGGCCCGATAGGCACCAAGCGTTCCTTGTCCCCCTTGCCCACCACGCGGATGAAGCCGTCCTCGAAATGCAGCCTGCTGATGCGCAGTCCGCAGAGCTCGCTCACGCGCAAGCCGCAGCCATAGAGGGTTTCGATCATGGCGCGGTCGCGGTGCGCCATGTGATGGCCCATGTCGATGGCGGCGACCAGGGCATCGATCTCTTCCACGCTGAGGAAGACCGGGAGATGTCTGCCGGTGCGCGGGCTTTCGAGCAGCGCCGTGGGGTCATCGGTGATGTGCCGCTCGATGCGCAAGCATTTGAAGAAGCCACGGACGGCGCTGAGGAGGCGGGCTTGGCTGGTGGCCATCAACCCTGTTTTGGCCTGCTGCGTGATGAAGGCCTGCAGGTCGTCCAAGGCGAGTTGGTCGGGTTGGATAGGAGGGGAGAGGCTGATGGCGAAGTCGCGCAGCTTGCCCACGTCGCGCAGGTAGGCGTCCACCGTGCGTTCGCTCAGGGCGCGTTCCAGTTTCAGGTGGACCCGGAAGTCCGTGAGCGCCTGTTTCCACTCCATGGCCCAAAGTTGTGCCGCCCGTAAGGTGCTCCGATGAACTCTATTGATCACTTTTGCGCATAACCATGCACATCCGCATCATCAACGGCCCGAACCTGGACCTCTTGGGCACGCGCGAACCGGCGACCTACGGCACCCGGACCTTCGAGGAATACTTGCAGCTTTTGCAGCAGGCCCACACCGGCCATGTGATCGACCTGTACCAGAGCAACGTGGAAGGGGAACTGATCAACGCGTTGCGCACCGCGGACGCGGAATGTGACGGCGTGGTGTTGAACGGCGCGGGGTACACGCACACCAGCGTGGCGCTGCGGGATACGTTGGCGATGATGAAGGTGCCGGTGGTGGAAGTACACATCAGCAACATCCATGCGCGGGAGGATTTCCGGCAGCGTTCGCTCACGGCGGTGCATTGCGCGGGCGTGATCACCGGTTTCGGCCTGGAGGGTTACCGCTTGGCGGTGGACCACCTCTTGCGGCGCGGTGGCTGATCCATCTCGCTCTGGTCCAGCTCGGTGAACTTGCGCCAGCCGAGGATGTAGCGGTCGTAGGCGATGCTGCGGTGGTACATGCCGGTGAGGTCGGGGTTCCGCTCCATGGTGCGCAGGCGTTTGCGTTCGCGCATCACGCGCGGCAACCAGCGGATGAACTGCCGATGTGCGGCGCCCACCTTCCAGGCGTGCGCGGCATGGCCTTCGGTGAGGAACTTCATCGCGGCGAAGAAGTCCAAGGTGAAGCGGTGGAAGATGCGTGCATAGATCCAGCGGGAATCGAGATGCTTGGCGAGCACCACCAAACTGTTCCGGAAGTTGAGGAAGGTCTTTCGCGGGTCGCCGTATCCCAACGCCCCGCCACCGACGTGGTACACCTTGGCGGTGCTGGTATAGCCGATGCGCCAGCCCATGCGGCGCAGGCACCAGCAGAGGTCGATCTCCTCCATGTGCGCGAAAAGCGTGGCGTCGAACCCGCCGGCAGCGCGGAAGGCCTCGGCACGGATCATCAGGCAGGCACCGGTGGCCCAGAACACGTCGCGGTCATCGTCGTACTGTCCGCTGTCCTTCTCGGTGAGCTCGAAGATGCGCCCGCGGCAGAAGGGATATCCGTTGCGGTCGATGAAGCCCCCTGCTGCCCCGGCATGTTCGAAGGTGGAGCGGTTCCGGTGGCTGAGCATTTTGGGCTGGCAGGCCGCCATGTCGGGGTTCGCCTCCAAGTGGTCCCGTAGTGCAAGGACCCATCCGTCGGTCACTTCCACGTCCGAGTTCAGCAGCACGAAATACTTCGCGTCCACCTGTTGAAGGGCTTCGTTGTACCCGCCTGCGAAGCCTTGGTTTTCGGGCATACGGATCACCTCGACGGCGGGCAGGTTTGAACGGACCCACGCGACGGAACCATCGGTGCTTCCGTTATCGGCCACGATCACGCGGGCGTGCCTCGCGGAACGCTCCACGACCGCGGGCAGGAACTGTTCCAGCCAGCGTTGGCCATTCCAGTTCAAGATCACTACTGCTGTGTCCATCCGCCCCTTGTTCCTACGGGCAAAAATGGTGAAGAACGCCGGGCCGGGATCCCGAAAAAAGCCAACAGCCTACTAGCGCGGACTACGCTTCCCGCTGTTACCGCCGCTATTTCCACCGCCGGATCCCTGGCTGGGGGCCGATGGCGTGCTACGCACCGGTGGTGCGGAGGGTGCGGGCGCCGTGCGCGTAGGGGCGGGCGAACGCTGCACCGGTGGGGCCGTGGGCTTGGTGGGCGCAGTGCTGCGTTGCTGCTGGTATCCCTTGAAGTCGTTCACGCGTTGGTCGCCACGGCTCCGTTCCTCCTGAATGCGCTGTGGATCACGCTCCGGGGAGGTGTAGCGCGAACGGTCGGGAGTGGTCTGTGGCTGGCGTTCGGGGAAGGTGGTGGTGCGGTCCGGTTGCGTGGTGGCGGGTTGCTTTTCTTGGTATGTTTTCGTGCGGTCCGGCTGTGTTGTCGGGGTCTTCCCGCCGGGGGCATTGCTGAACTGCCCGTCCCTGCCACTGTTCGGGCTCCGATCGATCCGGTCCGTGTTGGCGGGCATCTTCGTCCATTGGCCGTTGCGGAATTCCTCCGTCCGGTCACCGTCGGTCCGGAAGACGTTTCCATTCCGGTCGATGAAATAATCCCGATCGGCGGCTTTCGTCACCTGCGTTCCGGATGTGCGTTCAGGAGTGCGCACCTTCTCGATCGTAGCTGTCCGTTGGTGGTCCACCACGGAAGGACGCACACCGGGGACCTTGTGGCTGGTATACAGGTCGTTGCTGCGCAGGTCGCTTGCGGACCGCCCGCCGGAGCTTCCCGCGAAGGAGCCGCGGTGCGCAATGCGGGTGCCATTGCCTTCGCTATAATGCTGCCCATAGAAATGGCCGTAGCCGTATCCCGTATGGCCGTAGTAGTTCCAACTGCCGGGGCAATAGGCGTAGGGCCCCCACCATCCCCAGGAATGCGTGTTATAGTAGCCGTAGTAGTTCCACCGCGGATAGAACCAGTCGTAGCCCCATGAGGACCCGAAGCCCCAGCCGTACCAAGGGTTGTAGTACATGTTGAAGCCCCAGGTGTATGGGCGTGGATACCAGAAGCTGCTGCGCCAAGGGTCGTAGTAGTAACCGGTGCCGTAGATCACGGTGCCGCCCTGCACATAGCTGCCGAGATAGCCGGGGGTGTAGCCCACGAAGACATTGTCCGGCGTGGAATCATAGATGTACACATAGCGCACGCGGTAGTTGGGGTCGGAGGGCGGGATGTCGTTCACCTGCGCGGGCACGGAGGTGCTCACCGTCCACGGGCCGTCCGGGGTGTCGCTATCGTACCACACCGCATTGTCGCAGACATGGTAGTGCCCGTTGATGCGCAGCACGGTGGTGCTGGCGTTCACGGCGGAATAGACAGCGGTGCCCGCGACTTGTTGGAACTGCGGGTCGCCGTCGTAGCTCACGCTCAAGGTCACGTTCCTGCGGTCCACTTGGGCGGTCTGCGGGATGCTGGCATCGCGCACGGCCTCACGCGCGGCGTTGGTGCCGGCCACGTGGGCGAGGATGCCGTCCTTCGCTGAACCTTCGGGCACCTTCGCGAAGTCCGCGGGCAATTCTTCCGGCGACACATAGCGCCACGGGCCGTTCTGCAGGTCCTTGGTGGCGAACCACCGGCCCGAGGCCAGGAGGTAATACTCCTGCGTGGGGATGTCCATGAAGAGGTCCTTGTCCGTATTGGTCACGTACATCAAGGAGGTGTTGTCGAAAGGCTGCATCTGCGGCGCCCCGTTGATGTCCAGGAGCACGGCGGGCTTGGTGGTGACCACCACCTCGGGGATGATGCCGTCCACGGGCTTTTCGGTGGTGCTGGCGGTATCCACTTTCTGGGCTAACGCCTCCAGGGCGGCCGGGGCTTTTTTCTCATACGTCCATGGGCCTTGCACGGTCTTCGCGGAATACCAAAGGCCGGATCCGTAGAGCCAGTTGTTGCCGCCCTTGGGCCGCACGAGCAGGTAAGGGGTGTTGGCCACGCGGTCCAGCTCCGGTCCGCTGCCGGCGTATACGGGGTCGCCGCCTTGGTCGTCGTTCTTCACGGCTTCGTAGACCGGTTCCCCGTCGATGAAGACCAGGATGCTGGGCTTGTCCTTGTAGATGATGGTGGGCGGAGCGTTGTCGTAGGAGGTGGAGCTCAGTTTCTCTTCTTCCAGTGCGGCCACTAACCAATCAATGGGAATGGGCGCGGCATGTGCGGGAATGCCCTGCGAGAGCATTTCCCGTATGCGGGCCTGTTCCGCGCTGTCGGTGATCCCGGGGAAACGGGCATCGGTCACCTTGAAGGTGGTGAGGGTGCCCATGCGGTCGCTACGGTCCACTGCCAGAATGCCATTGCCCCAGATCGCGCCGAAGACGGGGCTGCCGTCCTGTGGGCGTTGCAAGGCCACGGCGGCGCGGGCGGTAAAGCTGGTGCCGTCGAAGGATTCGGGCTGTGGTTTGAAGACCTGCACTTGGTCTTCACCGGAGGTGAACACCAGCGGCCAGTCGGAATTCTTCTCTTGGGCGTGGGCTCCGAAAGTGAGGAGGGCCGCTGCGAGGGGCCATGCCAGATGGCGGAGGGAGGGGGATGTGCGGATCATGGTACTAAGGATCTGTGACCTGTTATGCCAAGTATCGTGCCAGTGTCGAAGTTCGGTATTTTCCCTTTTGTCGATCGGCCTCGGGGATCATCTTTCCCAAGATTCGTAACACCTGAGCATCCTTCCCGGCCTATGGCGATTTGTGCCGAAAGCCCCGATCCCGTTACTTTTACTCCTCCCTGGCCCGGTACCGTGATATCGGATCTGCAAGAGGAGATCGCAATGAAGACCGTAGTTGGCAGAATGATCGGTGGTGGCGGGGCGATGGCCTTGTCCTTGCTGGCATGGGGCAGTTCCTTGGATCTGGACGGCATTCTGATGATCAGAGGGATGTCCATGGCAGGTGCCCGTGTGATCATCGTCACCCCCGACGAGGAACCCCGGACCCTCACGACGGGCCTTGCCCATTTCTCCTTGCACCTGAAATTGAACACCGACTATCTCCTCTCTTTTGAACGGCCCGGTTGCGTAAGCAAACAGCTACAGTTCAACACGGCCGTGCCGGACGGTTATCCGGTGGGGGAAGGCTTCTATTTTCCGTTCCAGGTCACCCTTGAGCCGATGCCGAAAGGACAAGAATTCGCCTATGCCGGCCCGGTGGGGTTGATCCATTTTGATCAGTACATCAATGCCTTCGGCTATGATACCGATTACCGCGTCACCAAGAACGAGGTGTTGGCGAAGCGCCTGGAGCTTGCCCGGACCGGGCTGGAGCAGCAGGCGGAGCCCGTGCGGGGAGAGGCCGCCGTGCCGATGCCGGGTTCTTCGGGAAATCTCTCCGGGAAGGGCGTGGAGGCCCCCGATACCCCTCATGACGTGTTGGCGCCGGTGGTGTCCCGAACGGCCCCGAGGGTACACGTGTTGGAGATGCCTAAGGAAAGGCTGGAACCGGTGCCCGCCCATTCCGCGTCGCTGCATGTGGCGCTGGATGAGTTCCGGCCGAGCAGACCCGGACCGGAGCTTTTGGCATTGGGCGCCGCACCTGCGAAAAATGAATTGAACGCTCCTGTTGCGATGTCATCTGACCGATGGAAGGTGGTGCATGCGGACCGCTTGCACGTCATCACCAGCATCAAGGTGCAGGAAAAGGATCGCGAGGTCGAGTACCGCCGGGTGGTGAGCTACTATGGCGGCATCACCTTTTTCCGCGACGGCTTCCCATGCTCGGAGAAGACCTATGAAGACGGGTCGGCCCGTTGATCAACGCCTCTCCAGCCGGACGACGTTCTCCACGTGCCAAGTATGGGGGAACATGTCCAGCGGTTGCACACGGGTGATGCGGTAGAGGTCCTTCAGTAAGGCAAGGTCGCGGGCCTGCGTGGACGGATTGCAACTGACATAGACGATGCACGGCGGTGCCATTTCACGGATGCGCTCCACCACTGAAGGATGCATGCCGGCGCGGGGCGGGTCGAGCACCAGCACATCCGGCTTCCCATGGCGCGCGATGAATTCCGCATTCAACAGGTCCTTCAGATCACCGGCCTCGAAGGCCACGTTCCCGATCCCGTTCAGCTCCGCGTTCGCATGTGCGTCCGCGATGGCCTCCGGCACGATCTCCGCCCCGATCACCCTTCCGCAGTGCCGGGCCAGAAAGAGCGAGATGCTGCCGGCACCGCAGTACAGGTCGTACACCAGTTCATCACCCTTCAGTTCTGCATAGATCCGGACCAGCTCGTACATCACCTGGGTCTGCTCGGGGTTGGTCTGGAAGAAGCTCTTTGCGCCGATACGGAAGCGCAGCGGTGCGTGGCCATCATCGATCAGTTCCTCGATGATGTGGTCGCGCCCGTGGAACACATGGACGTCCAGGTCCCAGATGGTGTCGTTCATCTTCGGATTGATGCACCAGAGGAGCGAGGTGATCCCCGGGAATTCCTGAAGTACGGCGGCGAGCAATGCCTCGCGTGATCCCTTGTCCTCGTAACCGAAGGCGAGCAGCACCATGACCTCGCCCGTAGTGGTGGTGCGGATGGTGAGGGTGCGAAGCCAGCCTTCATGTTTCCGGATGTCATAATAGCCCAGTCCATGCGCGGTGGCGTAGGCCCCGACGAAGTTGCGGATGGCATCGCTGGGCGCTGGCTGCAGCCAGCATTTCTCCACGTTGAACACCTTGTCGAACCTGCCCGGCAGGTGATAGCCCAAGGCCTTGCGGTCCTCGATCACCTCCCCGGTGTCCAGTTCCGCCTTGGTGAACCAGCGTTGCGCGGTGAAGGTGTACTCGAGCTTGTTGCGATAGTGCTGCGTCTTCGCGGATGCAAGGATCGGAGGTACCTCCGGCAGCTCCAGCCCTCCGATGCGTTGCAGGTTGTCCACCACCTCCTGATGCTTGTTCAGCAGTTGGGCCGCGTGGGCATAGTCCTGCCATCCGCAGCCGCCGCAGATGCCGAAGTGTGCGCAGAAGGGTTCCTCGCGGTCCGGTGAGGCCGTGATCAGCCGCGTGGTGGTGGCCTCGGCATAGCTCTTCTTCTTACGCTTGACCTGCAGGTCCACCACATCGCCGGGCACCGCGCCGGTAATGAAGACCACCAGCCCGTCCACTTTGGCGATTGCCTTGCCTTTGGCACCCCAGCCGGTAACGGTGATGTGCTCGAATACAGGAAGTGGTTTTTTCGCCATGGGGCTGCAAAGAAACCGCATCCCGGGTTCTCCGTGCGGCAAGGCAGGGCTATCGGGGCTTCCTCCCGCTCCTGACCGCTTGTGCATGAACAGGAATGAACCACGGATGCACACGGATCGGCACGGATCAAATTAAGACTGCTAATCACCGTCACCATCCTGTTAGCAACACGGATGCTGACTATCCGTGTGTATCTGTGTGCATCCGTGGTTGAAGAACCGGTCCCCGCTTACAGCGCCTTCGTTCACGGCAGCGCGATCGTCTTCGCATCACCCTTGTCGGTGATCCAGAGGTACTTGATGATGTCCTTCGCTTCCTTTTTCGGAAAAGCCTCCGGCAGTTGGCACTGCATGGTGAGGTTGTAGGTGTATTGCACGGGCGGTTCCGTGATGTCGGCATGCAGTACGATGTCGAAATTGCCGTACGGCACCTTGTTGTAGAACAGCGTGGTGGGGTTGCGGACGTCGTTGATCAACTGGCCTCTGCGACGGCTGTTCAGCGAGGTGCGCGTCCGGGTCTTGTAGGTGGTGTAGCGGTCCAGGGGAAAGTAGGCGCCGTTCTCTTCGGCGGCGATGCGGTGGCTTTCCTCCACCTTGAGGCCGAGCTTGGTGAAATTCTTCAGCTTGTCCTGCATCAGCTTGGTGGCGAACATCCGCAGCGTGTCGTAGCAGGCGCTTTGATCCTCCACGAAGTAGTCCATCTTCACCAGGTCGTAGATGCCTTCCTTGGCGGCGGCGCTCACGATCTTGTCCAAGATCCGTGCATCCCTGAATTTGATGTGGATGTTCTTCTGGATCTCGAACCCGGCGGGCACTTCCTGATAGGTGGTGCTGAAGAACTTGCGGGTGGTCTCGATCTCGTAAACGGGCACGAAGGAGAGCATGTCGGTGAAGAGGTCCGCGTCCTTCACGCCCACTTTATGCAAGCGTGTCATCAGCCTTTCCATGCGGCCGTTCATCAGGGAATCCGCCTCCTCGGCTGATTGGCCCAACTGGGTGAGATTGAAGATGGCGAGGTAACTGTCCGCGCGCATGTTCATCATGGCGTCCACTTCCAGCACCAGCACATTGCCTTGCAATGTGGCCTTCACGGCCTGTTCCGCCTGCTGGAAATAGATGCGGCTGTTGGTCTCGTACATGAGATTGCCCATGGCTTGCGGCTTCGCGTGCAATGCGGTGAACAGCACCGTGGTGATGGCGAGGGTCCGGGAGATCGACATTCGTTTGTTCGGTTGTTTGTCCTCGGTACACGCTGCTGACAGAACGGTTCACCGGACCTGTGCAACGCGCCGAAGCAGGGGAGCTGACCGGGAGAGCCATACCGAGGCGCAGCTGCCAAGTGCGACCATTGCACTTTCCCGTGACCTGTCGTGGGAAGGCATGTCCATGTTCCGAGATCTGGCGGGAGTGAAGCCGCAGGGCAGGAATACCTTTGCCGATCAGGGATCATCGGGAAGAACACCACCATGCCGGACAAGGTCAACAAGCGGGAACTAGCAGAGCGGGTAAAGGAGCTAGGCTGCCTGTATGCCGTTGCCCGATCGGTGCAGCTGCACTGATCGCTCCTTGCCGGAACTGCTTCACCATGTGGTGGAAGTGGTGCGGGAGGGCTGGCAATTCCCCGAGGAGGCCCGTGTTCGTATCCGGCTGGACGATGCAGTATTCGGCGATCCAGTGGATCATCAAGATGCCATGCGCGCCGATCTGCTGGTGGACCGGACGGAGCGTGGTCAGATCACAGTGGCATACCCCGATGCATCGATCGCCGTGGAAGGCCCGCTGTTTCTTCCGGAGGAGCAGCCCTTGTTGGACAGGATCGCGTCCGATCTTTCCGCCGTCATTGAAAGGCATGAGCGTCGCCAGCACCAGCAACTGCTGGAATCGCGGATGCGGAGCAACGACCGGCTAACGATACTGGCGGAGATCACCGCGGGCATCGCGCACGAGTTGAACACGCCGCTGGGCAATGTGCTGGGCTACGCGGAACTGCTGAAGAAGGATGAGACCGTCCGGGAGCGGCGCAGCGACCTCCAGCGGATCATCGACTCGGCGTTGATCGGACGCGAGATCGTAAAGAAGCTGATGTACTTCTCCTGCGAAATGCCCGCGCAGTTCCAATTGGCCGATGCGAACAAGGCCCTGCATGATGTGCTGCACCTGCTTGAGCAGCGGCTGGAGCAGCAGCACGTTACCGTTCAATGGCAATTGGCCAACGGCATTCCGCCCGTGCGGTTGGACCAGGTGCAGTTCGCGCAAGTGATCTCCAACATCGTGCTCAACGCGGCCGCGGCCATGCCCGAGGGCGGCACGATCGCCCTTTCCACCGAGTGCCGGGTCGGTCTGGTGTTGATCACCATCGCGGACACGGGCAAAGGCATCGGCGAGGCCGACCTGAAAAAGATCTTCCAGCCCTTCTTCACCACCAAGCCCACCGGCGAGGGTACCGGCTTGGGGCTTTCCGTGGTGCACGGCATCATGAAGGGCCATGGCGGCGGCGTTGCGGCATCCTCCACGGTCGGGGAGGGCACCACCTTCACCCTCTCATTCCCCATACCCTCCCCATGAAGGAACGACCTTCCGTGCTGCTGGTGGACGATTCCCGCGACATGCTGGAACTGCTTCGCCGCTATATGAACGGCATGGGCCTCACGCCGTTCACCTGCAACAACGTGGTGGATGCGATCGAGGTACTGGAGCAAGGCCCTGTGGACCTTGTGATCACGGACCTGAACATGCCCGAGGTGAGCGGCACGCAACTGGTGAGATATATCGGGCAGCACTTTCCGAAGATCCCTGTGCTGGTGATCACCGGCTTCCCGGACGTGCAGGTGGCCGTTGACGTGATGAAGCAGGGCGCGGTTGAATTCCTGGTGAAGCCGGTGACGGAGGCGGAGCTGCGCACGGCGGTGGAAAAGGTGTTGGGCACGAACACCGAAGAGGTGGCCGAAGTGCCTGCGGAAAGCCATGGCCAGGTGCTGGGCATGGTCGGGCGTTCGGCGGGGATGCAGGAGGTGTACCGCATCATTGAGCGCACGCGGAACAACAACGCGACGATCCTGGTGAGCGGGGAAAGCGGTACGGGCAAGGAAGTGGTGGCGCGCGCGGTCCACTACAACAGCGATCGCTCCACGGCGCCGTTCCTCGCGGTGAATTGCGGGGCCATCCCGGACCAATTGCTGGAGAGCGAGCTGTTCGGCCACACCAAAGGAGCGTTCACCGGTGCCACCACCAACCGGGCGGGCTTCTTCCAGGCCGCTGACGGGGGGACGTTGTTCCTTGACGAGATCGGTAACGCCACCGCGGCAGTGCAGGCCAAATTGCTACGGGCCGTGCAGGAGAAGGAGGTCACCATGCTGGGCGGCACCAAGCCCCAGCGCGTCAACGTGCGGTTGATCTCCGCGAGCAATGCCGACCTCAACGAACTGGTGCGCACGGGCACCTTCCGCGAGGACCTGTACTACCGCTTGAACCTGATCAACATCCACCTGCCGGCCTTACGCGATCGGAAGGAGGACATCCCGTTGCTGATCAATCACTTCAACGCCAAGTACAGCAAGGACATGGGCAAAAAGCCCTTGCGCATCCCCGTGCGCGTAATGGACGCGCTGGAAGCCTACCTGTGGCCGGGCAATGTGCGGGAATTGGAGAACTTCATCCATCGGTTGGTGATCATGAAGGACAACGCCGTGGCCATGGAAGACCTGCCCGACACCATGAAAATGGATAGCCCGGAGCGGCCCGGCGACGGTACGTTGCAGACCCTCGCCGAGGTGGAGAAGCAATACATCCAACGGGTGCTGGAAAGCACCGGGCAGAACAAGACCAAGGCCGCTGAGATCCTGGGGATCGACCGGAAAACCTTGCGGGAAAAACTGAAATAGCACCGGCCCTTTTCGTACCGGCCGGGGAATTACTCCCCGGTTTTCAGTCGGCAATTTGAAGTGGTAATGTGGTTTGGCACGCGGGGCCTGAAAATCATTTTATCAATATCATCAAGCTTTTCCGGCCAATAATGATCCCGTTTCAACATCCCGGAACGGTTCCATGGCACGCCTCTTGGCAATAGCGGCGCCATGACAATGCAGAGCAACCGTGTAAAGCGCCGGACCGGTCCATCACCGGGGGTATGCGGCAACTGCGTGCATGGCGGGAATTGCGTGTTCCAACGGACTTCCCTCGTGCCGATCCTCTTATGCGAGGAGCACGAGGTGGAACCGGTTATAGAGCCCGTACACGTTACCACCAGACCGGAGCCGATAACCCCAAGTGTATCTGGTATCTGTGGGACCTGTGATAATTTTGCCACTTGCGTGCTACGTTCCAACGAGCACATCACCTATCACTGCGAACACTACCGATAACCCTCAAATGACAACGAGAACCGTCGAAAAGCCCGTCCGCAAGGAAGGCATGTATGAAGTGGTCATGGAGCAATTTTCCCATGCCGCCGACATCATGGACCTGGACCCGGGCGTCCGCAAGATCCTGGCCAAGACCAACAGCGAGATCGTGGTCCACTTCCCCGTGCGATTGGACAGCGGCAAGATCGAAGTGTTCACCGGCTATCGCGTGCAGCACAACAACGCGCTCGGGCCCTACAAGGGCGGCTTGCGTTACCATCCCACGGTGGACATTGACTCAGCGCGCGCCTTGGCCATTTGGATGACGTGGAAGACCGCGTTGGCCGGCCTGCCGTACGGCGGTGCGAAAGGCGGCATCCAGATCGATCCCAAGCAATACTCGCAGGGTGAGCTCGAACGCATCACGCGCCGTTTCACTTATGCGCTGGGCGACAACATCGGCCCCGACCTGGACATTCCGGCACCGGACGTGAACACCAACGCGCAGATCATGGCATGGATCGCGGACACGTTCTCCTCCACCAAATCCCCCGCTACGCGCTTCGCTAATCTGCACGTGGTGACCGGTAAGCCTTTGGGCGCCGGTGGGCTGGAAGGACGCGACCGGGCCACAGGCTTTGGCGTGGTGGCCAACCTGAAGTCGTGGGCCACACGGCACGATCACGAACTGAAAGGCATGCGCTTTATCGTCCAGGGCTTCGGCAACGTGGGCTATTGGACCGCGCACTTCCTGTTGAAGGAAGGGGCCGTTCTCATCGCGGTGCAGGACGCAACCGCCACCCTTCACGACCCCAAGGGCATCGACCCGGAAGCGTTGCTGGCGCACAGTGACGCGAACGGCCGCAACATCAAGGGCTTTGCCGGCGCGAAGGAAATGGAGCCGAAGGACTTCTGGGCCTTGGAATGCGACATCGTCGTTCCCGCGGCATTGGGCAATCAGATCACCGGCGAGAACGCGGGCGGCATCAAGGCGAAAGTGGTGGCCGAAGGGGCCAATGGACCGGTGAACACCGCCGGCGAGGAGATCCTGCGCAAGAACGGGATCGACATCATCCCCGACATCCTGTGCAACTCCGGCGGCGTGATCGGCAGCTACTACGAGTGGTTGCAGAATAAGCGCAGCGAGATCTGGAAGATCGACGAGGTGCTGCGGATGATCCACGACAAGGTCGACATCGCCTTTGCGCAAGTGGTTGCCACATCGGCGGAGTTCAAGGTGGACTGGCGTACCAGCGCCTACATCGTGGCTCTCCGCCGCTTGGAGAAGACCTATAAGGAGCGCGGTATTTTCCCTTGAGCATGGTGCGGATCGGGATATTGAAGGAACGTGCTGACCGTCGCGTCACCGTATTGGCCCCTGCGGGAGTGGAACGGCTGAAAGACAAGGCAGAGATCCTTGTGCAGCGGGACGCGGGGCGGTCCGCCGGCTTTACCAACGACGCCTACGAGGCCGCCGGGGGGAAGTTGATGGGCTCTGCGGAGGAGGTGATGTCCGGGGCGGACATCCTGTTGAGCTACGACCATCATTACGATGGCGAGGAACTCAACGGTGACAAGACCTTCATCGGTGTCTTCAATTTCCTCTGGATGCCGGAGCAGGTGGGCCGCTATCTGCATCCCGGCGTCACCGTGCACAGCTTGGACCTGATCCCGCGCAGCACCTTGGCGCAGGCCATGGACGTGTTGTCCTCGGTGGGTTCCATCTCCGGCTATCAGGCCGTGCTGCTGGCCGCTGAGCGTTCCTTGGCCACTGTGCCGATGATCACAAGTGCGGGCGGCACCTTGCGGCCTGCGCAGTTCCTGGTGATGGGCGCCGGGGTGGCTGGCCTGCAGGCCATTGCCACGGCGCGCAGGCTCGGTGCCGTGGTGAAGGCCTACGACGTTCGCGCCGCATCGAAGGAGGAGGTGGAAAGCTTGGGCGCGACCTTCATCGAGGTGGAGGGCGCGGTGGACGACAGCAATGGCGGTGGATATGCCTCCCAGCAGTCCGAGGCCTTCCTGCAAAAAATACGGGACCGCATCCACGAGGAAGCATCCAAGGCGGACGTTGTCATTACCACGGCACGGGTCCCCGGGAGAAAGGCACCCTTGCTGATCACCGAGGAGATGGTGATGGGCATGAAGCCCGGTGCCGTGGTGGTGGATATTGCTGCCGCCACCGGAGGGAACTGCGCATTGACCAAGGCGGACAAGACAGTGATGCACAACGAAGTGACCATCCTTGGCCCCACTTCCATCGAATGCAGCTGCGCGCACAGCACGTCGTTCCTGCTCTCGAACAACTATGTCGCGTTCATTGAGCATTTGCTCAAGAACAAGGAAGTTGACGCCGACGACCCCATCCTACGGTCCACGCTCGTGGTACGGGACGGTGCGTCGGTGAACGAGCGGGTCCTTGCCCTGCAAACGGCCGCAAACTGACCTTCATGGACTGGAGCTACAGCATAACCCCCATTGACGGCGTGTTCGTACTCGCGCTGAGCCTGCTGCTGGGCTTCGAGGTGATCAAGAACATACCGGCCGTGCTGCACACACCGCTCATGTCAGGGTCGAACGCCATCAGCGGTATCATCCTTTTTGGTGGTATCGTGCAATTGCTCAATACGCCACTGGACCATGGCTGGACCCTCGCTGCGGCATCGCTTGCGGTGCTGCTGGGTTCCATCAATCTGGCCGGGGGCTTTTTCGTCACACACCGCATGCTTTCCATGTTCAGCGTGAAGCGCAAACCCGCCAAGGGTCCGAAAGCATGATGATGCAGTTCGCATATCTATTTGCCACTGTGGGGCTTGTGCAAGGCCTCAAGTTCATGGGCGATCCCGCCCGCGCTAAAACGGGGAACATGCTGGCAGCCGCCAGTGTGGTACTTGCTTTGGCAGCCGTGGTGGTGGCCACTGGTTGGGCGGGGTCGACCCACTTGCTTCTATTGCTGGGCCTGCTTGCCATGGGCACCGTGATCGGAAAGGCATGGAGCAACCGTGTGGCCATGACCGCCATGCCGCAGTTGGTGAGCATCTTCAACGCCTTGGGCGGTGCTTGCGCGGTGGTGCTGGGGTTGAACGAGGTTTATGGAACGGGCACTCCGGTGGACAATAAACTGCTCGGTAGCGTATTGATCCTTGCCACCCTTTTCGGCGGGGTGGCCTTCACCGGCAGCATGGTGGCATTTTTGAAATTGGTCGGCCGCAAGCTGCCCCGCCCCGCACAAGCCCACAAAGTGCTGGCGCGGGTGCTGCTCATCTTGTTGGTGGCGGCGGTGATCTATTACCTCGCCATGCCTGTGGACGCATCGGCGTACCCCGCGCTGTTGCTGGGCATTGCCATTGCGGCGTTGGCGTACGGCGTGTTCCTCACGTTACCGATCGGCGGCGCGGACATGCCCGTGCTGATCTCGTTGCTGAACGCTTTGACCGGTGTGGCCACCTTGTTCGCTGGCCTGCTCTTCCATGACCCCGTGATGATCATCGGCGGCATTCTCGTGGGCGCTACCGGCATCCTGCTCACCCTGCAGATGTGTTCCGCGATGAACCGTTCATTGGGCGGTGTGCTTGCTGGAAAGATCATTTCGGGCAAGAGCACTCAGTCCGAAGCAGAGCAGGACATCCGTTCCATCACTGCTGTGGAAACCGCGTCGTTGCTGGCCTTCAGCAAGCAGGTGGCCGTTGTGCCCGGTTATGGCATGGCCGTTTCGCAAGCACAACGCGAGTGTTTTGCGTTGCAGGAAATGCTGAAAGGAACCGGCGTGGACCTGCACTTCATCATCCACCCCGTGGCCGGCCGCATGCCCGGGCACATGAACGTACTGCTGGCCGAGGCGAACATCCCGTATGCCTCCGTGCTGGAGATGAGCGAGGTGAACAACACCATGGAGCACTACGACACCGTGCTGGTGATCGGGGCCAACGACGTAGTGAACCCTGCGGCGGAGAACGATACTGATAGCAGCATATACGGCATGCCCATCATCCGTGCGTACAAGGCCAAGCAGTTGGTGGTGATGAAACGCAGCATGGCCAAAGGCTACTCCGGCGTGGTGAACACATTGTTCGACCGGCAGAACTGCAAGGTGCTCTTCGGCGATGCGAAAGAGAGCCTTTCAGCCATCATCACAGAACTCAAACGCATTTGAAATGACCAACCCGAAATTGATCGTTTCCGCCAAGGAACGTGACCTGATCATGTCCTGGATCATCGGCTTCACCCCCGCCGACATCACCGTGCAAGAAAGCCTGGACCTGCTCTTCGAGGAATTGAAGCAGGCGGATGTCCGCGAAGAGAAGGACCTGCCCCAAGACGTGGTGAGGGTGAACAGTGTGGTGACTTTCCAATCCCCGACCGCACGAAAGGAGAACCTGCAGCTCGTAATGCCGAAGGACGCGGACCTCAAGGCCAATAAGCTGTCCGTCTTCACCGTGATGGGCTCGGCCTTGATCGGTTACCAGGAAGGGGCGGACATCCACTGGCGATTGCCGAAAGGGGAGGAGACGATCCATCTGGAAAGGGTGGACAATTCCAAGGTTTTGGAACTGGAGGGATAGGTCCGAAGGCAGGGACTCTGTTGCTGACGGGGCAACCACAACAATTCAACTTCACATGTAGGGGTGGAATTTTTGGGGCCACCACTTTCATTTTCCGGGCGCAGTACGATCAAGATGCAGTGAAACCCTTATTCGGTTTTGCTTGTGTCTTCACCGGATACTTCGCGTTCATCGCCTCCACCTTCGCCATTACGATCGCCTTCACCAATGCTGCTGGCAAGGGCTTTTCAGGTGTGAAGCGGATCGTGCCTTTGCTGACCTTGAAATCCTTCAATTCCGCATCGAAACCCTTCGGCATCATGCCATACAATGCGCAGTGGGTCTTGGCCGCGCCCATGTACAGCAACGGATGGCCGTTGTACCTGAAGCCCGGCAAGCCATAGCCGAAATACTCTTCGCACTTCGGAGCGGCGGAGAGGATCTGCTTGCGAAGCTTTTGCAAGGCTTTGGTCTGGTCGTCCGGCAACATCGTTAAGTATTCGTCAGTGTTCTTGGCTGAAGGTTTCATGTTGGAATGTGCCGATGAGATGGTAGCACCATGCCACGTCCGGCTCCCGCTCGTCCCCCCATATCGGATCAATCCACCGACGAAGTCCCCATCCAGAACACTTCCCAGATGTGGCCGTCCAGATCATTGAAGCTGCGGCCATACATGAAGCCGTGGTCCTCCGTAGGACGACATTCCGTCGCTCCCGCAGCGATGGCCTTGTCGTAGATCGTGTCCACTGCATCCTTGCTTTCGAATGAAAGGGCCAGCAGCACTTCGGTTTGCTTCGTCGGAACAGCGGCGGACTTCCCCTTCGGAAGGAAACGCGTCATACTTGTCGGCGTATGCAACATCGCGTAGATGGTATCGCTGATCACCAAGGCAGCCGCATCGTCGTTGGTGAACTGTGCATTGAATGAATAGTCGAGCGCTTCGAAAAAGGCTTTCGACTTGGCCAGGTCATTGACCTGCATGTTGACGAAGATCTGGGTGGTCATGTTGTCTTGGATGGTTATCAATGAATGGTTTCGCCGCGCTCCATCATCCCAATATAAAGCGCGAGCCGTTTGGTACGTGTTTCCTCTTTCTTTGCCGTATGCAGCCGGTGCAGGATCGCGTAGCGGTTGCTGCCGGTCAACGTCTTGAAGAACGCAGCAGCTTTCTTGTTCTTCATCAATGCCGCTTGCAGTTCCGGTGGAATGGTGATCGTCCTCGCCGGGGCGTACGCGTGGTCCCATTGGCCGTTCGCTTTGGCGATCCTTACTGTGGCAAGCCCAGCGGGTCGCATCAACTTGGCCTTGATCAGCTGTTGCACCTTCCTCTTGTTGATCTCGCTCCAGATGCTGCGTGGACCGCGCGGTGTGTATTTCTGCAAGAAGTAGGTGTCGTCATACTTGTTGCGGACCGCATCGATCCAGCCATGGCAGAGCGCTACTTCCAACGCTTCGGCATAGTTCACCGAAAGCACGTCGCTAGCCTTCTTCGCGATCTTGATGAAGATGCCCCGCGAGTTGTGGCCGTTTTCCGCAAGCCATGCGTCCCAAGCTTGCGGAGTTTCGAAGGAGATGATGGGCAGCTCTTTGGTCTCTGGCATTTCTGTTCTGTGGTATTAAGTATCGCTGATCGCGCCTGTATGTCGACCCGGTGGGTCGACGGTACAGGTGCGCTGAACGGATCGCGTGCTATTCTCCGATCACGCAATTCAGCTCCGTGCGGTATTCCTTTGGATCTTTCACCTCAGCCGGGTTGATCAAGTAGCACTCCCAAAAACGCCCTGTTCCGTTCAATTTCTGTGCGTTTACCCACCTCTCCAATTCGCCCCATGCTTGCCCAAGTCCTTCGTATGGCCCGTGGTAAACCGAGCGCACAACCTTCTCCGCAGGCAACGAGCCGTTGACCACACGCCCTGTTGGCTTGATCGCCTTCGGCACCGGGAAGCCGATCTCAAAGTCAAACGTGTCCGCTGGGCGGCGGTGATGATAGGAGAACATCGGACCAGCCGGTTGAAGACCATGGTCCGTCAGCGCTTTGAGGATCTCCTGTATCGCCGGGTCCATGTACTTCGGCATGTCGCGGCCGGGGATCTGTAGGTGGATCACGGCGGTAGGCAATTCCATGGTAGTGATGATCTCAGGTGTGGTGTTCATGGTCTTGCAGTTAATGATCGTTCACTTCGCGGAGACACTCTGCCAAACGATCTGGTCCAGTTGGTTGACGCCCGGGTCGCCTTCCGGAAGCAGGAACGAAGACCATCACTTCAGTCATCGAACTCCGCGCCCGACCTATCGGAGGGTTCCCCATTACGCTTTACGGGCATCCACGCAACTGCGATGAATTAGCCTTGCCGGTGGGGCATCGGCCATGTGCCACGCTCAATCCCCCGTGTCAGGAGGAGGCACAGCACCAAAGAGAATGTAGCGGTAGGGCATCTTCTTGTACAGGATGCCCACGTCGCCGTAGCCGAATTCAGTGACCTCATCCGCCACGGTGTTGAAGCCCATGCGTTGGGAAAGTGGCGGTCCCTCCGGGGTTTGTTGCGGGATGTAGTTCACCAGGTAAAAGGTGTGCGGGTCCCGCACGCCTGCCATTAACTGCGCGAACCAGGCCTGCCGATCACCTAACTGGGAGTATTCCCGAGTGATCAATGCCAAGTCCACCTCATTGGGTATGAGCCCGGTCACGCCGGGGGTGGTCAGCCGGACGAGCAAGCGTTCGTCACCGATGCCCTCTGCCTTCTTGCGCGCCTCCAAGGCGGCGATGTTCGCAGGGTTGTCGTCGATGGCCAGTACCCGGGCCCCGGCCCCCAGCAGTTTCCATGTATAGTAACCGTCCCCGGCGAACATGTCCGCCACCACTTTACCTTGAAGGGGACCCATGACGGTGAGCAACGAATCGCCGCTGCTCCAGTCATCGGAGCCATTCTGGGCCGTGCCCTGAGCCGGATCCACAGGGGCAGGCGTGCCCCCGCTTTCAGGCTGTTCAGGTGTGGTGCAACCGGCCAGAAAAAGACCGCCGATCAGGCAAAGTGGAAGCAATTGGCGCATGGACATTTCTTGAGGGGACCAATTTAAGGGGGACCAGGGAAGGAGTGATCGCCCAATATATTCACCATGGAAAATAATTCGATTAACTTTGCATCATGGCCAGTATCGAGAAGGAGCTTCGGATGGACTTTAAAAGCGAGCATCAGAAGTTGCTCCTCAATCTGCTCTTCACCTCCAATTGGCTGAAGCATCACGAAACGGAGCGCCTGAAGCCGTACGACCTGAGCCCCCAGCAGTACAACATTCTGCGGATCCTTCGCGGGGCGAAGGGAAAGGAGATGTGCATGCATGAGGTGCTGGAACGGATGCTGGACCGCGCACCGAACGCCACGCGCCTAACGGATAAACTGATCGCTAAGGGACTGGTGCTCCGTGAGCGCTGCGAAAAGGACCGTCGTGTGGTCCATCTGCTGATCAGCGAAAAAGGGAATGCCTTGCTGGCGGTGATCGAAAGCGCTACGGAGGAGCTCGTTGCGAAGGTGGCACGAAGGTTGTCCACAGCTGAGGCCAAGGCAATGAACCACGGCATGGACAAGCTGCGTCCATAGGCCGGATCACAACATTCAGCACACGAAGGATAAACCCGAACTCATGATAAAGACACTTTCCCTCGCGCTCCTGTTGGCAGGCACCGGCGCTGCCATGGCCCAGTCCACTTTCACCATCGATCCCACGGCCACCAAATTGGTCTGGACCGGTAAAAAGGTCACAGGCGAGCATCATGGCTCGATCGGCGTTCAGTCGGGCACGATCGGGTGGGGGGAGAACGGGCTTACGAACGCGGATGTGACGATCGACATGACCACCATCACGAATGCCGACATGGACAAGGAATATGCCGCCAAGCTCGAAGGCCACCTCAAGTCACCGGACTTTTTCAATACGGCCGAATTCAAGACGGCCAATTTCAAGACCACCCGGGTGGAGGCGATCCATGGCGTGGAGAACGGCAAGCCTAATTATTCCGTCACTGGCGACCTCACGATCAAGGGCATCACCCATCCGGTGACGTTTGATGCATTGGCCTGGAAGGAGAAGAAGGGCATCCGGACCGCCGGTACCATCATCTTCGACCGCACACATTACGATATCAAGTTCCGCTCCGGGCAGTTCTTCGATTCACTGGGGGACAAGATGATCGACGATATGGTGGAACTCACTTTCGACCTCGTCGGTAAGTGAGCTCCGCTACTAGGCCACCGCTCAGCGGTGCGTGGCTAATTTGTCCACCATCGTCTGGTTGAGGCTCGTGGCGTCGGGGCCGAAGGCGTTCACCAGCACCCCTTTCACCTCGTGCTTCACGGATCTGATCGCATAGACGATGCTCTCGTCACTGGGGTTGGATTCCCCCTCGAAGCGATGGAACTCGTCAATGATGAAGTCATCCGGGTGTAACGCCGTGTTGTTCCCGTTGCAGATGACGCATTCATCATGGAGCGTCAATTCATCAGTATAGCCGCGTGCCTGTAGATCGTTCACGGCTTGGGACAGGGTATCGTATGAGCGTGCCATGGTAACGAAGTTACATCTGGAGGGAGGACCTTGTTCGGACGTGCAGGTGCGATGGGAAAGCATCGCGCCTCTGGAACATCCGGGGACAAGGACCAAAAAGAAAGCGGACCTGGGCCCGCTTTCTTTTGGTGTGGATGGAAGGGCTACTTGCCTGTTCCGCCCGCCACTAGCATGTCCTTGATACCGCCCAGACTGCTGAGCACCCCGGTGGCTTCGTAGGGCATATAGATCACCTTGTTATCCTTGCCGGAGGTCATATCCTGCAGGGTATCGAGGTATCTCATAGCGATGAGGTAGTTGGCCGGATCGGCGTTGGCGCCCTTGATGGCCTCCGTGACCAAACGGATCGCCTCGGCCTCACCTTGTGCGCGGCGGATTCGGGCCTGTGCGTCGCCCTCGGCCTCGAGGATCTGTGCCTGCTTCTGCCCGTCGGCCTCGTTGATCTGCTTCTGCTGCACCGCCTCGGCCTGCAGGATCACGGCGCGCTTGGTGCCCTCGGCGTCGATGATCTGTGCGCGCTTGTCGCGCTCGGCGCGCATCTGCTTCTCCATGGCCTCGCGGATGTCGCGCGGCGGGTTGATGTCCTGCAATTCCACGCGGTTCACCTTCACGCCCCATTTGTTGCTGGCCTCATCGAGGATGTTGCGCAACTTGGCGTTGATGGTGTCGCGGCTGGTGAGGCACTCGTCCAGGTCCAGTTCCCCGATGACGTTACGCAGCGTGGTCTGGGTGAGCTTCTCGATGGCCAAGGGGAGGTTCTCGATCTCGTACACCGCCTTCACGGGGTCCATGATCTGGAAGTAAAGGAGCGCATTGATCTCAGTGCCCACGTTATCCTTGGTGATCACGTTCTGCTTGGGAAAGTCGTACACCGTCTCCCGCAGGTCGAGGCGCTCCTTCTTCACGAACTGCACGTACTTGTTGCCGTCAGGCAGTTCGCGGGAGTAGCGGAAGATGATCTCGCGGGGCTTGTCGAACACCGGGATGATGACGTTGAAGCCGGCGGTGAGCGTTTCGCGGTATTTGCCGAAGCGCTCGATGATCATCGCCTCGCTTTGTTGGATGATGCGCACGCCTTTCGCGACCATGAAGATGACGAAGAAGGCGATAAGCAGGAGTATGATGGTTCCAGGACCCATGGTTCAAGAGTTGGTTAGGGGTTTTATGATCAGCGTATTGCTTTCCACACGGACCACCTCGATGGTGTCGCCGATGTGGAGCGGAGAATCAGAGAGGCACTCGGCACGCCAGTCGTCGCCGCCCACTTGCACGCGGCCCAAGCGGAGGCCGGGATCGAAGTCCTGACTGACGCGGCCGCGCAGCCCTACAAGTGCGTCGGCATTGGTGCGCACATGCTCTTTTGTCCAAAAGCGCCGCATCAATATGGGGCGCACCGTGAAGAAGGCCAGGAGGGAAAAGGCGGAGAAGAGAAGTAGTTGGCCAGCAGGCCCGAAGCCAAGGCCGGCGGTGATGCTCGCGGCGATGCAGCCGATGCCGAGGCAGAACAGGAAGAAGCCGGGGAGGAAGATCTCGGCGATCATCATCAACAAGGCCAGACCCGCCCACCAGTGCCATTGAAAAAAATCCATGTCCATCATTTCTTCGATGCGAAAGATAGCCCACCTTTTCCGGCCTATGAGAGCGTTTCGGGATGAGCGGTGCCAAGGGCTGATGAAGGCAAGTAAAGCGGCCAGTTGCGCTACTTTCGCCGCCCATGGCCGGGAAGATAAAGGACTTGCTGCGTTCACCGCAGGGGCGCGACAGCGTGCTCACCTACTTGACCGAGGCGCTGTCCATGGTGGGCATGGTTCTGGCGTACCGGCTGGCGGCGCAGGTGAGCAAGCAGGATCTGGACCTCTATGTGATCGTAAGGCGTACCGTTTCCTTCGTCTTTCCCGTGGTTTTGATGGGGGCCATGGTGGGCTTGACGCGTTTCGTGGCCATGAGCGCCTCGACAGACCGCCAGCGCGGCTACCTGCGCGGTGCCTTGTACTGGGTGGTGCCCTTGGGCCTCTTGGTGTGGGGTGTCTGCACGCTCTTTGCGAAGCCTTTGGCCTGGGCCGTGTTCGGAAGCGAGGCGCAGGCGGAATTGATGCCGCCCTTGGGACTGATGACCGTCGGGATCAGTTTGCACGGGGTGGCCTACGGCTATTTACGCGGAAAGAGCGCCATGGTGGCGGCGAACGCCGTGCAGCTCATGGTATTGGCGATCGCGCCCTGCGCGGCGTTTTTGGTCTTCCATGAAATGGTGGACGTGCTGTGGGCCACGGCCATCACATGGACCGTGGCGCCGCTGCTGTCGATCCTGCCCGGGCTCATGGCACCCGCCAAGGAGAAAATGCGAAAGGAGCGGAGCGAGCTGCTTCGCTACGGCCTTCCCCGTGTTCCCGGGGATATCGCGCTGGGCGCCCTGCTCACGATCCCCGGTTATGTGGCCATGCGCACCTATGGCCTCGATCTCAGCGGCGAGGTGGGCTTCGGCGCCACATTGCTGAACTTGGCCGCTGCGGCGTTCTCCCCGGTGGCCTTGTTATTGCTCCCTGCGGCCTCCAGCCAGCTCGCCGCTGGTGATCATACCGGCCTGGAACGAAAGATCGCCCGCATGACCTGGGTGATCCTCGCGGCTTCCTTCGCCTTGATGCTCGGTTTCGAACTGCTTTCCGGTCCATTGCTGGAACTCTATCTGGGACCTACCGGGGCCAACTATTTATGGATGAGCCGTCTGATCTTCCTCGGGGCACTGCCCTTTGCGTTCTTCAACGGTATGCGCAGTGTGCTGGATGCTTACTTCCATACTCCACGGAACGGGATCAATCTGGTCATGGCCTTTGTGCTGCTGCTCGTGGGCAGTATGGTCCACCTGCTCATTCCCACACCCCGGTACACCATGGGTGTGGTCCTGGTGGTTTCCATGCTGTACTTAGGTTGGGCCACGTGGCGCGATGTGCGGTTCGTCCGCAGCGAACTGCTCCGGCTTGCCTCGCGGGAAGCGCATCGCCTCAGTGTGCTGGTGATGATCCCGGACAAGGAGGAGGGCAGCACCTTCACAGCCTCCAAGGCCCAGGCCCGCGCCTTTGAAACGCAGGGTTCTGAAGTATGCTTGTTCCATTTAGAGAGCCGTTCCTCCATCAGGCAGCTCCTGCGTTCCAGAAAGCGGATGAAGCGCTTGATACACGAACGCCGACCGGACGTGGTCCATGTGCACTTCGGGTCGGTGGCCGCCTTGTTCGCCGTGCTGGTCAGCTCGGTGCCCGTGGTGGTCACCTTCATGGGGAACGATCTTGATCGCCGCGGGATCCCCGGCATCGCCCGGCCATGGGTGGGCGGGATTTTCAGTCAATTGGCCGCCTTCTTCACTGCCGGCATCATCTGCTCCGATGAAAGCGTGCGTGAGCATTTGTGGTGGCGGCAGAGCGAGGCGATGGTGTTGCCTTTGGGCGGGGACGGCACCACGCACGCCAGGGAAACCTTGGATCATTTGCGGGCGGTCGCCTTCCATCGCACCTCCGAAAAAGAAGCAGGCGCGGTATGAGGCGGTCGATCGCTTACTTCATTGACGATGGTCCTGTGCATCGGCGGTCACAAGATCTTCCATTGAAGTGATGGCCCGACCGTTCACCATATCCAAGGCCCGCTGGGGGCATGCGACCACGTTCATGGCGGAGGGACTGGTGCTTGTGGCCACGGTGCTCGTATATAAGCTGGCGGCGGACCGGCTCGGCGATCAAGGCTTTGAAAGCTATACCATCGTCCGCCGAACCACATCCTTCATGCAGACCATTGCCATGTGCGGCATGGCGGTGGCGATCGTGCGTTATGTGGCGATGGCGGCCACCAAGGAGCGTCAGGTGGGCCTGTTGCGCGTGGCGGTGAAGCGGTTATCGCTGATCTCGATCGGAATGTTGGTCACGGCGGCGGGGATCCCCGGTGCGTTGTCAAGCGCGTTCTTCGGCACCTCCGACCATGCCTCGCTGATCCTTCCGATAGCGTTGCTGGCCACGGGACTGCTCTTTCATACCCTCGCCCACGGCTACCTGCGGGGCAATGGCATGGCCACGCGCTCCAACATCCTACAGGCCGTGAATATTGCGGTGGTGCCCAACGGCGCGATGCTTTGGTCCAACGGGCTGGAGCATGTGCTTTGGGCGACCGGCTTGCTCTGGGTGGGCATCAGTGGCGTGGTGTTGCTGCGGTCGGCATTGACCGGTCCGGCGCTGCGTGATCCGGAGGACGCAGCGCGCATGGTCCGTTTCGGTACGTTGCGTCTGCCCGGCGATATGATCTTCGCTTCATTGTTGTCGTTGCCGGTGTTCTTGGTGAACCATGTGGAAGGCATTTCCACCGGCGCCAGCCTTGCCTTCGCCATCACCTTGGTCAACGTGGCCGGCGCTGCCTATTCGCCCTTGAGCTTGATCCTTTTGCCGTCCGTGGCATCGATGCTGGGGCGTAAGCAATGGAAAACCTTGCGGCAGCAGATCATCCGGGTATCCTGGTTCGTTCTCGGCTCCGGCGTGGTGATGGTGCTGCTCTTCGAAGCGGTGGCCACACCCTTGTTGCGCGTCTATCTCGGGCCGGTGGGTGAACAGATGGAACCCATGTGCCGCGTGGTCTTCCTCGGTGCGGGCATGTACGGAGTCTACGTGTCGTTGCGCAGTGTGCTGGATGCATATCACAATGCGCCGCGCAACACCTTCAATCTTTTCTGGGCCTTGGTGGTGCTTGTCTTGGCGGGTCTGCTCTACACGTGGGTGACGCCCGTGTGGTGGTTGGCCGCGATACTGGTGCTGGCCCCGCTGGTCGTGCTGGCGCTGCTCACCTTGCGTGATATCCATTGGGTTGCCAAGGACCTGCGTGCCAAACAGGACGAGAGCGCAGCCGTGGTGGTACTGGAACCGGTGACCGTGACCGAAGTTGCTTCGGATGGCACAGGCGAGGACAAACAGTGGCTGACCTTGCGGTTGCGCGCTGGTGGTGGCATCCTTGGGGCTTTTGCGCGAGCATCCGCCCTGCGCCGGGAGGAACGCCGAAGCCATCCCGAATTCATTGTGGTGCGCCAGGACCCCGCTTCCGCATTGCTCTATGCCGTTATTTTGCGTGCGCCGTTGGTACTCATAGTGGGTGCTGCACCCGGTCGCTGGGACCGCTGGGCGTCGCTGGTCGCATTGCGGGTGATCTGCCCCACAACGGCAGCGATGGAACACCTTCAAGGTTGGGCCACCAGCGTACGCCAAAGCGACCGCTTGGATGAAAAGGGGATATTGTCGCTCCTTTTGGAGGGAGAGAACACCGCACCTCAATGATCAGTTACCTCATTCTCATCGCCATCACGGCCTTTGTGGTATGGGCCACAGTGTGGATCGTGAAGCGCACCGGCCAGTGGACCTTTGTCGTGGGCATGGCCGTTCTCTATGCCTGGACCTTCCTCGGTGCGTGGTTTTTCATCGGTGATGCGCTCTCGGGATATCAAGGCTATCACATCGGGTTGAACTACTACTACTTGATGGAGAAGATGTTCCCGTTCGAATTGGACCGGAACTACCGTATGGCGCTATTGGGCTATTTCGCTTATACGGCGCTGATGATTGTCGGCGTTTGGTACATGGTGCGGAGGATCCGCCTAGGAAAGATCCCTGTCGTCCCGGCACGAATGGTCGATCATCGCGTCTTCTTCCTGTTGGCGCTGGTGGCGGGGTTGGGCAGCTTCGCCATTATTCGTCCCGTTCTCATGGACGCTATCGCCGCGCACCTATCCATTTACCAGTACACCCGCCATACGGAATATGCCGGGGCCAGCATTCATGGCCTTTGCAATGAACTGGTCTGCTTGTCGCTGCTCCTGGGTTGGGCCATCCAACTCACGGGCCGGAATGCTCGCTACTTCACATCCCGGGGCCAACGATGGTCGAGTTGGGCCTATCCGTCGGCCCTGATCGTCTATTCCCTTTATTTGATGCTCCTTGGAAACCGGCATGAGCTGTTCATGGCGTTGATCCTGGGCAGCATGGTCTTCTTTCTCAACAACGGCCTTCCACGAAGGTGGCAGTTCGCTCTCTATCTGGCGGTGGTCTTTGTGCCTTTGATGGTGACCGGCAAGGTGCGCAACCTCACGTGGCAGGAAATGAGCGCCTTGGATCTTGAAGGCAATCAGAAGCTCCCCCCGTTCACCCTGCCGATCATCCAGCATGTGCCCCGGCAAACCAAGGGGGGGATCCCGGAAATGGGCGAACGCATCTTCTCGAACGAATTCTTCTGCGCTCATTTCTCACTTTATGGCATCCTGCGAAAGGAGGTGCGGCCCAAGCCGTACATCAGTGTGCGTTACATCGCCGCATCCATGGTACCGCGCATGATGAAAGAGGAGCGGCCACCGACCGCCTACGATCATTATGCCGAGCAAGCGCAGTTGGAACCGGGCCAAGGGTATACCATCCATCAGGCCGCAGGTTGGTATATCAACGGGGGCTGGGCAGGACTTGCCATCGGTGGGCTGCTGCTCGGGCTATTATGGGGGGGGCTCATGCGGATGCGGGCAGCGCCGCCACTACACTCCTTGGTATGGCATGTCTTTGCCATCATGGGCACCAGTTGTTTTGCCGCCTTCATGCCCATCCTCATCCGCGATGGACCGGAGATCGTGAAGGCATTGGTGTTCGAGGGCTTCGCAATGCCCATCGGGATCGTGTTCTTGGCAACCTTCCTGGGTTGTCGGCGAGAATCAAGGAACAAGCCGATCGCACCATGAGCCATCGGGTCACCATTATTATTCCTTGCCGCAATGAGGCCGCCCATGTCGACCATGCCGTGAGCGATGCCTTGGCCCAAGAACGACGGGGCTTTGACATTGAAGTGCTGGTGGCCGTCGGACCGAGCGAGGATGATACACAAGGCATCGTGGAACGGATCGCCGCGAAAAATCCGGAAGTGGTCCTGGTGGAAAACCCCGCTGGCGTGGTGCCCCATGGACTGAATGCGGCCATCCGTCTTGCTACTGGGGATTTCATCGTCCGGATGGACGCACATTCACGCTATCCGAACGACTATGTAGCCGTCCTCACCGAGGCTTTGGACCGCCTGCACGCGGACAATACAGGCGGCGTGTGGGAGACCTTGCCCGCCAACGGCAGCAACAAGGCATGGGCCATTGCGCAGGTTTTGAGCAGCCCGCTGGGCGTGGGCAATGCGATGTTCCGGATCGGCGTGGAAGGGGAACAAGAAGTGGACACGGTACCTTATGGTTGTTTTCGGCGGGAGCTCTTCGATCGCATCGGGTTTTTCGACGAGGAACTGATCCGGAACCAGGACGATGAGCACAACGGGCGCATTATCAAGGCGGGGGGGCGTATCATGCTTCTTCCGCAGGTGCGGATCCAATACTACGGCCGCGATCAGATCTCGAAACTCTGGCGGATGTACCGTGAGTACGGCTTGTTCAAACCCTTGGTGAACATCAAACTTGGCGCGCCGGCCACCTTGAGGCAGTTCGCGCCACCGCTCTTCGTCCTCGCCCTCTTGGGCCTTCCCTTGCTGGCATTGGCCTTGCCATTGCTCAGCCTCGGCTGGGCAATGATGGTCTCCGCCTATTTGCTCGTGGTGGCCGTAGTCTCGGCCCGCATCGCCGCAGCGGGTTCGCGGATGTCCGCCTTGCTTTGGATGCTGGTGGCCTTCTTCACGGTGCATGTGGCCTATGGTGTGGGATACTTGCAAGGCATCGTACGTTTCGTGCTGCTGGGCCGAAGGGTGCGTCCGGCGGATATCGGCACCAACCGCTGAGCCGGGTTTGGTGGCGGCCGCGCGGCTCCCCATCTTCGCCGCATGGTTGAAGCTGAGGATGACAAGCCGTTGCGGCTTCTGGTGGTGATCCCCGGCAGGGCCGAGGAACGCACCATGGTCTTCTCCCGTCGCCAAGCGAGAGCCATGGCGGAGATGCACCATGCGGTGGTCGAGATCTTCTTCCTCGAAAGCCGCACCTCGCCTTCCGCGATCATCAAGGAACGGCGGCGGATGAAGGAGACCATGAGCCGTTTTCGCCCGGACGTGGTACATGCCCACTACGGTACGGTCACTGCCCTGTTATCCGTGATGACCAGTCCCGTGCCGGTGGTGATCACTTTTCACGGAAGCGACCTCAACCACACTCCGCATGACGGATTTCTTCGTGACCTGCTTGGGCGTCTCATGTCCCAGTTCGCAGCACTGGGTGCTTCGGGCATCATTTGCGTGAGCGAACAACTGCGCGATCGCCTCTGGTGGAAGCGCGATCTGGTGCGGATCCTGCCGATGGGCGTGGAATTGCGGCGCTATATTCCCGTGCCCCGAGATGAGGCGAGACAACGGCTGGGCTGGTCCGCGCGCCCGCAGGTAGTGATCTTCAATGCCACCTCTCCGGCCCGCAAGCGCTTGGACATCGCACAGGAGGTGGAGCGCAAGTTGCAGGCCGAGGGAGTGCCGATGGAACTCGAATTGCTGCAAGGTGGCATCACCCAGGAAGAGATGCCGGTATTGCTCAGCGCGGCGGATGCATTGCTGATGTGCAGCAACAGTGAAGGCAGCCCCACGATGGTGAAGGAGGCCATGGCCTGCGACCTGCCCGTGGTGACGAACGATGTCGGTGATGTGCAGGACCGGCTGGCCGACGTAACCCCGGGTGCCATCGTGTCTCAAGACCCGGAGGAACTGGTCGAAGCGCTGCGTTCCGTCCTGCGTGAAGGTCGTCGGTCCAACGGTCGCGCCATGGCGTTGCGGAACAAGGCCGACGCGGAATCGCTGGATGCCCTGACATTTGAATTGTTGCGATCCTGCGCCCATGGAAAAGCCTGAAGCCGCTCATCGGGGAATGGCCGGGCGTGCCCTGGAAGTGGCGGCGGTGGGCATCGCCATCGCCTTGCCGCTCTGGCCTGCTCTGCTTCCCCCCTTGGTGGCCTTGTTGCTGTGCTGTGTGATCTGGGCCCGTGTAACGCACCGCTCGGTTCCGGGGAAGCTGACCGTCCGCTCGCCTTTGTTCTGGTCAGCTTTGCTTTATGGCGCGCACGTCCTGGGCCTGCTCTGGAGCATGAACATGGATTTCGCGGGTCTGGACCTCGGTATCAAGGCTTCCTTGGTCCTCTTCGCACTGATCGCGGTTGTTGGTGTCCCGCAATTCCGGAGCGACCGGCCCAAACTCGCGTTCATCGGCGGCAATGCCATCGCGGTGGTGATCTGCGTTGTGCGTGCAGGCTATCGCTCGGCGGACTTGTACCTGCATCCAGATCCAGCGGGAACGCTTACCAACTATGCGCTTAGCGTTCCCTTCTTCGCTTCAGATTTTTCCACATTCCTGCACCCCTCCTATATGGCGATGTATCTCACGTTGGCCTTGATGCTGCTTGCACGTCCGCTGGGCCAACGGACAGGGGGTAAGCGCCTGAGGATGGCAACGGCCTTGCTACTTGTACTAGGCATCGTGCTCTGCGCAAGCAAAGCGGGCTGGATCATCTTGGTCCTCGCGGCGATCGCTGTACTGGCCGAACGTTGGAGCGATCGTTGGATGCGCATCATCGTGGGCTGGGGCTTTCTGGCCGTGCTCCTCGCGGGTATTACCTTGTACTTCACCACCGATTATGTGCATGAACGGGTAGGGCAGGTGCTGAACACCTTTCAGGGAAGCCAGCTACAAAGCGATGCCGCCAACAGCACTGATGACCGCAGGCTCGTTTGGCGTACGTCCATCGCCGTTGTGGCAGCTCATCCTTGGTCCGGTGTAGGCACCGGGGACGTGAAGGACGAACTCCTGAAGACTTACGCGAAGAGAGGCTACGTGGAGCCGTTGAAAAAGAAGTTGAACGCGCACGACCAATACCTGAACACTGGAGTGGCGTTAGGCCTTGGCGGCATGCTGCTGCTGGTCCTGATGGTCATCGTCCCGACCGTGTACGCCTTCGGGCAAGGAGATGTGATGCTGGCCTCCTTCCTGCTGTTGAACGCGTTGAACTGGACCGTGGAGAGCATGCTGGAGGTACAGGCAGGAACCATCTTCTTCGCCTTCTTCGCATGGCTGCTCACGTTGGATCCATCCCGAACTTTGCGGTCGACGGACTGAACCATTCCTTGAACGATTTGCCCATGATCCCCTTCGCTCCGCCGCGCATCGACGATCGCACGATTCAGGCCGTAACGGAGGCCCTGAAAAGCGGCTGGATCACCACCGGCCCGCGCACCAAAGCTTTTGAGAAACACCTCGCTGAGTACTGCGGAGTGGAGAAAGTGATCGCGCTGAACAGCTGGACCAATGCCTGCGAGTTGGCTTTGCGCTGGTTCGGCGTAGGCCCCGGCGACGAGGTGATCGTACCCGCATATACGTACTGCGCCACCGCCAATATCGTGATGCACGTGGGTGCTAAGCCGGTAATGGTGGACGTGCTGGACGATTTCACGATCGATCCGGCTGCTGTCCGCGCCGCGGTCAATCCGCGTACCAAGTGCATCATTCCCGTGGACATCGGTGGCATGCCGGCACGGATCGCGGAGCTGATGAAGATCGCCGACGATCTGTGCGCCTACTTCACCCCGAAAGTGAATCTGCGCGTTGCGGGCAGCAATCCGCAGATGAAGCTGGGCCGCATCCTCGTGCTCAGCGATGCCGCACATTCCTTCGGGGCCTCTATCAATGGCCGGAAGCTCGGTACGCAGGCGGACATCACCGGCTTCAGCTTTCACGCGGTGAAGAACCTCACTACCGCCGAGGGAGGCGCGCTCGCCTTCAACCTACCTGCCCCTTTCGATCCGCAGGAGCTTTACAAGTGGTTCAACACCATGAGCCTGCATGGGCAGAGCAAGGACGCCTTGGCCAAGACGGGACCAGGGGCCTGGCGCTACGACGTGGAGGCTGCGGGCTGGAAATGCAACATGACGGATATCCAAGCGGCCATCGGGCAGGTGGAACTGGACCGCTATGACAGTGAGACCCTGCCACGGCGCAAGGCGCTCTGTGAGCGCTATCAAAGCGCCTTCAACAAGGACGACCGGTTCATCGTTCCCCTGCTCCATGACGCCGATCGCGAAAGCAGCCATCATCTGTTCATGCTTAGGGTGAAGGAGGCCAGCGAGGAGCAGCGTGACGCCGTCATCGCCGCCATCGCCAAGCGCGAGGTGAGCGTGAACGTCCACTTCATTCCCATGCCGTTGTTGAGCCTCTACAAGGGCCTCGGTTACCGGATGGAGGATTACCCGAACACCTATCGGCAGTACAGCCGCGAGATCAGCCTGCCGGTGTACTACGACCTCACGGACACCCAAGTGGACGAGGTGGTTGATGCCGTAAAGAGCGCCGTGGCCGAGGTCATGGGCTGAGCGATGGTAAAGCGCACGTTCGATATTCTATTTGCGCTGGTGTTGCTACTGATGTTGCTCCCGGTCCTACTGGTGTTCGCGTTGCTTGTCGCCTTCACCTCCAAGGGCGGGGCCTTTTTTCGCCAGGTGCGTGTGGGGCGTGGAGGGATCGAGTTCCGCCTGCTGAAGTTCCGCACGATGCGCCCGGACAGCGAGGCCCAGGGACAACTGACCATCGGAGGCCGCGACCCGCGTATCACATCGGTCGGCTATTTCCTACGGAAGACGAAGCTGGACGAACTGCCCCAACTTTGGAACGTGTTGGTGGGCGATATGAGCGTGGTGGGGCCACGGCCGGAAGTGCCGAAATACGTAGCGATGTACGATCCGGAACAACGTGCGGTGCTCTCGGTGCGCCCCGGCATCACAGGCATGGCCAGCATCGACTATATCGACGAGAACGAACTGCTGGCGCGGTCCGCAGATCCCGAGCGCGCATACATCGAAGAGGTGATGCCGGCCAAGCTCCGATTGGACCTGAAATACGTGAAAGAGCGGAACTTCTGGCTGGATCTGCGGATCATCCTGGCCACTGTGGGCCGGGTCTTCGGAGGCTGGCGGTAGCTGGACTACAGCGCCGACAACAACCGCTGAAGGTCCTCCACGCGGTCGGGGTCGTTCAGCTTCTCGTAGCTGTTCAGCAAGTTGTTCAGAAGCCTACGCACGATATCGATGTTGGAGCAGGGCTGGTAAAAACTTTCCCGCGTTGGCAGCTCCAGCTTCCCGAGGAATTCATCGATCTCCGCCTTGCCCAGGATGTCCCCTTGGCTGAATGCGTTCACGTAAAAAAGGACATCACCGTGGCCAAGCTCGCTGGCGGCTACTCCGGTCTCGTCCATGTAGGCCAGCACGAAATGGTTCGGCAGGTTCACGCCGCGCATCGGCAGGTCGAGTTCCTCCGCAAGCACCTGATATCACGGCAAGAGAGAGCGGGTTGCCCTTTTTACATTCCAACACCTCGTTGATGTAGCTGTTCTGGGGCGCGTGGTAGTTGCGCTTGTTCCCTTTGAATCCGTGTACCTGAAAGAAGATGTGGTTGAACACGCGGACTTTCTCGAAGGCTGTGAGGTTGTCGTTCAATTCCAACCAAATGTCCTGCCTCAATGCGGCGATCCGGCCTTTCACCCGGTTCTCGTCAAGTTCGGCATAGCGGTACCGGCACACGATCAGTGCTCCGGCCAAGAGGTCCTCGCCGCCTTCCTTTTTCCAGGCCACGAGCCGGTTGTAGGTAAGGTCCAGATGGATCGTGTGCAGTAAGTCCTCGATGCGGTTCCGGAACAGGTCGCCCAGGTCATCCACTTCCCAAGCATGCTCCAAGACGGGGACCACGGGCTCCCCGAGCGTTAGGAGGCGCTCCCGCACATGCGAGTAGATCCCCTCGTCGGGGTCGTCGATCAAGGCGATCAATGCTTGGATCTCGGTGTCGCTCATGGGGACGTGCAGGTGTTGCATACGTCGGGACGATGGCCTTTGATACGGTCCCGACTTGGGCGAAAGTATCGGGTGAGGCAGGGGGCAGCTGGAATGCCGCGCCCATCTTTCAACCATGCACCTGTTGATCCCGGACCGGCGCGGAGGCTGGAAACGGGGATCGGTGAGGGAGCCTATCAGCCCACCAAGCGCTCCAACACCTGCCCGATCATCCGTTCGATGGCCGTGTGGTGGTCCTTGCTGTATTCCTTCCGGAGGCGGTTGGCCACCACGGTGCAGACGGTGCAGGCGCGATGGCCCAAGAGCCCGCTGAGGCCGTAGAGCGCGCTGGTCTCCATTTCGAAGTTCAGTAGGCGCAGGTCTTCGTGCTTGAACGAGGTGAACGCTTCGTTCAAGCCGCCCACGCTGGGCACGGCGCGCAGCTGCCGGCCTTGAGGACCGTAAAATCCGCCGGCAGTGGCGGTCAGCCCCACATGGTTGCCGTTCCCGAGCCGTGCCACTAATTGTTCATCTCCGGTGGCGAGGTAGGGCAGGGGAAGGTTGTCCGGCCACTCGGTATGCTGAAGGAAGGCTTGAAGGATGCGGAGCTCGGCATCGGTCTGCTCGTGGGCGTAGTAGTGCAACACATTGTCCAAGCCAAGGCCGCTGTGGCTCACCACCAGTTCGTCGCATGGCACATCCTCCTGCAACGCGCCGCAGGTGCCCATGCGAACGATCGTCAGTGCTTTGTGCTCTTTTTTCGGTGTGCGTTTCTCCAGGTCGATGTTCACCAGCGCGTCCAGCTCGCCCATCACGATGTCGATGTTGTCCGTGCCGATGCCCGTGGCCAGCGCCGTAATGCGCACGCCATGGTACGTTCCGGTGTGGGCCACGAACTCGCGGTTCTGACTTTGGTGCTCGATCTTGTCGAAATGCGCGCTGATGCGTTCCACCCGGCCCGGGTCGCCCACCACGAAGACCAGATCGCCCAGATGTTCCGGGCGCAGCGCCAAGTGGTATACCGAGCCGTCGGGGTTCAAGATCAGTTCACTGGGCTCCAGGATCACGCCGGGTTCGGTCAGAAGGATGGGATGCATATCGGTTTGTGGTTTGTTCGGCCCTGGAGCATGCCCCGGAGGCGAGGCAAAAATGCACAGTATCGCCGAAAGTGGGAGCCTGACATTTTTCCGGGCTTTGTCAATTCCGCTATATTGCCTCCAAACAGCGTCCACATGAATCGATCGATACTCACGTCACTCCTTGCACTTTCACTGATCCCGGTCATGAGCCAGCAGGTCCTTTTTACGGAGGATTTTGAAGGGGCACAACCGGCATTCACGATGAATACCACCGATATGGGATCCACCGCCGGTGGGGACAATTCCTGGTTGGTGAACAGTTCCTACGCGGGTGGTGACGGCACTTTGGTGTGTTTTGGCTTCCCATTCTCCTTCAACATTCCTCTTACGGCGGCGCAGCCTGCGGGAATAAGCAATGCGAACGGCAGTTACATGCACATTACCAGCGCAGCCGCTGTTTCCAGCGGGATCACGAATTGCAACTTCGCAGCGGCTGACGGCTTATGTACCGATGCGGCGAACCACTTCACCCGCATGAGCAGCGATGTGAGCACCGTGGGCGCATCCGAGGTCAACTTGACCTTCTGGTGGCTTTGCGCTGGCGGCCCGAACAGCTATGGGGAGGTCTACTACAGCACGGATGCGGGAATGAACTGGACCATGGTCTCCACGCCGGTCGCCGCGTACAGGAACCAGTCCGCATGGATCCAGCAGACGTTGACAATGCCGGCCTTTGCTGGCCAGGCCACCTTGCGCTTCGGCTTCCGCTTCGTGAATGCTGAAGCCACCGCTGCAAGCGATCCGGCTTTCGGAATTGACGATGTTGTGATCACCTCGTCCTCGGATGAAAATGCCATTGCGGCCGGTACGCTCGCCTTCTCCTCGTACTGCGCCGGTAGCGCCGTCACAGTACCGTATACCGCCAGTGGCGCATGGAACGCGGGAAATGTGTTCACTGCGGAACTCTCCGATATCAACGGAAGCTTCTCCTCGGCCGTGGACATCGGCAGTGTGGCATCGACCACATCCGGTTCCATTGCAGGGACCATCCCGCCGGGCACCGCAACAGGCACCGGCTATCAGGTCCGGGTCACCGGAAGCGATCCATCGGGGATCGCCGATACCTCCGCCACGGTGATCACCATCACCGATGCGCCTAACGCAGGTACTGACACCCATGCCTCCTACTGCGAGACCGATGATCCCCAAGTGCTGATCAACCTCCTTCCGGGGGCATCCGCGTGCGGGCAATGGACCGGTCCAACGGGATCGGTCATTTCGGGCATCTTGGACCCGGCGACCGCTGTGAGCGGCCCATACACCTACACCACCAATTGCCCCGGTAACTGCCCACAGGACGCAGCGGTGATCACCGTGGGGATCGTCCCGGCAGCCGATGCGGGGGAAAACGCCAACCTGACCGTCTGCTCGGACGGGCCGGCCTTTTTCTTATTGGATTCGTTGGGCGGAACGCCGAACTCCGGTGGGGCTTGGAGCGGCGGTCTTGTCGGTGGTATGTATGATCCTGCAGTACACGCTCCGGGCTGCTACACCTATACCGTCACGGGCGTTTCACCTTGTGCGAACGCGATGGCAACGGTGTGTGTAGCCGAAGAGACCTGCACAGGCATCAACGAGATGAACGGTGGCTTGGTCGGTCTCCGTTGGTCCGGCCAGCAAGGCGGTATCCAGCGGATCGATCTCGGTGCCAACCGGATCGACGCGGTTGACCTCCTCGACGCATCAGGACGCCGGTTGCGTGCCGCGACGATCGTTGAAGGCCAGACACTGTCGATCAACATGGCGGGCATGGCGTCCGGTATTTACGTGGTCCGCATTCATTCCGCCGATCGCGTCGGAGTGCTGCGGTTAGTGAACGGGAAGTAGGGGAGCGCTGGAACCTTAGTCAACACACATATCAAAGCTGCCGGAACTTTCGGGCAGTTGTTTTCCATCCCCGGTCCGCACGTTCTGGTCTCTGTTAGGATGAGCTGATTAGCTGATGTGCGAGATTAGCTGATGGTGTTGCCCAAGGCGACCATCAGCTGATCAGCTAATCCTTCTCATCAGCTAATCTGTCCATGGTTGCAACTTGCCTGCAAACGGACTCAAGACTGAACCTCGATTTCTTTATTGCGAAAAGGGCTTACTGCGCCCCGAACACGCGCCTCAGTAGGTCCGTGGTGCGGGCCATCGGGTCCTTGCGGATCTTCTGCTCTTCATCGGCCACCAGAATGAAGAGGCCATCAATGGCCTTTTGGGTCACATACGCGTCCAGGTCAGGATCAACGGCACTGCCGCCGGTGAACATGGAAGCCTTGTTGTACGCGCCGGCCAGCGGTGTCCAATAACTGGTGAGCGCTACTTGCTGCGTGGCTTTCTCAACGATGGGACGGAACATATCCGTGAGTTCCGCCGTGGTCTTGTCCTTGAGAAAGTTGGTGGCGGCATGGTCCCCGCCCTTCAGGATGGCGAAACCGTCGGACACGCTCATGCCCTTGATCGCGTTGACGAAGACCGGAACCGCCTCCTTCGTCGCGGACTCAGCTGCGCGGTTCATGGTCAGCTCGAACTTGTCCACTTGGGCGGACATGCCGAGGTTGTTCAGCGTGCTCTTCATCTTCTCAGCTTCGGGCGGAAAGGGGATGCGCAGCCGGTCGTTCTTCCAGAAACCGTCCGTCACCGAGGCGATGTCCACCGAATGCTCGGCGCCTTTGGTGAGGGCCTCCTTCAGGCCGGAGACCACATCGGCATTGGTCAGCCCGCCGGTGGAGCCGCTGCCGGTCACGGTCTTTGCGGCATCCGTCAGGGTTTTTGGGAACTGCGCGCTGCAGGAGGTTCCGAAGAGGACGAGCAGGGCCAGGGCGGTGATGTTCTTCATGTGGGCTTTCATTGGGTTCATTCGTTCTCCATCATTCGTGCCAAAGCCTCACGCCAGGCTTCGGGCAGTTCGAAGCTTCGTTGTTCGTTGTAGTTGAAACAGACCATCACACTGCGGCCCTCGGCGAAGATCCGTTCGTCTTCCGTACTGCGGACAGCGTAGTGCAGGTCGAAACTCTTCGCACCGATCCTTCCGCACCAGGTCTCTACTTGCACGGCATCAGACAGCTGGATCGGGATCCGGTAGTCCACCTCATTTCGCGCGAGGATCAGCCCGGTCCGTGTCCAGTCGTGGTCTTTTGGAATGAATTTTCGTAGCAAGTCCATTCGTCCCAGCTCGAAGTACTGGAGATAGACCGCGTTGTGAACATGGCGCGCCAAGTCCACATCGTTGAATCGGATCTGTATCGGGGTGGTGTTCCGCATGGTGTACAACTGTGTTCGGTCAATAGAGGCATTTCTCGGAACCGTCATTCTGGCAAGGACCGGTCCACATGCGTTACTCAGATCTGCGTAAATCCCTCTTTCAGCGTCTTCCGCGTTCCATTCCGGCTATTACGAGATCGGGTTCAAGGTCACCGAGAACACCGTGATGCTGTTCGGATCGCGATCAAAGAAGAGCTTATCCAATGCCTCCAGCACGTTCTTGGCGCGGAAATAAGACGTGTTGAACTCGCCCTCGCCGCGTGCGCTCCATTGCACCGTGTAGCTGCTTGTGCGGTCCTTATAGGTGCTCACGTATTCGCGCATGGCCCGCAATGCCTCCAGTTTGGTCCCGCCTTCAGTGGAGTGGAAGAGGAAGCTCTGGTTGTGGCGCGGGTTCAGCGTGATCAGGTAGAGCTTGGCGCCCTTGCCGGGTTCCTCCACGTAGTTGAACATGAGGCTGTCCACGCCCACGCCGATGTGGTCGCCTATCTCCTTCTGCAGCTTGGCCGTTTCGATGTTCTTGTCGGTCATGATCTGTTGGGCTTTGCCTTCTCTTTCGTTCCGGTCCGTGGCGTCACATGCTGTGGACCGTCCGGTGCGTCGAATTTACCATAGGAGGAATTCTGGCTGCGATATTCCCGCACCAGGGCTTTCATGCCCCGCACGCAGGCCTCGGCATCGCCGGTTTCCGCTGCGTCCAATATCGTAGCGATGGCAGTGTTGGTGGCCTGTGGTTCCGCATTGCGCGTTTTGCCGATGAGGATGCGCGGATGGTGTGTAGGCAAGGTCCCTTCCTGGTCGGCCAACAGCTCCTCGTAAAGCTTTTCGCCGGGACGCAGGCCGGTGTATTTGATCTCGATGTCCTCGCCGGGCTCCATCCCGCTGAGGCGGATCATGCGGTCGGCGAGGTCCGCGATACGCACTGGGCTGCCCATGTCGAACACGTAGATCTCGCCGCCCTTGCCCATGGTAGCGGCCTCCAGTACCAACCGGCAGGCCTCGGGAATGGTCATGAAGAAGCGGGTCACTTCCGGGTCGGTCACGGTGACCGGGCCACCTTCGGCGATCTGGCGGCGGAACAGCGGGATCACCCGATCCGTTGCTGCCGAGCACGTTGCCGAAGCGCGTGGTTACGATGGACAACGACGGGTTCAGCGTTCCCAGGCTCTGCATGTACATCTCTGCGCAGCGCTTCGTGGCGCCCATCACACTGGTGGGGTTCACCGCCTTGTCCGTACTGATGAGGATGAACTCCTTCACGCCGTGCTTGACGGACAGGTCCGCCATGTTCCGCGTGCCGCCGATGTTGGTATGTACGGCCTGGTCCGGCTGGGCTTCCATCAAGGGCACGTGCTTGTAGGCGGCGGCGTGCAGGACCACTTCGGGTTTGACCTCCGCCAGAAGCCGGTCCATGGCGTCACGGTCGCGCACGTCGGCCACCATCGGGCGGAAGGCGCTCTGGCCTTTGCCGCGCAATTCCATCTCCAGGTCGTAGAGCGCGCTTTCGGCGTTGTCCACCAGCACGGTCTCTTTGGCTCCGAGGAGGATCAACTGCCGGCTCAGTTCACTGCCAATGCTGCCCGCAGCGCCCGTCACCATGACCTTCCGGCCGCGGAAATGCTCATGCACCAGTGCATCCTCCAAGCGGATCGGCGACCGGCCCAAGAGGTCCTCAATGCGCACTTCCCGGATCTGGCCGCTGCTCAATTGCCCGTTGATCCAATCCCGGACCGGAGGCACGGTGCGCACGGCGACCTTCGCGGCCATGGCCATGTCCACGACCTTCCGCCGGTTCTCGTTGTCGGGCTGTTGGATCGCGATGATCACTTGGTCGGCACCTTCTTCGCGAAGCAGCTTTGGCAGTTCAGCGGTAGCATGCACCAGCACGCCTTCCAAGCGCTTGCCCACCTTACCCGGGGCATCGTCCACGAAAGCTGTGATGCTGTAGCGCGCCGAACCTTCCCGTTCCAAGGTCCGCTTGGTGATCAGGCCCGCCTCGCCGGCACCATAGAGCACCACCCGCATCGCATCCTTCCCCCGGCCTCTGCGGCGCAGGTGCAACAGCTTGAAGCCGATCCGCGAAGCGATCAGCAGCATGGCGGTGCCAAGAAAATCGATGATGATCACCGAGGTGGGCAGCACGAATTGGCCGTCCACCAGGTAGTAACGCATGGCATTGAGAACGAAGAGGGTGATGCTGCCGCCCAATACGGTGAGAAAGATCCGCTTGGCGTCATCGGTGCCGGTGTGGCGTACCATGCTGCGCTGGATCCCCGCGCCTAGGTGCCACGCCAAGCGGACAACGAAGAACAGCGGGAGCACCGGCCAGAGCAATTGGTACTCATAAGCCGGAACGCTGAAGTTGAAGCGGAGCTGATAGGCCGCCAGCAGCGAGATCGCACACATGGCCAGGTCGATCACCGTGATCATCCACCGGGGAAGCAGTCGTTGCGAGGCCATGGCCGCGAAGGTAGCCGCAGCGCGACGTTCCATGTTGGCCCTTTGAGCCGTTGCCCGCATCTTTGCCCGCGTACCGGACAAGTGATTCAATGATCATGACCCAGACCCTGACTTCCTTGGTGACCGGCGGCGCCGGCTTCATCGGCGCCCATGTCGTGAAGGACCTGCTGGCCATGGGCCATCGCGTGGTGGTGCTGGACGACCTCAGCGGCGGCTTCCAGGACCAAGTGGACCCGAAGGCGGTCTTTGTCCATGGCTCCATCACCGACGATGCCCTTGTGGAACGGCTCTTCACGGAGCACGGCTTCACCTACGTGTACCACTTGGCCGCCTATGCCGCCGAGGGCCTCAGCCATTTTATCAGGCGCTTCAACTACGAGAACAACCTCATCGGGAGCATCAACCTGATCAACGCCTCGGTCCGCCACGAGGTGAAGTGCTTCGTTTTCACCAGCTCCATCGCGGTGTATGGGGCGCTGGAGCCACCAATGCGCGAGGACATGCGGCCCGTGCCGGAGGATCCCTACGGGGTGGCGAAGTTGGCCGTGGAGATGGACCTCTATGCGGCCAAGCACATGTTCGGGCTGGACTATGTGGTGTTCCGCCCGCACAACGTCTATGGCGAATACCAGAACCTCGGCGACCGTTATCGGAACGTAGTGGGCATCTTCATGAACCAGCTGATGCAAGGAAAGGCCCTCACCATCTTCGGCGATGGCAGCCAGCAGCGCGCCTTCACCTACGTCGGTGACATTTCACCGTTGATCGCCCGATCGGCCAGTATGCCATCGGCCTACGGCGAGATCTTCAACGTGGGAGCGGAGAAGCCATACACCGTGAACGAGCTGGCCACCCTGGTGATGAAGACGATGGGGAAGGAGGGCGCGTTGAACCATCTGGAAGCGCGCAACGAGGTGGCCTTCGCCTTCAGCGACCACAGCAAGGCGAAGCGGGTCTTCGGGGAAACTCAGGAAACTTCCTTGGCGGATGGCTTGCATCGCATGGTGCCGTGGGCCTTGGCTACCGGCGCGCGGGAAAGCACCACGTTCGGGAACATCGAGATCGAACGCGGCCTACCACCGAGCTGGAAGGTCTGATGGCCGCCCCGAGCTATCTTACGGCGCAGCATAGCGCATCGAATTAGGACTTCATGCCCCGCATCCTCTTCATAGCATCGCACCGGCCCGGTCGCAGCCCCAACCAGCGCTTCCGGTTCGAGCAGTACATAAGCCATCTGGAGCAGAACGGTTACGAATGCGTGGTCTCCTACCTGATCAGCGAGGAAGATGACCGGATGCTCTACAAAAAGGGCAACCTGGCCGGCAAAGTGGGCTTTGTGCGCCGCAGCATCGCCAAGCGCCGCGCCGACGTGGCCCGCATGAACGGGTTCGACATCATCTTCGTGTGCCGCGAAGCCCTGATGACGCGCAGCACTTGGTTCGAACGGGCCTTCCGTCGCGGCCGGGCCAAGGTGGTCTATGATTTTGATGATTCAATTTGGCTCTCCAATGTCAGCGATGCCAACCGCCGCTGGAAATGGGTGAAGGACGCCGGGAAGACCTCCAAACTGATCCGCATGGCCGACATGGTATTCGCAGGGAACGAATACTTAGCCGACTACGCCCGCCACTACAATGCCCATGTGGCGGTGATACCCACCACCATCGACACGGAGGAATACTTGCCGCGTACATCCCGTGCCGAGGGTCCCGTGGTGATCGGCTGGAGCGGAAGCCTCACCACGATCCAGCATTTCAAGCATGCTGTCCCTGCGTTGCTTCAAGTGAAAAAGAAGTACGGCGACCGCATCGCCATTCGCGTCATTGGCGACGGATCCTTCCGGTACGAAGAACTCGGTATCCATGGCCTTCCGTGGAAGAAAGAGACCGAGCTGGACGACCTGCGCGCCATGGACATCGGCATCATGCCCTTGCCGGACGACGAATGGGCGCGGGGCAAATGCGGGCTGAAGGGCTTGCAGTACATGGCGCTTGCCATTCCTACGCTCATGAGCCCAGTCGGCGTGAACAGCGACATCATCGAGAATGGTGTCAACGGCTTTTTACCCAAGACCGAGGCTGAATGGGTGGAAGTCATTTCCCGTTTGGTCGAGGATGCCGAGCTTCGCCGCACTATTGGCACCGCCGCGCGCAAGACCGTAGTGGAACACTATAGCCTCCAAGCCTGGCAACAGCGCTATGTGGGCTTCTTCAACAAACTGATCGATCGACCCGAAAATGGAAACTACCACAGCAACCAAGACCATCACGCTCACGCACATCCATGAAGCCCTTGGCGCCAAGATGGTGCCCTTCGCCGGCTTCCTCATGCCCGTTCAGTACACCGGCGTCAACGACGAACATCTCACCGTGCGCAAGGCCGTGGGCGTATTCGACGTGAGCCACATGGGCGAATTCATCGTGCGCGGACCCGGTGCCTTGGACCTCATCCAAAAGGTCACCAGCAACGACGCTTCCAAGCTGGAAGTGGGGAAGGTGCAGTACACCTGCCTACCCAACGCCACCGGCGGCATCGTGGACGACCTGCTCGTGTATAACATGCAGCGCGGCGACGACCATCACTATGTGCTTGTGGTGAACGCGGGCAACATCCAGAAGGACTGGGACTGGATCAATGCGCACAACACCTTCGATGCACAATTGGAGAACATCAGCGACAAGATGTCCCTGCTGGCGGTGCAAGGACCGAAGGCCACGGACACGCTCAAGGGCCTGTTCACGGAGGACATTGGAGCCATGGTGTATTACTCCGCGATGTACGCCGAAATGAAAGGCGTCGGCCTGGTGCTCATTTCTTCCACGGGCTACACCGGTGCGGGCGGATACGAGATCTACATGCCGAACCCTTTGGCGGAAAAGGCATGGAACGCCGTGATGGAGGCCGGTAAGCCCTTCGGCATCAAGCCGGCCGGGCTCGCCGCGCGCGACACGCTCCGCTTGGAGATGGGCTTCTGCCTTTATGGCAACGACATCGACGATACCACTTCGCCGTTGGAGGCGGGTCTGGGCTGGATCACCAAGTTCACCAAGGACTTCACCAACTCCGCAGCGCTGAAAGTCGAGAAGGAAGCGGGTGTGAAGAACAAGCTGGTCGGCTTCGAACTGATCGACCGCGGTATCCCCCGGCACGATTGCCCTGTGGTGAATGCGGAAGGAAAGCAGGTCGGCAAGGTCACCAGCGGAACCATGAGCCCCAGCCTGCAAAAGCCCATCGGCATGGCATACGTGCCCAAAGAGCAAAGCGCACCGGGAACCGAGATCTTGGTGGACGTACGAGGAAAAGTGCTGAAGGGAGTTGTGGTGAAAACGCCGTTCATCCAGGTCGGAAAGTGAAACTGGGCCGCTGAGTCGCAGAGACGCGGAGAAGGCTATTGGTGATCGACGCCCAGACTCACGACTCACAGACTCAAGAATCCGGACTTACTGACTAAAACCTGTCCTCTGCGTCTCCGCGTCTAACTCCATAGTATGAAGGCTGTCTCCCAGAATACCGACTACCAATACCGCGTCGAGGTGTGCTACACCCCAGGCCAGTTCCCGCTGTACAAGCAGGACATGGGCATTGTGGTCGTCATCGACATCCTTCGCGCCACCAGCGCCATGGTCACCGCGTTCGAATACGGCGTGAAGGACATCATTCCCGTGGCCACCATCGAGGAAGCGCGCCAGTACATCGGTCGCCCGGGCCACATCGCGGCGGCCGAACGCAACGGTGAAGTGGTGGAGGGCTTCCCCGTGGGCAACTCACCGCTGGCCTTCAAGGGGATGGACCTCAAAGGCAAGACCATTGTCCTTTCCACCACCAACGGCACGCAGGCCATCCACACCGGTCGCGAGGCGCGCCAGCTCGTCATCGGTGCTTTCCTCAATCTCACCGCGCTCACCGACTGGCTATTGAAGCAGGACGACAACATCCTTCTGCTCTGCTCCGGCTGGAAGGATAAGTTCAGCTTAGAGGACAGCGCCTTCGCCGGGGCCGTGATGGACCGCCTGCTCGAAAGCGGCAAGTTCGGCGTGGAGGAGGACAGCAGCATCGCTTCGAAGTATCTTTACATGGCCGCACGCGACAACTTCATGAGCATCCTCAAGGCCGCGCCGCGCCGGAAACGATTGCAACAACTGCACCTGCTGGACGACGTGAAATACTGCCTTACCCCGGACCAGAGCAACGTCATCCCAGTCTTGCTCGGTGACCGCTTGGTGCCGCTCGACCATTGACCACCATGAAACGGACCACGCTTCTCCGCTCATTCTGCCTCTTCGCCGCATTGGCGTTACTGTGGCCGTTCTTAATGCAGCGCGACGCCGAGGCATGGGGCTTCTACGGGCACCGCCGCATCAACCGCATGGCCGTCTTTACGTTGCCACCGGCGATGTTCGGCTTCTACAAGCGCCACATCGATTACATCACCGACCACGCCACCGACCCCGATAGCCGCCGCTATGCCGTGGCCGGAGAGGCACCGCGCCACTACATCGACATCGACCATTATGTGCCGGCAGGGGAGGATCCCTTCAAGGAAGTTCCCGAAAAATGGGACCTCGCCGTGCAGAAATTCACCGAGGATACGCTCCAAGCATACGGCATCGTGCCTTGGTACATTCCTGTGGTCTATGGGCGTTTGGTGAAGGCATTCGCGCGCGGAAACGTGGACCGCATCCTGTATTACAGCGCGGAGATCGGCCATTACATCGCCGATTCACACGTGCCGTTGCACACCACCGAGAACTACAACGGCGACATGACCGGCCAGCACGGTATCCACGCCTTCTGGGAAAGCAGGATCCCCGAGCTCAGCGCTGAAAACTATGATCATTTCGTAGGTCGTGCGCACTACATTGAGGATCCGCTGAAGTTCGCATGGAGCAACGTGATCGCCAGCCACGCCGCATTGGACACGGTGTTCGGCATGGAGAGAGAGCTGCAGAAGAATTTCCCGGAGAGCGGGAAATACGTCTACGAGCAGCGCGGGCGAGGCAGCGTACAGCTATACTCCAAAGAATTCGCCAAAGCCTACGAAGAAGCCATGGGCGGCATGGTGGAACGCCGCATGAACGCATCCGTCATCGCCGTGGGCAGCTACTGGTATTCCGCTTGGGTGGACGCCGGCCAACCCGACCTCGACCACTTCGAGGAGAAGGACGTGAGCGACAGCCTCAAGCAAGTGCTTAAGGCGGAAGAGGAGCAGTGGAAGATGTCCAACAAGAAGCTGGGACGACCGGAGCCGAGTGAGTGATGAACTTGGGTTCGGCCAACGTGATGGTTGGACCACTTTGACGGCCGAAGGGCGTGAGAGATGAGGCACTTGGGAAAAAATCGAACGCTGGGAGGGAGATGTACCACAGTCGTGAAATACTTCATTCCTGTGTTGCTCTTTGTCCTTTCCTTGTCCATTAGGGCCCCATCTCGCACGAGTCTTCCATGAATAAATTCTGGCGCCGGCTGGCGCGAGACTTCTAACAAAACTTTGGCGCGGGAATTAGGCCATTGCAGGAAAACTCAGGTCGGGCCGTCCTCCCGTGCCCCACTGCTCTCGCAACGCTCCACTGGCATCGACGGACTACTCCGGGCTGTGACCGAAAGATCCGAAGCCCGCACTTGATGATGGATACTTGAAACCGCCCCACCAGCGTTCCATGTGCATGAGGACCCCGGCTGCCATCCTACTCGCACTGATCGCATCCTCCTTGCGTGCCGGGTCACCTCCGGAGAAAAACGACCGGGCAGGCATGGTCTCCATCGGTGGCCGCAGCTCCATCAGCCTTTTCAACGGTACTGACAGCAACAGCCCCGGTACCGGTGCCGGCGGGCAGTTGCGCATCCGCCTTGCGGACCGCGTGAACACGGATTGGTTCTATGACTTCTTCCGGGGCCCCATCGGCGACTACGGCCATCGCCAGGACCAGCACATCGGATGGAGCGTGCTCTTTTACCTGCGCGATCCGGGAACGACCCGCCAGACCGTGCAGCCGTACATCCTTGCCGGCCATTGCTTCGACTACACCATGCAGCAAGCCAACAACGACCCTCACAACTTCGCCGAACGCTGGAGCAGTGCGGCACAGGCCGGCATAGGCACGCACTTCAACCTCACCGACCGTATGGACATCTCGCTCGTGGGCCAGTACATGATCCACCTCGGCTCGGACGTGCATGCGGAACAGGAGGACGGCGAGGTCGAGTTCCACAAGGAGCGTGGCTCCAGTTTGGAAGGCCATCTGCTCTTCCATCTCAGCTTCAACTACAAGCTCTTCCACGTATGGTAGCGCGATGGATCACCGTGATACTGGTCTCTTCCGCGCTGTCAGTACGGGCGCAGGAAAGCGATCCGTCCAACACGGCCGGGCTCGTGCGCATCTCGGCGGCGGTCAGTCCGGGGTTCCAATTGAACGCTCCTTCCACGAACATCTACTTGAACGGCAGGCTGGAGTATTTTCCGGAAAGCCGCATCAGCTTCCTTGGGGAAGTATACTGGTACAGGGGCAACCAACAACGAACAGCGTTGATGGCGCGGAACGATCAAGTGGTGGTCGGTCCGTTCTACCATTGGGTGCATGGCCGCCTCGATCTTTCCCTCGGCATGGAAGCCGGTATTTCGTTCGCACGGCCTGAGCGATCGGAAATTCCGCCACCTGCAGGAATTGATCCGTTGCGTGTCATTCCCAATGTTGCGCTGTGCAGTGGGCTCACATACACCATTTGGGACCACTTCCATTTCTTTTTGGACGCCCGCTTGGCGCATGCGGAATACACAGGTGCCGAAAACGGGACCATCCCATTGGACGAGGTGACCGTGGGAGGAGGGCTCGGTTGGCATTTCCGGCCGTGAGGACGGTAGACTGCTCCTCCGTCCCGGCGCTCTGCTTTGCGAGAACCTCACATATCTGCCGCGCCTGCCTACCGTAGGTAGGTGCCCAGCACTCATCCACTGAACCTGCCCCGCAGCCGCATCCGGGGGCGGGTTCTATGAATACTGGCATGTGCAGATACTCCGCCCTCAAGCGTGCTCCTTCACCTTATACGTCCCCGCCGGGGTCCGCCCTGCGATGCTCAAGCGGTTCCACACATTGATCACGGAGATGGCGAAGGTGAGGTCGGCCAGCTCGGTGGGGCTGAAGTGCGGGCGCACCTCCTCGTAAACCGCGTCCGGCACATTGCCATCGGTCACCAAGGTCACGGCTTCGGTCCATGCCAGCGCGGCGCGCTCACGGTCCGTGTACCAGGTGCATTCGCGCCAAGCGTCCAAGGAATAGAGCCGTTGCTCAGTCTCGCCCAATGCGCGGAGGTCCTTCCAATGCATGTCCAAGCAATACGCGCAGCCGTTGACCTGTGAGGCGCGCAGCTTGATGAGATGGATCAAGGGGATCTCGATGGAGCAGGAATGGAGGTATTCCTCCACGACGCCCATGGCCTTGTAGATGCCGGGGGCGTTCTTGGCATAATTGGATCTTGGTTTCATGATCGGTTTTTGATCGGATCCGAAAGTTAGCGAGATTGACAGGTCAGCGGTTTCCGGGCCGGGGTGTTCATAACGGCGCGGTGCGGCCGCATCCGGGGTGGAAGCACTGGATAGTTTTGGCCCATGCCGAAGAAGTCGCCCAAGGGTGCTGTGCGCGTGATCGAGCTGTTCGCGGGCGTAGGCGGGTTCCGCATCGGCTTGGAGCGCGCATCGAAGGCGTTCCGGACGGTATGGAGCAACCAATGGGAGCCTGCGCGGAAACGGCAGGATGCTTCGGAGATCTACGTGGCCCGTTTCGGCGCGGAAGGGCACAGCAACAGGGATATTTCCAAAGTGCCGGTGACGGAGATCCCGGACCATGACCTCTTGGTGGGCGGCTTTCCCTGCCAGGACTATTCCGTGGCCCGCACGCTGAACAAGGCGGACGGGCTGGCGGGAAAGAAGGGCGTGCTGTGGTGGGAGATCCACCGCATCCTCAAGGCCAAGCGGCCCGGCTTTCTCTTTTTGGAGAACGTGGACCGGCTGCTGAAATCACCGGCCAAGCAACGCGGACGCGACTTCGCGGTGATGCTGGCCTCCTTGGCCGACTTGGGTTACGTGGTGGAATGGCGCGTGGTCAATGCCGCGGATTATGGCATGCCGCAACGCAGGCGTCGTGTGTTCTTCCTCGGTTATCACACCTCCACGGAGTCAGGGCGGAAGGTCACAGGATCCAAGAAGAAACCCGAGCTCCTACTACAGGAGGGGATCTTCGCAAAAGGATTTCCAGCGCATACGAAGAACGACCGAGCCCCCACCTTCACCCTTGAAGGTGACCTTGCGGACATCACCGAACGCTTCAACAACGGGGCCTCCCGTGGCACAAGCCCATTTGGAAACGCAGGCATTATGATCGGAAGGCAGGTCTTCACCATGACCGTGGAGGCGGAGCACACGGGTGCGTCCACCACACTCGGCGACATCCTGCTCCCGGAGAAGGATGTGCCAGCGGAATTCTTCATACCCGACGGGCGGCAGAAGGACTGGGCCTACCTGAAGGGCAGCAAAAAGGAGAAGCGCACCAACAAGACCAGCGGCTTCGCCTACAACTACGCGGAAGGCGCGATGGCCTTTCCGGACGCATTGGACAAGGCCGCACGCACGATCATCACCGGCGAAGGAGGTACTGCGCCTTCACGTTTCAAGCATGTGATACGGACCAAGAAGGGCCGACTGCGGCGTTTGGCCCCTGTGGAGTTGGAGCGCCTGAACATGTTCCCCGACGGCCACACCGCAGGGACCACGGACGGCCGAAGGGCTTTCCTCATGGGCAACGCCTTGGTGACCGGCGTGATCGAGCGGGTGGGGAAGGAACTGGTGGAGCGGATCAAGGGCTAGGCTTGTTCCCTGAGTCACCAACGCTCCTGAATGTGATCGGGACCTATGCCGTCAGCGGGCCCAACGGATGCTCCACATGCCCCGCAGATCCCCGAGCTCGTATCCCGTAGCCCGGTCATCCGGATAGCGCTCCTCGATCATGCCTAAGGCGGAAGCGTCCACGCTGCCGTCGGGATCGCCGTGGCACTTCAGGCAGGCCGGTGAACTGATGAAGATGGGCGCGTAGAAGGCGACGCTGTCCCCGTGTTCCATCGCACGGGCCGGAATATTCGGTTCTTTTCCCCCAGCTTCCCATTCCGCCAACATGGCCTGCATGATCCGGGCTTCCTCGGCATTTGGTTTGTCATGCGGGGCGCGCACCCGGTCGCTGGTGCGGCGGATGTGTGCACCATGGGCATTCGACAGCGAGTCCACGATGGAAAGCGCGTTGAGCGAGCAGAAATCCACCGCGTGGGCGGGTCCGCCTTCCTTCATCGCCTGCTGAAGGCGGTAGCTGAGAGCCTTGAACGAGGCATCGGCGAGTGTAGCACCTTGCTCCAATGCTGCTTTCTCTTCCGCATCCGAAAAGGGCGTCCCGCATCCTGCGGTAGCAACGATGGCCAATACCAGCGGGGCGATGATCGATCTCATACCAGCAAAGCTACTTGGATCCTGAAGGTGCCCGGTGACATTTATCCCCGATCACTCATGGCTTATCAGGCCTTGGGAGATCGGCAGAAAGCGTGGTCCCTGATGGGCCAACTACGGCTTCTTCTTGAAACTCCCGGCCTTCCAAGCTTGCACGAACTGCGCCCACGCTATCGGGTTGAACAGGTTGATGCTCGGCGCCATGCCTTGGTTGTAGATGCGCGTATTGTCCAACGAGGCCTGGTAGTGCGCGGCAAGCCCGGGGTCGGGCGGAAGGTTCTCCATGCGCTGGATGGCCTCGGCGGAATTGAGGTGCTTCAACACGCGCTGATACTCATCATCCGAGACGTCCAACGCTAAAAAAGCCTCGCGGAACTGCTCCCGGCTGGGCCACGGGTACACGTCCAAGGGCCGCAGCATCACCGTGTCCGGAAAGAGCACATGGATCATGGAATACTTGTTCTCCTTCAGCGAATCGGGGATCATGTAGTTGCCGCGTTTGAAGCCCACCGCCGCGAACTCCAAAGTGTCACCGGCCTGCGCCACGAAGCTGAAGTAGCCGTAGACATCACTGATGGTGCCCCGGTAGCTGCCCTTGGTGATGATGCTGGTGAAGGGCACCGGTTCCAAGCTGTCGCCCGTGACCACGACACCGCTGAACTGCACCAGCCTGCGGCCCTTGTCGGATTGTCCGAAAGCGGTGAGCGAAAAGGTAAAAAGAAGGAAAAGAAGGGTATGGCGCATCGGTCCAAAGGTAACGGTGGCGGACTGCGGATCCCGTGCCAAGGATCGCGCTCAATACTTGATCAACTCGAATGGGATCTGATCCGACCGGTGGACGGGTGAGATCAGGAACACATCATCCCGTGGTAATTTGGCCCCATGAAGCACATTTCCCGTCCGCTTTTCATGATCCCGGTTTTCCTTGGTGTCACCGCCTCCGCACAGATCACCATCGGCCCGGCCGATATGCCTTCCGCCGGGGACACCGTGCGCTACCGGAACACCATTACCACGGCGGACATGGCGGACACGGGGCCTTCGCACCTGTGGGACTTCAGTGCCTTGGTCCCCAACGCCGAAGCTGCGGATACCATGGTCACCGTGGGCAGCACACCGATCCTCTACCAGTTCTTCTTCAATAACTCGTTCGTATACCCGGAGAACAAGGCGGACTTTGCGATGCGGGGGCCGTCTATTGGGATACAAGGGTTCTCCATCAGCAACGTGTTCAACTACTTCAAGTCCAATTCGGCCGGATACCGCGATGTGGGCTTCGGTGCCAATGTGAACGGCCTGCCCACCTCGGTGCAGCGCACGCCTGTGGACTGGATCTACCGCTTCCCGCTGAACTTCGGCGATCAGGACAGCTCCGCGAGCCACTACCAGATCAGCGTGCCCACGCTCGGGTTTTACGGCCAGGATCAGATGCGGCGCAACGAGGTGGACGGCTGGGGCACGCTGATCCTGCCTGCCGACACCTTCGAAGTGCTGCGCGTAAAGTCGCGGATCGAGCGCACGGACACTGTGTACATCGAACAGTTCAACATCGGTTTCGCCATCCCGGAACCGGAGACGATCGAGTACAAGTGGATCGCACAAGGCATGGACGAGCCTGTGCTGCAGGTCACTTCCGTGGGTGGTGTCAACACGGTGGTGCGCTTCTTTTATCAACCCGATGACATCACCACGGGCATTGCGCCGGGGAACGGATCTGATCCGTTGCGGGCCTGGCCCAATCCCGCCAGCACCGTGCTCCATCTCGAAGGTGCATCACTGGGAACGTTGGAATTGGTCGGTGCCGATGGTAGCGTTGTGCGTACTCTTCCCCAGAGTTCCCGGACCACAAGGACGGTGGATGTGAGCAACTTGGCGCCAGGGTTGTATACGCTCCGGTCCAACGTGGACGGCACCACAACCCACGTAGTGATCGCCCGCTAAACAAGGTTCCGCCTTCGGTATTCCTCCGTCGCCGTTGCGATGGGGCCAGCCTGCATAGCGCACCATTCATGCACGCTACGTACATCGTCTTGATGTACGGCGATCACCACCGGATGCTGTTCGGCAGCAACACCGATCATTTGGAGGAGCACTTGCCGGCCGAGGTCCGCTTCCCGTTCCAGTTCACTTCCGTCGTGGACCGGTCGGCGGAAGAGCAGGGCACGTGAGGCATATTGCCAAGCGAAGGCCGATACGTAGCGCGCTTTGGCAAAGAAGCTCCGGCCAAAGCGTTCCGCCTGCGGAAGATGACCGACCTCATGCGCAAGGTGTACAAGCCATTTCCACAAGGACCGCAAGGATCCATCACCGAGGCCGTATGGCTCGGACCAGATCCGGGTGAACCAGATGGTGCGGCCCACGGTGATCGCGCCGCCGCGATGGTAACTGTACCACGGCGCATGGAGCCAATTGGAGCGTGAAGGCCGGATGCGGACCGCGTGCAGCAGTTCTTCATCCACACCGGTAACGGCATGCAGAAGCACTATGGCGGCTTCATTCAATGAGCCGTCCTCGCACACGGGACCGGGCATGCTCAGACCATCTTAACGCCGTACAACTTGCACAGCCAGGCCAATTGGCCGCTGTGCCCGCCCTCGTGGCGGATCGCATGGGTGATCACATCGCGGACCGTGGTGCCGATGGCGAGTTTGGTGGGGTTCGGCGCATTCAATTGATCCTCGTTCAAGGTGGCAATATGGGCAATGGCCTTCTGATGCACGGACTTGAAGGTCTCCCACACCTCCTCATAGGTCGGGCATTCTTCAGGTGGAAGGCCGGGCGCGCCCAAGGTGAAATGCTTTGCCCACCAGAATTTTTCGAAAGGGCCGCCTGCTGCGGCGAGCAGGAGACCGTTCTGCGAGGTGGCCATGTGCGCTACCAACCAGAACACCGTGTTCAGTTCTTTGCCGTCACAATCGAAGCGACGGTGCGGATCCTGGCTTTTCAGTCCACTGAGGTAGTACCGCGTCCATTCGCGAGTGCGGTCCATCATGTGGCTGAGTACTTGGGCTTCGGTCGGCATGGGGAGTTGGAGTTGGGGTGCAAAGGAAGCGTATGGAAGAAGGATGAGTGTTTGTCTCTTTACTTTCGCAACCATGGCCGGTAGCAACTTCGGAAAGGCATTTCAGCTTGTAAGCTTCGGTGAAAGCCACGGCGCGGCCATCGGTGGCGTGGTGGAAGGTTGCCCCGCTGGGCTGAAGTTGGACCTCGAAGCCATACAACAAGAGTTGGACCGCCGACGCCCCGGCAGCACGCCCTTGGGCACCGCGCGCAACGAAGAGGACCAAGTGGAATTCCTCAGTGGTATTCTGGACGGCGTGACGTTGGGGACGCCCATCGGCTTCATCATCCGCAACAAGGACGCGAAAAGCGGGGACTACGATCACCTGAAAGACACCTACCGCCCCGGTCATGCCGACCTGACCTGGGAACAGAAGTTCGGTATCCGCGACCATCGCGGGGGCGGAAGAGCCAGCGCGCGGGAAACGGCCGTGCGCGTGGCGGCTGGCGCGATCGCGCGGCAGTTGTTGGCCACGGCCGGGGTCAGCGTGCAGGGCTGGGTGAGCCAAGTGGGGGAGGTGCGGCTCACGAAGCCTTCTGCTGAACTCGCGCTGGAGAACACCTACGCGAGCGATGTCCGCTGTCCGGATCCGGAAACGGCAAAGCGCATGACGGCCTTGATCGAGCAGGTGAGGGGCGAAGGCGATACGTTGGGCGGCCGCATCACCTGCGTGGCGCGAGGTGTTCCTGCCGGGCTGGGAGAACCCGTTTTCGACAAGCTCCACGCTGATCTCGGCAAGGCCATGTTCAGCATCAACGCCGTGAAGGGTGTGCAGTTCGGCAGTGGCTTCGATTCCATCGCAATGCGCGGCTCGCAGCACAACGACGCCTACGTTGCCAAGGGATCAAGTATCGGCACAGCCACCAACTGGAGCGGTGGCATGCAGGGCGGCATAAGCAATGGCGAGGACATCCTGTTCGACATCGCCTTCAAGCCGGTGAGCACCCTGATGCGCGATCAAGCCAGCGTGGACCGCCAAGGCAACGCGGTGATCTTGGAGGGAAAAGGGAGGCACGATCCCTGTGTGGTCCCACGTGCCGTGCCCATCGTGGAGGCCATGGCCTGCTTGGTATTAGCGGACCACCTGCTACGTCAGCGATTGGCAAGGCTGTAGGCTACCATTCCACGCAATGCGGGAACTTCTGCTGAGATCAAAGGTCCAATTCGGACGGTATTCGACCGAAGGTCGCATCTGCGTCGATCTGCGGTTTCCTCATTTCAACGGAAACCTCCAAGGCGACTATCCGCGGTCTCATTTCATCTCCGCCTCCCGCTTGTTCAGGGACTTGATCAGCTCCACCATCTGGTCCACGTCAAGCTGCTTGCCCACGATCTTCCGGTCCTTGTCCATCAGGAAGAACTTCGGGGTGCTGTACACGTCCCAAGTCTCTGCGTAGTTCAGGCTTTCGATGGTGGTGAACTGGGGGATGAACTTGTAGGACGCGACCTTGGCCTCGGCGAAGACGTGCCAAGTGAGGCCCACGTTCGTCCAGTCCAAGTCGTTCTCCTTGATGAATTTCCTCCAGTCGGCGAAGAGTGTGCTGTCCGTCGCTTTGGCGACGGAGAAGGCGCCCACGTCCAACGGCTTCAACTTCGCCTTCCAGTCCTCATGCAGCTTGGGCAGGACCTTTTTGCAGTGGCCACAATGCGGGTCCCAGAAGATGATCAGCACATACTTCTGTGGCATCTTGTAGTAGCTGATCCAGTTCTGCTCGGTGGTGTCCGTCAGGATGATATCCTTGCCTTTCGCGCCGATGATCAGCGGTGCTTCCTTGCGGGCGCGCTCGCAGAGCTTGTCCAGCTTCTCCTTGTCCATCCAGGTCGCGCGGCTCTTGCTCCCGTCGCTGGGGCAGTAGTAGGTCTGGGCCATGTGTACGAACACCGCGTCCATGCCCATGATGTCGCTGGTCTCGTACTTGTACGTGATGCCGTTCACCGCGAACTTGAAGAGGTCGCCGCCATCGTCCATCCGGCGGATCAGGTCGTCAGCGCATTTGTTGATGGTGTCCGGGATCTGCGGCACCACTTTGCCGATGTATTCGTCGAACTTGTTCTGGAACACCGGCGTGCGCATGTTCCGTGGGTCTTTCAGGTCGGTGTTGTCCCAGAAGTGCGCCCGGTAACCGTAGTAGGTGGCAGCACTGTCCAACGTGCCGTCGGGTTTGCGCACCTCGGTCTGTTCCGGCGCGATGCTCATCTTCACGATGCTGGCCACGTAGGTCCCCGGGTTTTCCGCCACCAGCTTCTTCTGGTAGTCAGTGATCTCGGTCTCCAATTTCTTCAACTTGTCCTTGAAGCCCGCCTTTGCGATGGGGTCCTCGGTGGCCTCCCTCAATTTGCTCACTTCATCGGCCTCGGCCTTTTTAGCACCGAGGAAAAGCACGTAAGCCTGGAACAGCTTGTTCTCGTCGGAGCGCTGCACCACGAGGTGCTCGTTCAAAGCACCGGTATCGCTCTTCATTTCGATCACGGGCTCGTTCACGATGAACTCGAAGTATTTCGGGCCGGGAACTACTAAGGCATAGACCCCCGCCTTGTAGCCATTGGGTCTTTCAAAGACGCTGACACCCTTGGCATTGGCCACGGTGGTGTCCGAGTAATAGAGTTTGTTGCCGAAGTAATTGGCGAGGTACAACGTATCGTGGGCCGTACCGTCAATGGAGAATTGCAGGCGCCGCTTGTCCTGCGCTTGGGACATGCACGACGTTGCAGCGAGCGCCAGTAGGAGGATGTTCTTCAACATGGGAGTCAAAAATAGAGGGGGGAGCATCCGCCCCGCCACCATTAACGATCATTTGACGCTTTCCCGGCCGGGCTATGGCCAGGCGGGACCGGATCCCTATGATCAGGCTTGGAGCGTCTTGAATTCGTTCGTCAAGTGGAATTCGATCTCGGGGTTGTTCCGCTCTTCCAGTTCCAGCATATACGCTGACGGTGCCATGAAGACCGGGTTCTCGTCCTTGTCGTATACCACTTGGTTATTCTTGATCCGGATGAATTCCCGGAGCGCTGCGGGATCGCTGCTCGTGAGCCAACAGGCCTTGTGCGCCTGTATGGCCTGGAAGGAGCACTCGGCACCGTACTCGTGCTCCAGCCGGTAGCGGATCACCTCGAACTGCAGTTCGCCCACGCAACCAACGATCTTCTTGTTGCCGGGCTGTTGGGTGAAGAGCTGCGCCACGCCTTCCTCGGTGAGCTGGCGGATGCCTTTGTCCAACTGCTTGCTGCGCATGGGGTCCAGGTTCACCAACTCCCGGAACAGCTCCGGGGAGAAGGAGGGGATACCGCGGAAGTTGAACGTCGACCCCTCGGTGAGGGTGTCGCCGATCTTGAAATTACCGGTGTCGAATAGCCCGATCACATCTCCGGGCCACGCCTCTTCCACCAAGGATTTCTGGGCGGCGAGGAAGGCGGTCGGGTTGGCGAACCGCAGCGACTTCCCCGAGCGGACGTTCTGGTAGAAGGTGTTCCGCTTGAAGTGGCCTGAACAGATGCGAAGGAAGGCCACCCGGTCCCGGTGGTTGGGGTCGAGGTTCGCGTGGATCTTGAAGATGAAACCGCTGAATTCCTTGGCCTCCGGGTCGACCTTTCCCTGGTCGGTCTCCCGCGGGCCGGGCGGAGGCGCGATGCGGACGAAGGTGTCCAGCACTTCCCGCACGCCGAAGTTGTTGAAGGCGCTGCCGAAGAAGACCGGTGCCAACTCGCCGCGCCGGTAGGCTTCCAGGTCCAATGGGTCATACACGCCGTTCACCAATTCAATGTCATTGCGGAGCTCGGTGGCGGGTTCGCTGCCCAATAGCGCGTCCAAGCGGGGATCGGCGAGGTCCTTGAACTGTGTACTGGCGATCTCCTTCTTGGTCTTACTGGCCTCGAATATTCTGAGGTCGTGGTCGTACAGGTCGTACACCCCTTGGAAGGTGGCGCCAACGCCGATGGGCCAGCTCAGGGGCCGCACCCTGATCGAGAGCTTCTCCTCCAGTTCATCAAGCAGTGAAAAGGGGTCGCGCCCCTCCAGATCCAGCTTGTTGATGAAGATGATCACCGGCGTGTTGCGCATGCGGCACACCTCCATCAGCCGCTCGGTCTGCGCTTCCACGCCCTTCGTGGAATCGATCACCAGCACCACGCTGTCCACGGCGGTGAGCGTCCGGTATGTGTCCTCGGCGAAGTCCTTGTGGCCGGGGGTGTCGAGCAGGTTCATCAGCGTGCCCTCGTAGGCGAAGGTCATCACGGACGTGCTCACGGAGATCCCGCGTTGCCGCTCGATCTCCATGAAATCGCTGGTGGCGCCCTTGCGGATCTTGTTGCTCTTTACCGCTCCGGCGGTCTGGATCGCACCGCCGTAGAGCAGGAATTTCTCCGTCAGCGTGGTCTTGCCGGCATCGGGGTGGCTGATGATGGCGAACGTGCGCCGTTTGGCTATTTCTTCGTGCTGGCCCATGTGCGGAAAGGGCCGCAAATGTAGCGTTGGCGGCCCGGCCTGGACCCCGTTCCTTCGGGGGGGCGGTGCTTTGTTGTGATCGCCCTCCCCGGCCACCAGTAAAATGATCTTTGTCAGTTTCCGTACTTTCGGACCGCCCCGACCAGAATTACGGAGTATCATCATGAAGAGAACCCTACTCGCCCTGACACTGACATTGCCGATGCTGTTATCGGCCCAATTGAACCCTGTTCGTATCGCCTTGCACAACTGGGCCACCGGTCTTAACAGACCGGTTTGGTTAGCGAATGCGGGCGACGATCGCCTGTTCGTGGTGCAACAGGGAGGGATCATCAAGATCATCACCGACAGCATGCAGGTCATGTCGACCCCTTTCCTTAACATCACATCAGCGGTGAACAGCAATGGCAATGAGCAAGGGCTGCTCGGCTTGGCTTTCGACCCCGAATATGCCACTAACGGCTATTTCTACGTGTACTACATTTTTGGAAGTGGGAACGGTACCAGCCGGATCTCCCGGTTCCATGTGAGCACTGACCCGAATGTGGCGGATGCCACGAGCGAGACGGTCCTGTACACCCTCGCCCAGCCCTTCACCAATCACAATGGCGGATGTCTACAGTTCGGACCGGATGGTTATCTCTATTGCGGCTTTGGTGATGGTGGGAGCGGGGATGATCCACAGGGCAATGGACAGAATTTTAGTACTGCGCTTGCCAGTATGATCCGGATCGACGTTTCCCAGCATGATTCCACTTATGCTGTTCCTCCGGACAATCCATGGGTGAGCACGCAGGATACCCTCCCGGAGCTCTGGGCCAAGGGACTCCGAAATCCCTGGCGTTATGGTTTTGACCGGCTCACGGGTGATATGTGGATCGGCGATGTGGGCCAGAATGCGTGGGAAGAGGTGGATTTTTGGCCAGCGGGCGACAACAGTGGCCCCAACTTCGGCTGGCGCTGCCGTGAAGGGCTGGTGCCCACTCCAGGGGTCAGTCAATCCGGTTGTGCGGCAGCGGCACCCTTCGTGGAACCGGTAGCGGTATTCAACCACACCACGGAAGGGTGGTGTTCTGTGATCGGTGGCTACGTCTATCGAGGTCCCAGCTTTCCGCACCTCTACGGGAAGTACATTTTTACCGACTACTGCAACGGTGATTTCCTGACCTTCGGTGAAAACTACGACTTGGATACGCTCTTACTGACCTCAAACTTCGGATATGCTGCTTTTGGCGAGGATAGTGCGGGTGAGATGTACGTGGCCGATGTGGAGAACAACAACGTAAAGAAGATCGTGGACCCCTGCCCGATGCCGGACCCGGTGATCAGCTTTGACGGGGAAACCTTGACCAGCACGGCCGCTATCGGTTGGCAGTGGGTGCTTAACGGTTTTGCTGTGAGCGGTGCCACCGGTCAGAGCTACGTGCCGCAGGCAAATGGCGCTTATCAGGTCCGTGCGAACTTCGGCGGGGCATGTCTGCTGATGTCGGACACCATACAGGTCATCATTTCCGGGGTACACGAGACAGGAGGGCTCATTCCGGCGGTATATCCCCAGCCAGCATCGTCCAGCTTCCAACTGCGTTCCGACGACCGTTCCAAGCCCACGTTCACGGTGGACATGATGGATGCGGTAGGCAACAAGGTGGGCACGTTCACATGGCCGGGCACGGAGCCGACGCTCACCATAAATGTGGCCGATCTGGCCGAGGGCAGCTATGTGCTGCGAGGCAATGATGGCGGTGCTCAAAAATGGGCGCGGATGGTCATGGTGGCGCATTGAACCTCGCACAGGTTTTTTCCCTCGGGTGCGTAGGATGGAGCACCCACGTACCAGCGCTGCTGGAGAGCCGTGGCAGCGTCACGGAACCCGATGACTCGGGAAGCTGAAGGCTGCTCCGGCCGACCGCAGCGGCCGGTCACGCACATCGGTCGACCATGGCGGTGATCATCTTGCCTTGGCCGGATCGAGGTGGGAAGTGGTCCGCTCTGGTAAGCATTGGGATATTTCGTGCTCGGTGAGCAGTGCAACTATACTTGGCCCCGACATGAAGGCGATCGAACAGGCCAGCAAAAAGGCCATATGGCAGGAGGAGAAGAAACCGCTCGAATAACCTTGTCCAGCGCGGTTATACCATTTCGTCATACAGATGCGACTACAGCCGCGAAGCTATTTTCTGGCCAAGCGATACAGAAAATTGTTGCATAGCCATAGCGGAACTATTTTCTGGAGAAGCATGGGCGGAAAGAGCGGGTTGATCGGATGGATCTGTATGACGAATTGGTATTATGCCTTGCGCAGTCGCTGGCGTCCGCAGTAATTATAAGCACGTCCTATTGTGATCCCGGGTCGGGGCCCGGAATGACATTTGCTCTTAGGGGCGGGTTCTCGAACAGCTGTGCCGGGCGCGTCTATTCGAGAACCCGCCCCGCTCATGGTTGTCGGCCACCGGGCCGGGTCTCACACGAACGGCATTTTCCACGCTGAGGAAACGAGGGGTCCGGACCCGTCAAGCGCAATTCATGTAGTACGGACAGCATTTTAGGCGCATTGATCGGTGCTATCCCGGACGCCAGCGACTGCGAATTGGTATTCTTCGAGCGGCCCCTCCCCAAACGATGGTCATCCTGCGCTTGAACCCGCAGTTGATCGGGGCGGGCAAATGCTATCACCTCTTGCTCATCGGACCGGCCAACCAATGCGGCAAACCCATCAGTGCCAGTGATACCAATGCTCCTCGAAGAGATGAGCATTTGACCGGACGCCAGTGATCCGGATCTGGTATTGCCGGTCAAAGGACCTTGGGTTGAGGTCCTGATATAGTGAAGGCCCAAAGGCTCAAAAGCACGAAGGGCCGCCTCAAATGAGGCGGCCCTTCGGCGTTTGGTGCTATATCGGTTACTTGATGATGCTCAACCGCTGGACGGTCTTCTGTCCGTTGACGGTGATGTTCACCATGTACACTCCGCTGGCGATGTCGCTCGGCAGGTCGAGGATGGTGGTGAAGCGCTCACCGCTGTTCCCGAACTCCTTGGCGAAGACCTGCTTGCCGTAGATGTCCTGGATGTCCACCGTGATGTTCTGGTCCGCGTCCTGGATACCATCGATGCTCAGGTTGACCTGACTTTCACGCACCGGGTTCGGCCACATCGTCGCCGTTCCAGTGGCTTGTGCCATGCTGGCCTCGGGGCGGGGGTTGCCGTTGTTGATGGTGATCGTACAGGTCTGGCCGCAGAAGCCGCTGTATTCCGTGCCCACTTTCACGTTCACTTGCACGCTGTAGGTGGAGCCGTTGACCATCGGCGGACGGTTGTTCCACTTCAACTGCAGGATGTAGGTGCTGCGGATGAAGGTCTCATCGTAGCCTTCGCTGGGGATGAAGATGCGGAACTGGTACTCCGTCGCACCCACCACCGGCGTGGCATAGATGAAGCTGTTGTTGGTGTTGAAGGCGCGTTCCTCGCCGCAAGAGTGCCCGTAGGTGGGCGCGCTGATCAGCTCCGTGCAAGGCACCGTCGGCGTCATGCCCACCTCGCAACCTGTGCCGAAGTGTGCGCTGGCAACGGGGCCGGCGTCGTTGGTACGTGCCCGGACGAAGTACTTCACGCCTGGCGACAGCGGGCTGGTGTGCATCTGGCTGAAGCGCACCCAGTTGGTGCTCACCGCGATCCGGCGGATGTAGCCCGCATCGGGGTTGGAGAACTCGAACTGGTAGCTCGTCGCTCCCACCACCTCGCGGCAATACACCTTGCTGTTCATGGTGAAGTTGAAGATGTCGCAGGACTTGTTCGCGATCTGGGCGGGGCCGGGAGGCAGGCAGACGACATGGTCGAAGTAGGCGGAGTAGGCCGGGGAATAGGTGGGTGAAGACGCCCCGTCCACGGCTCCGTCGAAGAGGTCACGGATGAGGACCTTGCCGTCCGGTCGTTGCAGCTCCCAGTACCCGTTCCCGTTGGAGCAGCACAGGCCGTCCCCGAAGCTGTCGTACAAGTGGAAGTAGAAGCAGAAGCCGAAATCGACGGGCAGGCAGTGGTACTCACTGACCAGCTCATTGGTCCCTGGTACTGAGGAGGGACCGCTCGCGACGGTGTTGTAACCATCGTCAAAGATCTCCCAGTACAGCCCGCTCCCATCATTGGCATCGTTCTGAATGACCACTACCAAGGCCTCACCGCCCACGTCGACAGCAACGTTCTGGCCATCGTTGGCCGGAATGTCATCCGCCACACCGTTGGGGAGGCTGGTGGAAATGGAGAGCGTCTGGGCCGGACCTGCCTGGGCCGGGACCGTGGGCAGGGTGACGTTCGCGGATGCTCCGTAGGCGAGGTTGCCCGTCCAGTTGTGGACGTACGGGATCCCGAGGGAGAGCCCATAGGTGATCTGTACGCTGGTGAGGTTGTTGTCCCCATTGTTCAGCAGGGTCACTTGCGGGGCCATCGTGGTGCCGCAGAGCAGGCCCGGGGCCGGATCGAGGATGGCGGTGATCGACGCGTCGTTATGCGCCGGGTGTTCCACCAACAGCCCGAAGGTGCCGCTGATACCCGAGCCGCCTGTGTTGTATACCAGCAAACGGTACCAGGTGTTCTGGGTCACGTTCTCCACATTGATCCCGCCGGCGTCAACAACGCAGCTCACGCTATTGGTGGCACCGAGCCCGTCACATAGGCCCGAATAGAGGGCGTAATTCAACGTGCTGGCCGAGTACTGGTTGTCTTCATCATTGTCCAGCAGGGTGATCAAGGTGTGATCGAAGTTGCCGGTGTTGAAGGTGAACCAAACGCCTTGCACGGGCAGCGTGCCGGAGCAAGTGGTCGGGGCGTCCACTGTGGCGCATACGTTGGTGTACTCCGTAGGCATACCCGTGCCGTCAGCCACCGTGTTGTTGACCCCCGTCGCACTGCCACAAAGGTCATTGCCGGGAGGCGTGCAAACAGGGCTGCAGATCAAGCTCAGGGAGTAGGAACCTTCCTGGGCACCGCTTCCTGATACCGCGATCCAATAGGAGTTGTTCGTGACGGTGTTGAAGGTCAACGTGCTTGACCCGCCGGGGCAACCGGGGCTGTCATCCATCATACCCAAGCAGGTGAGGTTGTTGCAGTCCGCTCCGGAGAACACCGAGATGCGGGTGTCGAAGCCCGCTTGTCCGCAGGTGCTCACGGTCACGGCCTGGTCGGAAGCGGCCGTATAGACAAACCATTCCGCACCACCTGTGGAAGCTGGCCCGTTGAAGGGGCAGGCGTTCGCGGGCATGTTGTGGCCCAGGCCGGTTGTCAGTCCCGGATAGGTGAGGCCGCAATCCACGGGGTTGGCATTGCAGGCCTGGCCAGGGTGGTAGGCACACTGCACGGTCCAGTCAAACAAGGTCGGCGTTACCGAACCGTCGGTGGTCAAGGTCATGAACAGGTCGGAACCCGTGGCCGTCACCGTTACACCCGTGAGGTCCGTCTGGGCGGAGGGGTTCTGGTACAGTATCGGTGCATTGCCGTCCACACCGTCACGGATCGTGAGCTTGTCCCAAGTGAAACTCTCGATGTCTCCGCTGTTGAAGGTGAGGGTGAATGCACCCGTGCCGTTGGAATGATAGGCCCAGTATTGGTTGTCATTGTCAACCGGCTGGTAGAACTCGTCCACCACGGCACCTCCGCAGTTCACTTGGACGGGCGGCGGCGGATCCATCACGCACAGGGCGAAAGGACCGGCTTCGGCGGGTCTGCAGAGAACACGGACGATATAGGTGTTGTTTGCGGTAAGACCTGTCACCATGTACTCCGTCCCGAGGGCATCGAAGGTCGGCCCGATCAACTTGCAAAGGAGCTGCGTACCGCCGCAACCATTGTAGGCGGCCAGCATGTACACCTTGTTCGTGGAATCCTGGCTCATGGTGATGATCTGCCGATCACCGTTGGCCACGAAGCTGTAGAACACGTCAGCGGTGCCAAGGGTCGGGTTCACACAGCTCGGATTGGCCTGTGCGGAATGCGTGGCGCCGAGCAGTTGGCCGATGGTCGGTGTGCAGGCACCGTAAGCCGATACGGTTACGGGATCGGCGTTGGCGCAATCATCGTTCGAAACCGGTTGTACGCTGCTTTCGCTCACGCAGAGGGTGAAGTTGCCGGTACCCGTGGAGGCGACCCGAACGTAGTAGGTGTTGTTCAACGTAAGCCCGGACACCAAGGTGGTCCCGCTGTTGAAGCCGCTACAGCTCAGTTCATTCCCGCCGCAGGCGTCGAACACCGAGGCGTTGAAGCTGCCCGAAGCGAAATTGAGCGTGATGTTCTGGGCAAAGCCCGTGGCCACGAAGGAATAGTACACCGTCGGAAGTGTCAACACGTTATTGACGCAACCTGAACCGGTCATCGGCTCCGTGCTGGCATTGAAGGTGCTGCCGTTGGTCATGACGCATCCGTTCTCCGGGTATACCGTCAGCCCTTGGGCTGAGCCGCAGGCCTGATTGGTCGGCGTGCAGGCGTAGGTGGTGCTCACGTATTCATCGCACAAGGCCGTCCCGAACGAGACCAGATAGGTCACGTTCGTACCGTTGGGGTAAGGGCCGAAGGTGTATGTGCCCGTGGGGCCGTTCTGTTGCGCACTGCCTTGGTCATCGTCCACCGTAACGTTGCCAGGGGCGTCGCCCACGCTGGTCACGTCCACGTTCACAGTGAACTGGAAATTGCCGCAGTCGGGAACGGGTGTGGCGGTGGCCGTAGGGGCCGTGCAAGGTGCTGCCGTCACGTCCAAGGTATAGTCCTCCACTTGGCCGAAGCCGGAATTCCCGCAGGGGCTATTCTGAGGTCCGTTGATCGTATTATCCAACCGGATCCGCATGCGGGTGGTCCCGGCCAAGGCATGGGCGGACATGTGGAAGTTGGTGTTCACCGTATAGCCGTTGGGGCCAACGTTCGCCGGGGGATTCGCGCCCGTCGCCACCAGTTCACTACCGGAGAAGACCAGATCGTGGTTGAAGTCGATCCATACGCGGATGCGGTCAGCATCATATCCGTCCTGCACGGCGATCGCAATGGGGTAGAACGCCCCTGCCTGTACATGGCCCACCACTGCGGTTTGGTCATCGTATCCGAGCGTACTTGAAGTGGCGTTGTCCACATCGGCAAAGGTGACCTGTGCGATCTTGATGTTGGTCGTGGCATCGTCGTCCGAACCGGCGGCACAGTAACCCATGTACACGCTGGTGGTGCTCCAGTAGCTGGAGTCCGCGGCGTTGCACCATCCCTGCAGGTAGAAGTAGTACTGGCCGCCGGGGGTGAGGCCGCCAATGATCGCCGGACCGTTTCCTACATGGTAGCCGGAGGCAATGGGAGCGGGATCACCGGGGTTGCCGGTCGCACGCAGTTCCCAGTTGTAGCTGAAAGAGGCGTTGTTCATCCAGTCGATCGTGGCGGTGGTGCCGCCGGTCAAGCTAGTGACCGTAGCTACCGGTGCTATGCAGGTCGGGGTTTCCACACGGAAGGTGTAGTCCTCGGTCTCTCCATAGTAGGTGCCGGTGCCACATGCGACCGGTGCATTTAACCAATCCGTGCGGATGCGCATCCGGTAGTCACCATCGGCCTGCCCGGTAGGTACGTCGAAGCTGCCTGCATCACTCGATGTATAGCCGGCGTTAAGGAACACCTGTTCGCCAACGTCGTTGAAATCCAAGTCGTTGTTCCAATCCACCCAGATACTGGAACGGTAGGTGTCTCCCGGGTAATCGGCCGCGAAGTTCACCGTGCCCTCAGCCATTTGGGACACCACCAAGGAGGTGAAGTCACCATAGCCATTGGTGGAGAAACCCGAATTCAGGTTGGAGATGTTGAGGAAGCCGCCGGTAGTGGAGAAACTGCCGATCTCGTATGCCGTGCTGGTCGACGTCGCTTGGCAATAGCCGGTGAAGAAGGTGGTCTGCGCCCATGTGCTAAAGCCATCGACGTCGCAATCACCGCGCACGTACAGTTTGTAGGTTGTGTTGGCCACGAGCGGTGTTGCTCCAACAACGGTGGTCACGCCGTATGCGGTCGTCCCGGACACATCGGGTGAGGGGTTCCCGGCGGGAAGGCCGTCGCTGCGGATCTCCCACACATAGCCGTTGGCGGGGTCGGAGACGCTGGCGGTCCACGAGAGGTCGGCCGTGGTGGCGGTGATGTTCGTCACGCTCAAGGCCGTGGGGGGCAAGCAGTTCGGTGTTTCCATCACACTGAAATCATCCACGAGCAAGTCGTTATAGAACGCACTCCCCGTGGGGGACTGGAGCGCCACCAAACGGAAGCGGCTGGTGGTGGGGATACTTCCCGGGATCGCGGCGGTGCGCTCCACCCAGTTCGGGTCGTTCCCGCTGAAGGTGGCCAACGGTGTCCATACGGCACCGTCCCAAGCGTCCAGCCGGATCGGGTTGATGGCGGCATCGTCCACGTTGTTCGAGAGCATCCAGAAGCTCACCTGTGGGTTTGTGAGGCTGCTGAAGTCCACATCCACGCTTTCCAAGCCGTTGGCCAGAATGCCGCCGCTGCCGTCGATCCAAGCGTAGTTACCGCTGCCGGAATGGTCCGCCGCGCCGTTTACGCCGTAATCAGGACCCGGAGGGGCCAAGCTCGGAAGGAATCCCCAATTCTCGCCAGTGCCTTGGTTGACCCAGCAGTTGGGCAGGCTGGCGACCGCATCAAAGTTCTGCGTGTATGGCGCGGTGACGGTGCCACACACGGTGTTGAAGTTGAACGGTCCGGCCCAATCGCTGGGGCCACCGACGCAAAGACTGCGCACATAGAATTTGTACGACGAGGAAGCCGATAACCCTGTGGCGCTTGCCGTGAGGGTGCTCGTGGGATCGGTGCCGAGGTCGTCCTCTCCGCCGGTACCGGGAAGGCCGCTGGTGCGCACTTCCCACTCGTACCCGTTGACCGGGACCGAGGCGCTGGCCGTCCAGCTAAAGTCGGCGGTGGTGGTGGTCGAACCGGTGAGCGCTAAGGCTGTAGGGGCCACGCAGGCGGGGCTTTCGATCACTGAGATCTCGTCCAGTACCAAGATGTCCATGTTCGCGAGGGACTTGGCATGGAAGCCGATGGTGTAGTCCCCGTTCGTGGCCGGTGTGAAGTCCAAGGTATTGGTCGCATTACCCACCCCTGAGATGGACGGGTGGTCGAACAGCAGGTCCGTCATGGATGCCGAGGTTGCCCCCGTGCCGTACCAAACGTCCATTGCTTCCGGATAGTAAGTGCCGCCATCGTTGCCGTACTGGTAGCTGAGGCGGTAAGAAGTGCCGCCGACGAGGCTCAGGGGCTGAGTGAAGAGCCATGAATTAGCGTTATTGGCAGGGTCATAGCCATACATGGCCACGTTGCCCGTGAACGGTAGTGCGTAGGTGGATGCTAAGAAGGACTCCCAATCGTTACCGGCGATCGTTTCACGGCTCCAGCAAGAGGGCAGGGCAGGGGTGACCGCGAGATCGAAATTCTCAGAGTAAGGCACAGTAGCCGCATTGCATGGGGTATGGAACGAATAACCGTTCGACCAAGGGCTGAGGCCGCCGCAATCGCTCTGCACATAGAGCACGTAGGCGGTGTTGGCGACGAGCGTTGAAGCACCGATGACGGAGGTCACGCCGTAACCGGTCGTGCCGGTCGCATCGGGTGAGGGGTCTCCGGCGGCACCGCTGCTGCGGATCTCCCAGATATAGCCGTTGAGGGGGTCGGAGGGGCTGGCGGTCCAAGAAAGATCGGCCGTGGTCGTGGTGATGTTCGTCGCGATCGGAAGCGTGGGCTTCTGGCAGGCGGCAGGCGGCGCAAGGGACAAGTTGTCCACGCCGATGTCATCATTCCCGAAGTCGGAGGTACACTTGAACCGGATGATCGTGGTGGCCGAGGTGCTGTTGATCGTGAACTCATGCGGGGTCCATGAAGCTACGGCCCCGAGCGGGGTGCCCAAGGCAGTGAAGCTTGTGCCGCCGTTGGTGGAGTAGGATACGTCCAAGACGTCCGTACCGGTGGGGTTGATATGGTCAAAGCTGAGCACATCCGTTCCCGAACCGGCGCTCATGTCGAGGTAGAGGTCGAGGCTTCCTTGGCTAGCGCCGGGAGCACCATAGGTGTGGAACGCTGCTGAATATGCACCGCTGCTGAAGGTGGGCGAATACGCCCCCCCCGGCAAATAGGACCAACCTGCGCTGGCACCTAAGTCGTTGCGGCGCCATGAATTGTTGCCGGTGGCCGGGGTGTTCTTCCAGCTCGCGCCGGGGATGTCAGTGGTACCGCACGCGTTCACCCAGGCTTCGAAGTTCTGTACGTAGGAGACGCCGTTGTATGCGAGATAGGCTACCGGATTGGCTGCAACGGAGACCTGAAGCGGTGTGCTGGCCACGGGGTTCCCGGCATCGGCATCGCAGGTCACTACGCATTGGTACCAGATCGCAGCGGCAGGCAGGAGTACCAAGCTGGAGGATGTCGCTCCCGTCACATCCGTATAGGTCACGTTATTCGGGGAACTTTGCCATTGGTAGGTAAGACCGGTTTCGGCAGCTTGTTGGGTGCTCAAGGTGATGGTGCTGCCGGTGCAGAAGTCCGCGGTGCCGGTAGTGAGGGTGTTGCCCGGTGCTGCAATGGCGCACGCTGTGGACCCTATATAGGTCAGTACCAAGCGGGGGCGTGTGGTCCTGGTCCCGGTGTTCGTCAAGGAGGCAGTTCCGCAGCCTGTGGCCACATCGGCCCGGTAGGTATGCTGGCCATTAAAACCGATGAGCGTGCTCCATTGGATCGCCGGGTTGCTGGTGTATCCAGTGGCGTTGTGGCATACTTCCACAAGCAGGTTCCCTCCGGTGTACGTGAATGAACTCACTGGGAATTTGATGTTGCCGGCATAACCGGACGTATAAGAGTAGGCCGTAGGTCCATACACCACAGCGGTGCCGGCCTCCCAACTGGCAATGGGCAGGTCGGTGGTGGCGGTGTTCTTCATGGAAATGGTGTAACCGGGCAGGTTGTGGCCGCTGATGGTCGTGGCGTTGGCCACCCAACCGATCTCGGTGATCAACATGCCGTTGGTGATCCCTTGAGCGCCCAATTCCGCAGCGGTGTAGAGGTACTGTGCTCGCTGGGATTGATAATAGTGGCCTAAAGGACAGGGGTACGAGGTAGTGGTATTGGCACCACTGTTGGCACCGATGATCACGGTGGTTTGGGCGCTTAAGGTGCCCAGCATCACGAACAGGGCAAGGATCGAAAGCATCCTCCACCACGGAATTCGTTGTGCTGTAACGGCGTGTTGGTCGTTCATGGGTCGTGGGGTTGGTTTTTTTACGATGTGGCTTGAAGTTTGTGCGGATGCGGGACACTCAAGGGACGTCATTGGTCGTTCAACTAAGGTTCCAGTTTGGCTTCCAAAGAGTGCATGTGATCTTGGTAGCGCCCCCAATGTACCGGGATTGTTGCCCAACGATGCAAGCGTTTTTATTTTTGAACATTAGGCAACCCTCTTGCGCACCTTCCGACCGCGGAAATGTGCAGGCCCCTGACGATGCTATCGAACAGGCTGGACGTGAGTATGATATGGCTGTTTTTGGATGGAGCGATCGGCTTTTATGGTCTGGCCTGATCAGGGGAGTTGGAAGGTGGATCGTTGATTTCTTTCGATCGGAACGGGCAACGGTTTTGAGGCATTTGCGCCCCAAAGTGAAGTTTTCCGAAGTGGCCGTTTGCATTTTTTATCCGGTTTTGGTCGGGTCAAATGTTCCGTTGGGATCCCTCGATCAGGCGTTCGCAAGCTATACCTTGGGTCCGTACCAGCATCAAGTTGACCTCGCAAAGCAAGAAGGGCCGCCCCTCGCGGAACGGCCCTTCGCCTTATAACTCCAGAGCTCCCGCAGCGGTCACCCGAAGGGGACCTGCGGTCACGGTTACTTGATGATGCTCAACCGTTGCACGGTGGTCTTTCCGTTCACGGTGATGTGTACCAGATACGTTCCGCTGGCGATGTCCCCCGGCAGGTCCAGGGTGGTGGTGAAGCGCTCGCCGTTGTTCCCGTACGCCTTGGCGAAGACCTGCTTTCCGTAGAGGTCCAGGATATCAATGGTGATCTGCTGGTCCGCGTCCCGGATGCCGTCGATGCTCAGTTTGACCTGCCCGTCCCGCACGGGGTTCGGCCACATCGTCGCCGTTCCGGTGGTCTGCTCCATGCTGGCCTCGGGGCGCTCGCCGCCATTGTCGATGGTGATGGCGCAGACGTCCCCGCAGAAGCCGCTGTATACCGTGCCCACCTTCACGTTCACCTGCACGTTGTACGTGGAGCCGTTGACCAACGGAGGCCGGTTGTTCCACTTCAGCTGCAGGATGTAGGTGTCGCGGGTGAAGGTCTCATCATATCCTTCCCCGGGAATGAAGATGCGGAACTGGTACTCCGTCGCACCCACCACCGGCATGGCATAGATGAAGCTGTTGTTGGTGTTGAAGGCGCGCGTCTCGTTGCAGGAATGCCCGTAGTTGGGCGCGCTGATCAGCTCCGTGCAGGTCACTGACAGCGGTCCGCTCATGCCCACCTCGCAGCCGGTGCCGAAGTGTGCGCTGGCCAAGGGGCCTGCGTTGTTCGTCCTTACCCGGACGAAGTACTTCACGCCGGGCGTCAGCGGGTTGTTGTGCATCTGGTTGAAGCGCACCTGGTCGGTGTTCACCGCGATGCGGCGGATGAAGCCCGCATCGGGGTCGGAGAACTCGAACTGGTAGCTGGTGGCTCCAAGTACTTTGTTGCAGTACACCTTGCTGTTCATGGTGTAATCGAAGATGCCGCAGGACTTGTTCGCGATCTTGGCCGGGCCGGGAGGCAGGCAGAAGCTGTGGTCGTAGTAGGCGGAGTAGGCCGGGCTGTACGTGGGTGAAGAGGACCCGTCCACGGCGCCATCGAAAAGGTCACGAAGGAGGACCCTGCCGTCCGGCCGCTGCAGTTCCCAGTACCCGTTCCCGTTGGAGCAGCAGAGGCCGTCCCCGTAGTTGTCGTACAGGTGGAAGCTGAAGCAGTTGCCGAAGTCCATGGGCAGGCAGTGGTATTCACTGATCAGCGTGTTGGCCTGGCCTGCCGTGTAGGGTCCACCGGACAAATAGTAGGAGAAGGTCTCATCATAGATCTCCCAGGTCAGCCCTTGATCGTTGTTGGCATCGAGCTTGATCTTCACCACAACGGCCTCGCCACCCACGTCGAGGGCCACGCTCCGGCCATCGTTTGCCGGAACATCATCGGCCACACCGTTGGGGAGGCTGGTGGTGATGGAGAGCGTTTGGCCCGCACCCACCTCCGCCGGAACGGTGGGCAGGGTGATGTTGGCGGACGCTCCGTAGGGAAGGTTACCCGTCCAGTTGTACACGTGGGACGCACCACCGGAGAGCCCATAGGTGAATTGCAGTGTGGTGAGGTTGTTGTCCCCGTTGTTGAGCAGAGCCACTTTCGGGGCCATCGTGGTGCCGCAGAACAAGCCTGGGGCCGGATCGAGGATGGCGGTGATGGCCGCGTCATTGTGCGTAGGATTTTGCATCATCAGCCCGAAGGTGCCGCTCACGCCGGACCCGCCGGTGTTGTACACCATCAGGCGGTAATCCGTATGGGCTGCCAGCAGGTTGACGGTGGTCCCGGCGGCATCGCTCAGGGCCGCATCGGGCTGAGCCGCCCCCGGTCCGGAGCAATTCCCTGTAAAGAGGGCATAGTTCAGGGTGCTGGCGGTGTATTGGTTGTTCTCGCCATTGTCCAGCAAGGTGATCAATGCGTGTTGGTAGGCACCCGTGTTGAAGGTGAACCAGACGCCTTGCACGGGCATGGTGCCGGAAACGACGGTCGGGGCGTCCACCGTGGCGCATTCATTGGTGTATTGCACCGGAGCGGGCGTGCTCATGCCATCGGCGACCGTGATGCCGATCGCGATGGCATCAAGGCACAGGTCATTGGCGGGCGGGGTGCAGATAACACCACAGATGACGGTCAATCCGTACGTGCCTTCGGAGGCGCCTTCACCACCGACCGCGATCCAATAGGTATTGCCGGCATAAGCGTTGAAGGTCATCGTACCGGTGCCGCCGGCGCAACCGGGGCTGTCATCCACCATGCTCAGGCAGGTGAGTCCGTTGCAGTCCGCTCCGGAGAACACCGAGATGCGGGTATCAAAGTTCGCGGCGCCGCAGGTGCTCAGCGTCACGGACTCGTCGGTGGTAGGCGTGTATTTCCACCAGTTCTGGCCACCCGTGCTGGCCGCACCGTTGAACGGGCAGGCATTGGCCGGCATGCTGTGGGCCACCGCCACCGTGTTGCCGTTGTAGGTCTGGCCGCAAGCCACCGCATAGGCCGTGGCGCAGGTGTTGTGCGGTGGGATCACGTTCACCGTGTAATCCTCCGCCTCACTGTTGTTCATGTTGCCACAAGCGCCGGGTGAGGATCCGTTGCCGGCCCTGACGCGCATGATCGTAGGTCCTCCTACAGCGTTCACGGGAACAGTGATGTTCAACGGGGAGCCGCTGCTGGCGCCGTTCGACCAGAACACAGTGCCCAGATCATATTTCTCGGAGGCATCAAATGTGCCGTTCTGGTTCCAATCGATCCAGACGTTGACGTATGCGGTGCTGAAGAAACCGGGGGAGTTGGCGCTGACCGACAGGGCGAAAGTGTGGCCTGCGTCCACGGTGGTGCTCTGGGCGCTGAAGTCGCTATAGGCCGGGTCTCCCGTGGAAGGGTTGGAAATGGTGTTGAAGCTCACGTTCGTCACGCCCGTGGCGTTGTCGGTCGTTGCCGTGGCGGCACAATAGCAAGCTGCGGCCAAGGCATTGGGCGTAACGGCCACGGGAATGCTGGTCCCCGGGTTGCCGGAACAGGTCGCCACCACTTGGTACCAGGTGGGCACTGCCGTATTGGTCACCTGGGTGGTCGCCGTTCCTAAGCCGTTGTTGGCGAAGGGGCCTCCCGCGCCGGTGGTGCTGCTTTGCCATTGGTAGGTGACGCCCGATCCCGTGATGGGGTATTGGAACTCCAGGGTGAAGTCCGCACCGGGACAGGGGGCGGTCAAGGACGCGGTGGTGTTGCCCGGATAAGGGGTGCCGCTGCAAGGCAATTGGACCTGGACGTTCACCGTGTAGTCCTCGGCCTCGCTGTAGGTATTGTTCCCACAGGCGGTCGGTGCCGAATTGTACCTCACGCGGACGCGCATGACCGTGTTGCCCGGAAGCGCAGTGAGAGGGACTTGGATGTTATTGGGGGAACCGCTCGGCGCGGCATCCGCAACACCGTAGGCCGATCCCAGGTCGTATTCCTCGGAGCCGTCGAAGGTCCCGTTTTGGTTCCAGTCGATCCAGGCCTTCACATGAACGGTGTAGCCTCCGTCCGTGTTCACGCGGACGGAAAGGGGGTAACTGGCCCCTTGGTCCACTGAGGTGGATTGCGCACTAAAGTCGGAGTAGGCAGGCGCACCGACGGAAGTATTGTCGATGGTATTGAACATCACGTTCGTCAAGCCTGTGTTGTCATCCGAACTGGCCGTCGGCACGCAATAGCAAGCTCCGCTAAGGGTTGGTGTCACCAATATGGGCGTACTATGCCCTGTATTCCCGCTGCAGGTAATGCCGATCCGGTACCAAGTGGCCGTGCCCGGTGTGGTCACCTCTGTGGTCGCGGTGCCTAAGCCGTTGTTGGCGAAGGGGCCACCAGCGCCGGTGGTGCTGCTTTGCCACTGGTAGGAAAGCCCCGATCCCGTCACCTGGTCCTGAAATCCCAGTGTGACGCTGCTTCCCGGACATGGTGTCGCATTGGTGACCGTGGTGTTTCCGGGATCGGGCGTACCGGTGCAGGGCGGTGGTACAAGCACGTTCAGCGTATAATCCTCGGCCTCGCTATAACTCTGGTTTCCGCAGGCGTTGATCGTCGAAGAGCGCCTCGCACGGACGCGCATGACCGTGGTGCCGGGAAGCGCGGTGACCGGGATCATGAGGATCTGCGGGGATCCGCTCGGTGCACCATCGGTCACGCCGTATGCCGATCCCAGATCGTATTCCTCGGAGCCGTCGAATGTCCCGTTCTGGTTCCAGTCGATCCATGCCTTGACGTAAACCGTGTTGTTCCCGTTCGTGTTCACCCGCACAGAGAGCGGATAGCCCGTGCCTTGGTCCACCGGGGTGGATTGCGCACTGTAGTCCGTGTAGGCAGGCGCGCCACTGGAGGAGTTGTCAATGGTGTTGAAAGTCACGTTCGTCACCCCGGTATTGTTATCCGAGCTGGCTGTCGGCGTGCAGTAACAAGCTCCGGAAAGGGTGGGAGTCACCCATACAGGCGTGCTGTAACCCGTATTCCCGCTACAGGTCATGGCGATACGGTACCAGGTGGCCGCACCCGGTGTGGTCACCTCCGTGGTCGCGATGCCTAAGCCGTTGCTGGCGAAGGGGCCGCCGGCGCCCGTTGTGCTGCTTTGCCATTGGTAGGAGAGACCGAGGTCCGTGGAGTGGTTCTGGAAATCGAGGGTCACGGAATTACCTGGGCAAGGCATCGCATCGTTGGCCGTGGTGTTCCCGGGGTCGGGCGTGCCGCTACAGACCGGGAGCGCCATCACGTTGATGGTGTAGTCCTCCGCTTCACTGTTGTTCGTGTTGCCGCAGGCGCTGGGGGCGCTTCCTTGACGGGTCCGGATGCGCATACGCGTGTTGCCCGATGTGGCCGTAAGAGGTACGGTGATGTTCAAGGGCGAGGCGCTTGTATTGCCAATCGCTCCGCTCCAACCTGAATTCAGCGTGCCCAAGGCGTAGGTTTCCCCAACATCATCAAAGTCGCCATCGTGGTTCCAATCGATCCAGCCCACGGCGGTATTGTTCGTTAAGAACCCGGTGGCTTGGATCTTCACCGAGAGGTCATGGGACGAACCCTTCAGGACCGTGGTCGATTGCGCTGTGTAGTTCGTATAGGCCGGGGTACTGGACGAACTGTTGTCGATCGTGTTGAAGATCACCTGCGTGATGCCGGCGGAACCGGCACTGCTTGCACCTGCCGAGCAGTAGCTCTGCGCTTGGGCCAGGCCCGCCATGCCGCTCAAGGCAAGCATCCAGATCAAGGCCAGTAGACCGGGGGCGCGATAGCGTGGGGTCGTGTTCCGTGTGTCCATGGTGTGAAGGGGTGTTTGTGGTTCTTCGTTTCGTAGCGAGAAAAGTGGTGCGTCGTTCACTGGCTTTGTTGCACTCGTAGTTTGTGTCGATGAATGTCATATTTCTATCGACCAATGCAAGTTTATGGCGATGAAAGAACAGATGTCAAGTGCGACCGCTCCTCTTTTCGGGGGATCAGCTTCAAAATGCCCCGTATTTTCTGATCCGAGCGGTTCATCGTAATTCGCCCGTAGAGCCAGTTCAGGCTCTGATCGGTCTCTCATTTGGCATTGCCCGCCCGCCGGGATGGCTTTCCTTTGCGAGCGGTACCGAAGTCCATGCTAAATCTTCAACTCCCCACTGACCCACGCTGGGCGGCCCTGGTGAAGGAGGATCTGCGGACCTTGTTGATCGACCATGCGTGGTGTGAGCACAAGGCCGCCAGCAATGCCATGTCCATCATTGTCCGCAATCCCGGGCTCACGGACCTCGTGGAGGCACTAACGCGGATCGCCGAGGAGGAGATGTCCCATTTCGGCATGGTGGTGCAGCGTATCCGGGAGCGGGGCTGGACCCTCGGCCCGGAACGCAAGGACAGCTACGTGAACGAACTGCTTACCTTCCTCTCCAAGGATGGGTCGCCGGAGGCGAGGTTGGTGGACCGATTGCTCTTTTCGGCCATGATCGAGGCGCGCAGTTGCGAGCGGTTCAAGCTGCTCAGTACCACGGCGGCTGATCCGGAGCTTCGGGAGTTTTACAGGGATCTCATGGAAAGTGAGGCCGGGCACTACGCTACGTTCATCTCTATGGCTCGGAAGTATGGCCCGGGCGTAGAAGTGGACAGCCGTTGGAAAAACTTTTTGGCTTTTGAGGCCGAGGTGGTGGCCCGCTACGGCACCAGCGCGGAAATGCACGGCTGAAGTAGCCATTTATCAATACGATCGACGAGAACGAAAGATGACAGGACCAGGGACCGAGGTCACCGCCGAATGCCTGTGCATCGGCGACGAGCTGTTGATCGGGCAGACCCTCAACACCAATGCCGCGTGGATGGGCCAGAAGCTCGGCCTCGCAGGCATCCGCCCCATCTTGACCCGCGTGGTGGGGGACGATAAAGAGGTCATTCTCGATGCATTGCGCACGGCCAGCGCGGATATCGTGCTGATCACCGGCGGCCTCGGCCCCACCAAGGACGATATCACCAAGCATACCCTGTGCGCGTTCTTCGGCACGCACTTGGTACGGAACGAAGAGGCCGAGGCGCGGGTGGTAAAGCTCTTCACCCGCATGGGCCGTGATCCAAAGGAGGTCAAGGAGGCCGATCTGGCCCAGGCCCAGTTGCCCGAAGGATGCTTGGTGCTGCCCAACGAATTAGGCACGGCCAGCGGCATGTGGTTTGAGCGGGAAGGCCGCGTCTACGTGAGCATGCCCGGAGTTCCGTATGAAATGCGCGGGATCATGCGTGCCCCCGTGCTCCCCATGTTGCGCGAGCGTTTCAAGCCGCCCACCATCGTCCACCGGACGGTGAAGACCACCGGCATGGGTGAGACGCAGCTTGCGGAGCGTATCGCGGCCTGGGAGAGCGCATTGGTGAAGGAGGGCATCCGGCTGGCCTATCTGCCCTCACCGGGCTTGGTGAAACTTCGCCTTTCCACATATGCGGGCCCCGACCCCGCCGAAACCGCGCAACGCGTGGACCGTCAAGTAAAAGTCCTTTACGGCTTGATCCCCGAACTCATCTACGGGGAGGGAGAACGTTCCTTGGAGGCGGTGGTAGGGTCGATCCTGAAGGACCATGGCCAAACTTTGGCGCTGGCGGAAAGTTGCACCGGGGGATACCTCAGTCATCTGGTGACCTCCGTGCCGGGGAGCTCAGCCTACTACATCGGCGGTGTGGTAAGCTATGCCAATGCCGTTAAGATGGAGGAATTAGGCATCCCCAGTGACATGCTGGAACTGAACGGCGCCGTGAGCAAACCTGTGGTGGAGCGCATGGCGGAAGGGGTGAGGAACGCCTTAAAGAGCGATTGGGCCGTGGCCACCACGGGCGTGGCGGGACCGGACGGCGGCACGCCCGACAAGCCCGTGGGCACCGTTTGGCTCGCGGTTGCAGGGCCACATGGCGTGGTGTCCAGTAAAGGCGTGTTCATGGGTACCCGGGACCTGGTGATCCGCCGGTCCGCCATCGCTGCGCTGAACATGCTCCGGAAGCAATTGCTGCTAGCCCGCGAGACCACCACCGCATAGCCCGGCTGTTTTTCTTCACCTGTGTAGTGATTTTTCCATTACTTTCGCCGCCCGAAATCGTACAGCCATGTCACGCATCTGCCAGATCACCGGAAAGCACGTCATCACCGGCAACTCGGTGAGCCACTCCCACCGCAAGACCCGCCGCACCTTTGCGCCCAACCTGCAGGAGCGGAAGTATTTCATCCCCGAGGAGGACCGCACGGTGAAACTGCGTGTTAGCGCGGCCGGTATGCGTACCATCAGCAAGATCGGGATACAAGAGGCCCTGAAACGCGCCAAAGCGAAGGGTTTCCTTAACGCCTGATCCCTTTTTAGTGCTGCCGAAAGGCGCTGTGGCCCGTCCACAGCGCCTTTCTTGCGTTTTCGGAACGGGGTTGTGGGTCCAGAATATCATCCGGGATACATTTGGACCATGCGCGAGCGAAGCATCTGGACATTTACCGCTTGCGCTGTGCTCCTTGCCATTCCCGGTCTCATCGGCGTCTTACGGCTGGACCATCTGGCCCTGCACATGGCCGTTAACCGGTTCCATGCGCCGTGGGCGGACGTGCTTTTCCCCTACTTGACGGAGATGGCCAACGGCTGGGTGCCCACCGCGTTGGCCGTGCTCCTGCTTTGGAAAAGCTGGCGTTCGTTCCTGATGGTGGGGCTGAGTGCCGGTTTAAGCGCGATCGTTGTCCAGTCCCTCAAGCATTTGTTCTTTGCGGACATCGACCGGCCGGGCATGTTCCTGGACCGCATGCCCGGACTGCACATTGTGGCGGGAATGGACCTTTACCACCACTTCAGCTTCCCGAGCGGGCATTCAACAGCTGCGTTCAGTATGTGCGCGGCATTGGCCGTGGTGATAGGGAGGTCGAAACCTGCAGCTTTACTTGCGGTGCTGGCAGCTCTGCTCGCCTTCACCAGGGTGTACCTCTCGCAGCATTTTACGGAGGATGCGCTGGCCGGTGCCTTCGTGGGCACGGTGGTGGCCGTCGGCGTGTACTTCCTCCTCTACCGGACGGCCTGGGGCAAGCGCACCACACTGGACCGTGCCCCGTTCAACAGCCCGTTCAAGTAGCGGACATCCCGAACTCGCGTATCCGGGGATCTCTACTTTCAAACGGTACTATACCTTTTCGCAATAGAGATGCACCGATCTTTTGATCGGGATGGGCAGCGATGCAAATTCCTGATCCGCTGATCCCTGATTTCGACCGCCGACGAGGTCTGTCGGAATTAGGGATCAGGAATTTGCGGATCCGCCAGCTACTTCGGGCGTTATTGTAATGCGAAACGGTATTACTTGCCGTCGTAGGTGATCCGGTAGATCAGGTCGGCGGAATCGTCGCTCAACAGCATCGAGCCGTCAGGGAGTTCCAAGAGATCCACCGGTCGTCCCCATGCACTGTTCCCGTCCAGCCAACCTTCGGCGAAGACTTCCGTGGTGGCCGTGCCATCGTCTTTGGGAAAAGCTACGGCGACACGATATCCGATAGGCGTGCTCCGGTTCCATGAACCGTGCTCGGCGATGAAGATGGCATGTCGGTACTTCTCCGGGAACATGGAGCCGCGATAAAACTTCATGCCCAATGCGGCCACATGGGGGCCGAGCAAAGCGGCCGGCGCGGCATAGTCGGAGCAATCCTTGCCCTTTCCGAATTCCGGATCAAGAATGTCGCCCTGATGGCAGTAGGGATAGCCGAAGTGCCGGCCGACGGAGGTGAGATGGTCGAGTTCGTCATTGGGCACATCATTGCCCAGCATGTCGCGGCCATTATCAGTGAACCAGAGCGAGCTGTCCTTTGGGTCCCAGTCGAAGCCCACGCTGTTGCGCACACCGTGCGCGATGATCTCCATGTTGCTTCCGTCCGGGTCCATGCGCGTGATGGAGGCGAAGATGCTGTCCTCACTGAGGCAGATGTTGCAGGGCGCTCCCACCGGCACATAGAGCTTTCCGTCCGGACCGAACGCGATGTATTTCCAGCCGTGATGCTCCTTGTCGGGGTATTGGTCATAAACCGTCACAGGGGCGGGTGGATCCCCGAGCCTGTCCGCGATGCCGGGCAACTTGACGATCTTGCTCACGGAGCTGACGTAGAGGTCGCCTTCATGCCAGGCCACGCCCACGGGCATGTTCAGCTTGGTGGCAATGGTGAAGAGGGTGTCGGCCGTGCCGTCCCCATTGAGATCGCGGAGTGCGTAGACATTTCCCTCGCCCCGGGAACCCACGTATACTGTGCCGTCAGATCCCAAGCTCATGCCGCGCGCATTGCGCACGTTTTTCGCAAAGATCGAAAGATGGAATCCCGGGGGCAGGCTGATCTCCTGTAGGCGCGGTTGGCCGGCGAACATGGTGGGTTGGCAAACCCCGCCCATGAAGAGGAGCGCGGCCAAAGGAAGAAGTCGGACTGTGGTAGACGTGATCTTCATTCGTCGAGGGGAGTGGGCACTACGAGCACTGCGAAGCGGTTTGCGCGAAGGACATCATCACAGGTACTGCCCATAAAGGCTTTTGCCAATCCCCGCCGTCCGTGGGTGCCCATCACGATGATGTCCGCGTGAAGGCGTTCGGCCTCGCCAAGGATCGTCTCCACCGTTGGCCCCATCACCAAGAGGGGCTGGGCGCTGATGCCCTGGGCGGCGAGCCGGGAAGTGATCTGTTGCAGTTCGCCATGTTCCTCGCGCAAGGTGTCCGCTCTAACATCGCGTATGTATTGGGGGCCGGCCTCATAGCCGACGAAATCCGGGTCCGGTGCGGCCACGTGCAGGACCCACAGCTTCGCGTCCATCTTGCTGGCCAGTTCAGCGGCGTGTTGCAGTACGGTCCCGGTCTCCGCCTTCAGGTCGAGGGGGGTGAGGATGTTTTTCATGGTGCGTTGAGCAACTTTGGAAAGTTAACCGGGGCGGACCGAAAATAAAAATGGCGGTCCCAAGACCGCCATTTCCATGCCAGATCAAGGCCAAAGGCTATGACGCCATTTCCACTTCCGGGGCAAGCACCAAGCGGTCGTAATGCTGCTTGCGCAGTTTTCCACTGCTTTGGAAGAACCAGTCCTTCATTCCGTAGTGGTAGCCGCGGCGCAATCCGCTGTGGTGGGTGCCCAGCAATTTCTTTTTACCGCTCAGCTTTTGGAGGGCGCGGGTCAGGAACGCCTCGACCTCCGCAGCGGAGAGCGTGGGTTCATGGTTGGTCGCCCACGTAGTGGCATGTTCAAGCAATTCCTCTTTGGGCAGGAGCCTGCCGGTAGAGTTGATCGCATTGAGGATCACGTTGTCCCATTCGTTCAGCGCGCGTTCCTTGCGTTCGCGCTTTTTGGGCCTTCCCGGCTTTCCGGGGGGCTTGGCGGCAGTTTCGGACTTCCTGGGCCGGCCTGGGCCGCGCTTCACCACACCGGCAATGGCCGGTTTCGGGCCGGTGGACCGGACCGGAGCGGTTGCCTTGTCCTTCTTCAGGTCGGCAATAGTGGACCGCACTAAGCCTAACTGGAAGTTCAGCCTCCGCCTTTCAGCCCGATAATGGCTGAGGAGTTGGTCAATGTCCTTTTCACTCAAGCGTTTCTTCGCCATTGCAAAATCAGTTTATGATGTATTTTTTTTGGAGCGGTACAAAGGTATGGATCATCACACGACCCTGTCAGGGCATGTTCACCACTTTAGCATTAATTGAGGTTTCTATTCAACGGTGATCAATGCACCTTTCTTATGCTCATGGAGAATGCCGATATTATCGACGTGTTGCCCGTTACTTGCGACCAATGCGGTTATTTCGGGAATTAGTTCTTTGGAACAGGAGATGAGCAATCCGCCGCTCGTCTGGGGGTCGTTCAATATCATCATCCGCTCCATGGTCCCTGCGCCTTCTACCTTGTCGGCAAGGCTTTTCCAATTTCGCAATGCGCCGTCCGCATAGCAACCCTCTTTCACATAGGCCAAGGCTTCCGGTATCAGGGGAATATCGGCATAAGCCAACCGGGCATTCACGTGGCTGCCTTGGCACATTTCCGCCAAGTGCCCGAGCAGCCCGAACCCGGTGACATCGGTAAGCGCATGGACACCCGGCATTTCGCCCAGTTGCGTCCCGATACTATTGGGGCGTACCATGATATCCCTGGCGATATGTGCATGTTCCGGCCGAAGTATCCCGCGCTTTTGTGCAGTGCTGAGAACACCCACGCCCAACGGCTTTGTGAGCAGGAGCACGTCCCCGCCACGCGCGCCATCGTTACGTTTGACATGGGCGGTCTTCACCTCGCCGGTAACGGCCAGACCGAAGAACGGTTCAAGCGCATCGATGCTGTGCCCCCCGGCCAATGGGATCCCACAGTCATGGCAGGCCTGACGACCGCCCTCCACCACGAGGGCTGCCAGTTCAGCACCGAGCTTCGCCAAGGGCCAACCTAGGATGGCGACCGCAAGCAGTGGCCGGCCCCCCATAGCGTAAACATCACTAAGGGCGTTGGTGGCCGCGATACGGCCGAAATCGAACGGGTCATCCACAATAGGGGTGAAAAAATCAGTAGTGCTGATCAAGGCACGGCCATCCCCTAAGTCGTACACGGCAGCATCGTCGCGGCTTTGGTAGCCGACAAGCAAACGGGGATCCGGCAATGTCCCCAGGTCGCTTGCCAAGATCTTCTCCAGGTCCGCCGGAGCGATCTTGCAGCCGCAGCCAGCACCATGGCTGTGCTCGGTAAGGCGGACCTCAGTGGTTTTTGCTTCGCTCATGTTCCAGTAGTTTCAGGGCAAGTTGTTGGTGGCTGCACTCCCCAGCGGGAAGAATGCGCGTTTTCTTCGGGTCGCGTGCCGCCAAGCCCCGTGCATATGTTTTGTCGTAATACGTCAGCATGATCAGCGCCACGCGATGCAGGTCGCCCGTTTTCAACGCCTCCAATGCCTCCTTGGCGTGTTGTGGCCCTAAACGTTTCTGTATTCTTAGTGTGGCAGCGGCCAGCTCTTCCTCTGGGAAATCCCCATAATCCTTGACCAGCCTTGCGGCGCGTTGCTCCACGGGCATGTCGATAAAATGCACCGTCCGGGAACGCATTTGTGCAAAGAAGGGATCAGGGATCTTCACGTGCCCCACCAGTTGGCTTTCGTCCTCCACCCAGATCGACCTTCCGGGATCAAGTTGGGACAAGGCATCCCATAGCAAGTTCTCGAAGTGCTCCGTGGTGGGCTGTACCTTTTCGCCAATACCGCCAAAGGAGGATCCCTTGTGATGCGCCAGTCCTTCAAGGTCCACGATCTGCTCACCTTCCTGTCGGAGCAGGCCCAATAGCTCGGTCTTTCCGGTGCCGGTATAGCCCCCGAGCACCTCCAGGACCCAAGACAAGGAGAGTGATGCAAGCACACGCTCCCGGAATGACTTATAACCCCGTTTCAGGACGATCACCTCTTGGAACCCGGCCTTTTCGAGCAACCAGGCCACGCTGGCACTGCGCTCGCCACCCCGCCAGCAATGCACGCCCACTTTGCCGTCCGGAGCCAGTGTACGGGCCTGTTCCACGATCTCGGCCATTTTCGGGCCGATGATGCGCAGGCCCTCCAACATGGCCGCGTCCCGTCCGGTCTGCTTGTACAAGGTCCCAACAACGGCACGTTCCTGATCCGTGAAGAGCGGAACGTTGAATGCCCCCGGAATATGACCTCGAAGGTATTCCCCCGGCGAACGAACGTCGATCAGCGGCACGCGGGCTGAAAGGAACCGGTCAATAGGAGCTGAGAGTGGCACGGGACGAAATTAGGTCAAGGCGTTGTGGCCTCCGTTCAGCGGAAGTTCCAAGCTCGTCCGTCTCGGCCGGTTTGCAGTGATGTGCAGCTCAGTAGACATGTGTGGTTCATGCGTTTAATATTTTGAACCTCAGTTACATGTGGTAGATCAGTATAAGTGAAGGTGGAATTATTGTCCGTATGAACTGATCGATCGCTTTACCGGATCGATCACGGGCAATTTCGCTCACCGATCGCGTCGATCTTCTTGTGCTTGTAGCGAGAACGAAGCACACCCCCACAAGACCGGACAAACGCTCCAGCTACCGGGGATTGTTGTAGTTGTCCATGATCTCGCCGCGCTCCGCGCCGCCATCGGCAATTCCGGGGGCAAGCATGTCCAACCAGGTGTTGTTATTGAGCTCACCGGGCATGTCGGAGGACAACAGGGTCCAACACGTAGTGGACCGCTCGGGCTGGTAGAAGACGAAGCGGCGGTTGGTGTACTGCCCGGCCCTGTAGTAGTGCCAGATCATATAAGGCAGGGCGGAAGTACTGTTGGCCCGGTCCACCACGGTGTTCGGTGCCCCGTAGCGCAGGTAGATGTAGCCTTGGTCGCTCTGGTAACCGCGCTTGTTCCGGCACCCGAATTTTTTATCCACGTAGTTAACCGCCTGCAGGTAGCGTTCCCAAGCGGCCTTCGGGTCGTTGGGCGCCCTGTTGTACCAGAAGGTGTACATCAGCTGCCGCATCAGTTCCGGCTTCTTGTCCTTCCAGCGGTCATCGATCATTTTTCGCTCCAGTTCATCGGCTATGGGGCGCATGGAGCTGAGGTATTCCGCCAGTGTGTCCGCATCGGTGAATGCATCCGTGAAGTTGGCCCCCAGTTCACCCTCGGCTAGCGTTGTGGGATCGAAGGCGATCGGGTTATTACGCTGGAAAAACTGGGTCTTCCGGTCCACCAAGGAATCGCTGCGGTCTCGCACCTCCACGGCTAATTGATAGTTCCCGGTGGGCAGCTTCCCGATGCCGAACTCCATCCCCAGCGGCACCACGGTATCCGCCCTCAGGCGTTGCACGGTCCTGAAATTGCCGGCCACGTGTTTGGTCTCATAGTCCTCGATCTGCGTCACCGCCAAGAACGGCCCACCATTTCCGAACTTGTGGATCGTCCCGTACACCTCCGCATAGAAACCGAGCTTGCCGGTGCCCCCGGGATAATACGCGCCGGGGAAGGGCGTGGGGCCTTCGCCCTCCTCACCTTGGAGGGTGAACATGATATCGGAGATGGACACGGCGTTCGTGCGGGCCGGTATCACCAGGGGGATACGGACATAGGTGCGGGCGGTGTCCGCGATGTTCTGGTCATGCAATTCCACGGAAAGGGCATAGCTGCCGGGTTTGAGGACGAAGCGCTCCTGATGGATGAAATCGCCCTGCAACGTGTCGGCGCGTTCCGGCGAGCGCACGAGGGTCTTGCGGAAATCCACGATGTTCCCGTCCTGCTCCACCACCGTCAACGCCTCCACTTTTGCCTGCTGGAACCCGCGTTCGTCCATGGTCCAGAGCGCCGTATTGCCGATCACGGAGATGTTCACGTCCACGCGGTCACCGCCGCCCGGTGCGTTGAAACGCTTGGCCTCCACCACGGCATCAAGCTGTGATTGGGCGAAGCCGGCGGAGGAAAGTACCAATGCTGCGAAGAGAATGGAACCCCGGTTCATCATGCCTCAAAGTTAACCGTGATACTTTGCCGATAATGACCGATGGTCGCTCCGGACGGTCCGTTCGCCGGGAAGGCAGGTCAGGTGAACGGGTCTGGCCGGACCTACCTTCGCGACCTTTCAAACGCATCATGCGCGACCGGATCTACATCGAAGACACACGTCAACGCATCCGGCAAGGGCACCCCTGGGTGTACGACAATCAGGTGCTGCGCTTCGAGGGAAGGCTTCAACCCGGTGGCATTGTGCAGGTGTTCGATGTGAAGAAAGGACCGTTAGGGCAGGGCTACTTCAACCCGAAGAGCAAGATCCGCGTGCGGATGCTCACCAAGGACCTCGATGAGCCCATCGATGCCGCGTTCTTCCACCGGAAGATCAAGGCCGCGTGGGATTATCGTCAGCGCTTGGGCCAACCTGAAAGCTGCCGTGTGGTCTTCGGCGAAGCGGACGGATTACCCGCCTTAGTGGTGGACAAGTTCAACGATGTGCTCGTGTTCCAGACCTTGGCTTTGGGCATGGACCGCTTCAAGCCGGAGATCGTGCAGGCCCTGCGGGAAGTGCTGGCCCCGCGCGGCATCTACGAGCGCAATGACGTGCCGGTACGCGAGAAGGAAGGGCTGGAGCAGATCACGGGGCCGGTCGGGGAGGCGTTCGACACCAACCTGATCATGACGGAGAACGGATTGAAGTTCCATGTGGACCTCGCCGAGGGCCAAAAGACCGGCCACTTTCTGGACCAGCGCTTGAACCATGCGGCGCTGGAGCACATTTCCAAAGGCGCGCGGGTGCTGGACTGCTTCACGCACACGGGCGGCTTCGCCCTGCACGCGGCGAAGTATGGCGCGAAGGAAGTTTTGGGACTGGACATCAGCGAGGATGCCGTGGCCTTGGCGGGAAAGAACGCGCAGCTCAACGGAATGGAAGGCATCTGTACGTTCAAGGCGGCGAATGTCTTCGATTTCCTTTCCGGGCCGGTGAAGGACAGCGGCCGCTGGGACGCCATCGTGCTGGACCCGCCAGCGTTCGCCAAGAGCCGCGCTGCATTGGACAACGCCGTACGGGGCTACAAGGAGATCAACTTGCGGGCGATGAAAGCACTTCCGCCCGGCGGTTTTTTGGTCACTTGCTCCTGTTCCCAGCACATGGTGCCGGAGCTCTTCCGCAAGACCATCGCCGATGCCGCGCGCGATGCCCACCGCGAGCTGCGTGAAGTCTACGCAGGCGGCCAACCGCCGGACCATCCGGTGCATTGGGCCATCCCTGAGACGCACTACTTGAAGTGCTTGGTGTTGGAGGTGCTTTAGATCCTGTGCGAATAGCGCTTACACCGGATCCTTTCCTTCTTTTTTCCCACCGCGCTTGCGTTTCCCGACCTTGGGTTCGTCCCCGAGGATATACCCCCAAGGCTTTAGCGAGGGGATCTCATCGAACACCAGCTTCATCATGCCGGTGATGGGGATGGCCACGATCAGGCCCATCAGGCCCCAGAGCATGCCCCAGGCGATCAGTGCGACCATGCTGGCCAACGGGTTGATGCTGACGCTGGAGCCGACGACCTTGGGGGTGATGAAATTGTTGTCGATGAACTGGGTGACGGCAATGACGGCTAAAACGCCCACGGCATACATGGCCGAGTCCTTGGTGAGCAGGGCGATGAGCACGGGCACCAACGCGCCTAACCAAGGGCCCACATACGGGATCACGTTGAGGATCGCGGCGGTGACCCCGAGGAGGATGGCATACTTCAGCCCCAGCACGAGGAAACCGATGGAATCCAGCACCGCCAGGAACAGTACCACCGTCAGCACACCCTTCAACCATTGCCGCGATAGTTCCGCGATGTTCTCCACGATACGAAGCACCGTGCCGTCGCCTTGGTCGCGCAGTTGCGAGAAGAATTTCCGGAATTGGCCCTTCATCAGCAGCAGGAAGAAGGTGAAGATGGGGATGACGACGACCGTTGCAAGCACGGTGCCGGTGGCGGAGAAGAGGTTCATGGCCATGGCACCGCCGCTTTCCGCCAGTGCGGCCAGTTCTTTGTTCAGCCAGGCGGTCTGCTGCCCTTGGCTCACGTTGAAGCGCGTTTCCAGATAGGTCTGACCGCTGTCGATCCGTGCCACCAATGCTTCCTGCAATGTGGGAAGGTCTTTGCCGAAATGGGCGTACTGCAAGCCTATGAAGGTAAGGGCACCGAAGAACACGACCAAGAGCAGCATGCAACTGGCGGCGGCGGCCAGCCATATGGGCCAGCCCCATTTTTGGAGCTTCCGGCAGAAGGGAAGCATCAGGAAACTGAATATCCCGGAAATGAAGAGGAGAACAAAGAGGGTTTGGCCAAGCGCCAGCACGGTCACGGTGCCGATCAAGGCGAGCAAGACCAGCACGTAGCGGAGCAGTGCTCCGCTTTGTTCAGGTCGGGAAGGGGCGGGGAAGAGATTTGGAACAGGGGGCATGCGGCTCAAAGCTGCACATTTTCCTCCTTGTCATTTCTAAATTCCTTTTCCTCGCGGCGTTGCTGCACGTGGTCCTTCAGCCGCTCCCAACTGACACCGAACTCATGGAGGATATCCGGGAGGGAGATGGACTCCACCTTTTGCAGGAGCTTCGGAGCGGCAAGCCCTAGGGCGAACAGCGCAACGCGCTTCCACAGGCCTCCTTTCCCTGCACCCAAAGCAAGGCTAAGGCCATTTCCCAAACCACCACCACCTATCAAGGACCCCAGCAAATTGTCTTGGGCAAAGCTTCCCAAGGCGTCCTTCATCGTATTCTTCACCAAGGCGCTCCGGAATTCGCTCTGTTTCAGGGCTTGGAAATGGTTATCCAGCCGGGCGGCGTGCGTATCTCGCACCTCCTCCAAGCGGAGCAGTTCCGCGTTGACGGAGGTAAGGTCCTTGAAGCGTTCACTCCTCATCATCGTAGAATGAATTGATCACGTTCAAGGAGAACGCGCGGCGGATGCGGCCGTTGGCGACAAAACGGATGATCAAGAAAGTCATGAGATAAATGCCGCCAACGACGAGAAAGCCCAACGCCGTGCTGCCCATGCGGGAACCGGCCCAGAAAGCGAGCGCAATACTTGTGAAAAGGAGGAAGATCAGCCCGGACATGGCCGTGAGCAGGCCGCTGAACATGTTTCCCGCGGCCCTGCCGATCTGCTCCTGAGCGCGCAGTGTGAGGTAGTTCTTCTGGGCGGTGAAATACGCTTTGCCCTCCGATACGGCTGAATCCAAGAACTCGCTCATGTCAACATGGTCTGCGGCATCGGGGCCGGCATAGCGATCCTCCTCGCCCTCGTGATGTCGGTGGCTCATCTGTTGTCGATCTATTGGGTATGACGGGACCGCCGCGCGGGTATCTCCCGTGCGGCGGTATTCCAGATGGATGCTTAGTTGCTCGCGATCTTTTCCGCAGTGCGCTTGCCCGCGCTTGAAACGTCGCTGCCCGTGGACTTCACGTCATCGGTGATGCGGTCCTTCAGGTCGCTGCCCTCGGCGGACATGAACTGGAGGAAGTCCTTGATGTCGTGCTTGGTCATGTTGGCGCGGTCCACCATCTTGTTGCGGACCTTCTTCCACTTCTTGTAGCCTTTGTCCAACTGTTCGCTGAGGCTGTTCTGGGCCTGCTTGCCCTTTTTCTTCAGGATCAAGCGGGTCTCTTTTCCTGAACGCGGGGCCATCAGGACGCCGATGGCTGCTCCGGTGGCGAATCCTATCACGGCTCCCAGTAATACTTTCTTAGTGCTCATGGTGTTGTGGTTTTTGGGTGATACCGGTAGAATGGAATAAGCGTGCCGGTTTCGCAGAATGTACAAAAAAATCACTAAAACGCCAAAAAGGCAGCGTTCGCAGCGGATGTCCGACAATAATGCAGCGATCTTCGTACGTGTACACGGTTCCCCACATCGGGTCCAAAGTACCCACGGAGGCTTCCCTCAAGAAAAGCTATACGGGGACCCGGACGGCGGTGAACGCACGCTCCCGCAACGAGTAGCAATGGCCCTTGGAGATGATATGCACCCGCATCCCTTCGATGCTGAAGGTCGCGCCTTCCTCCACGTCCGCGAAGTTGCTATAAGAGATCTCGTGCCCATCGAAGATCATCACCTGTCCGCTGCCGATGGTCTCCAGGTTCTCGCCCTCGGTGATCACCACGCCGGTATCCTCCCCGAGGCCGATGCCGATGGCGTTCGGATTGCCCGCAATGGCCTGGGTCAGGCGGCTGAAACGCCCTCGCTGCACAAAGTGGCTGTCGATGATCACATCGCCGATGAAGCCCGCGCCCGAGGTCATCTTCACCCCGCCCTTGATGAGCCCGGTGGAGCTGTGGCCCTGATAGATCATGGTACTGCTCATGCACATGGCCCCGGCACTGGTGCCCGCCACCACGTAGCCGACTTCGTTCATGTAGCGCCGCTTCATCAGTTCGAGGAAGGCCGTGCCACCGAAGATCGTGGTGAGCCGTAACTGGTTGCCGCCGCTCATCATTACACCATCCGCCTTGGACAGACGCTTCACCATGTCGGGTTTCACATCGCTCCGTTCACGGATGTCCAGGATATCCAGATCGGTCACGCCGAGCTTGCCGAAGGCTTCCACATAGTTGGCCGCCACTTCCCTGGGGATGCTGCTGGCGGTGGTGACCAAGGCGATCCGCGCCGCGTGGTGGCCGCCCATCTCGTCCACCACGCGGCGCAGGATGCTGTCCTCGATGAACGTGCCGCTGTCCGCGCCGGGCTTTTCCTGTTCGTTTCCCTTATCCTCGGCACCGCCGATGGCGATCAATTTGCCTTTGGGCGTATTGTTCATGGATCTTGTTTTACCCCCGCCCCGTGCCGGCCATATGCCCGTTCCCCGGAGGGAAGGCTTGGCCGAGCTTGGCGAAAGTAGGGGAATTGGTTTTTTATCGCTCGGGCGGTCACCGGGAATTGTTCAACACGCCGATCTTCATACATTGACCGCATTAAAACCACGAGCACATGCGGATCTTGGAACTAAAGGCCATGCGCGGCCCCAACTATTGGTCCGTCAAGCGGCATCGCCTTGTGGTGATGCGGCTGGATATTGAGGACCTGGAGGAGCGGCCCACGGACAAGATCCCCGGCTTCTATGAGCGGTTGAAGGAGATGCTGCCGACCATGTATTCGCACCGCTGCAGCGAGGAACATGAGGGCGGTTTTTTCGAGCGCGTGCAACGCGGCACATGGATGGGCCATGTGATCGAGCACATCGCGCTGGAGATCCAGACGCTGGCAGGCATGGAGACCGGCTTCGGGCGTACGCGCGGCACCGGTGAACATGGCGTATACAATGTTGTGTTCAGCTATGTCGAGGAGGCGGTGGGCCTGTATTCCGCCAAAGCTGCGGTGCGCATCGCCGAGGCTTTGATCGATGGTCAGCCATACCGCTTGGAAGAGGACATCCAGCGCATGCGCGAGTTGCGCGAGGACACCCGCCTTGGCCCCAGCACGGGCTCCATTGTGGAAGAGGCCACGAAGCGCGGTATTCCGTACCTGCGCTTGAACGGGCAGAGCTTGGTGCAACTGGGGCATGGCGTGCATCAGAAGCGGATCCGCGCCACCATCACCAGTAACACCAGCAACATCGGTGTGGAGATCGCCTGCGACAAGGAGGAGACCAAGGACCTGTTGGAAAGTTATGAGATCCCCGTGCCCAAAGGCCGCGTGGTGCGCACCGAGGAAGGTTTGGTCGCAGCATTGGAAAGCGTCGGTTTCCCGTGCGTGATCAAGCCGATAGGCGGGAATCATGGGAGGGGCGCCACCATCGGGATCAAGAATTTGGAGGAGGCGAAGACGGCCATGGAGGTGGCGAAGGAGATCAGCCGCAGTGTGGTGGTGGAGAAGGAGATCAAAGGACTGGACCACCGTTTGCTGGTCATCGACCACAAGTTCGTGGCAGCTGCCAAACGCACGCCCGCCTGCGTGGTGGGCGACGGAAAGCTTACGATCCAGGAATTGGTGGCCGAGGTGAACAAGGACCCGCGTCGCGGCTTCGGGCATGAGAACGTACTGACACAGATAACGATCGACACCCACACGCTGGAATTGCTACAGCGCCGGGACATGACGCCCACCAGCATCCCCGTGGAAGGTGACACGGTCTACCTCAAGGCCACGGCCAACCTCAGCACCGGTGGTACGGCCACAGATGTTACCGAACTGGTACACTCATACAACGTCTTCATGGCGGAGCGCATCTCGCGCATCATCGATCTGGACATCTGCGGTATCGACATCATGACGGACGACATCACCGTGCCGCTCAGCGAGAACGGTGCCGTGCTCGAGGTGAACGCGGCACCGGGCTTCCGCATGCACCTGGACCCCACGGAAGGCTTGGGGCGCAACGTGGCGGAGCCGGTGGTGGACATGCTGTTCCCTCCGGGCGCGCCGAGCCGGATCCCCATCATCGCGGTGACGGGCACCAACGGCAAGACCACCACCACGCGCCTCATCGCACACATCATGCGCAGCCACGGCAACCGCGTGGGCATGACGTGCAGCGACGGGGTGTACATCATGAACCGCTTGCTCATGCAGGGTGATTGTACCGGCCCGGTAAGCGCCCAGTTCGTGCTGAAAGATCCCTTGGTGGACATGGCCGTGCTGGAGACGGCGCGCGGCGGCATGGTGCGCAGCGGCCTCGGTTTCGAGAGCTGCGACGTGGGTATTTGCACCAATGTTGCCGCCGACCATTTGGGGCTGAAGGACATCAACACCTTGGAGGACCTGGCCAACGTGAAGGGCACTGTGCCGCGCAGCGTGCGCCGCGACGGTTACGCGATCCTGAACGCCGATGACGATCTGGTAATGGCCATGCGCAAGCAGTGCGATTGCAAGATCGCGCTCTTCAGCCTCGACGAGAATAACCGCCTCATCCGCCAGCACTGCAAGCTGGGCGGTTTGGCGGCCGTGTACGAGAACGGCTTCATCACCATCAGCAAGGGCGAGTGGAAGCTGCGCATCGAAAAGGCGGTGAACGTGCCCCTGACATTGGGCGGCAAGGCCGTCTTCAACATCCAGAACATTCTGCCCGCCGTGCTCGCCGCCTACGTGCAGGGCGTGAAGATGGAGGAGTTGAAGGAGTCGCTCAGCACCTTTGTGCCTTCACCGGCTCAGACCCCGGGCCGCTTGAACCTCTTCCAGTTCAAGAATTTCCAAGTGGTGGTGGACTATGCGCACAACCCGCACGGCTTCGAGGCCTTGGGCCGGTTCCTCAGCAAAGTGCCGGACAGCCCCAAAGTGGGCGTCATCGCAGGCGTAGGCGACCGCCGCGACGAGGACACCGTTACGCTCGGCCGCCTCAGCGCACAGATGTTCGATGAGATCATCATCCGCCAGGACCGCAACCTGCGCGGCAAAAGCGACGACGACATCATCGCGCTGATGATGAAAGGCATCCAAGAGGTCGATCCCAAGAAGAAGGTCACCATCATCAAGAAGGAGGATGAGGCCATCCGCCACGCCATCAGCACGGCCAAACCCGGCAGCTTCCTCACGCTTTGCAGCGATGTGGTGCCCGATGCGCTCGCCTTGGTGATGAAGCTGAAGGAGGAAGAGGACCGCGTGCCCTTCAACAAGGAGGACATCCCGAACTTGAACAGGGAGCTGGTGGGGTGATGGAACTCAGGTACTCGCTACCATGCCTTCGGCAGGCAAGCACGCGAGCACCTGCGAGAGGACATTGATGGACCGCGCCAATGCGGTCCATCAACGTCCATGCCTGTCCATTTAAGGACGAGGTGGAGCCTATGAGCCGGATAGATCGACCGGCCTACCTAATAACAGGTATAACTACCGGTTTTCGGCCATGTCCACGCCAACCCGGTAATGTCGTGCGTACTTTGCGGAGGCCATGCGCATCTTTGGGAAGGAGGTATACAACTACGCGCTTTACGGTGCCCTCTTTGGGCTCTGCTTCCCGATCTTCGGCACGCTGATCCAAAGTTCGCACTTGGGGACGGGCTTCGGCATCGAAGGTTTTATCGCCACACAAAGGAGCACTCCATTGCTCTGGATCATCGATACGGCACCGCTTTTTCTGGGGCTGTTCGCTTCGCTGGGCGGTTACTACATGGACAAGTTGAAGGAGCGCAACAGGCACCTGCACGATGATTTTCAGGAGATGGAGCGGTTACGCGACTTGGCCGACACGGCAAACAAGGCCAAGAGCGATTTTCTGGCCAACATGAGCCATGAGATCCGAACGCCGATGAACGGCATCATCGGGCTGAACCACTTGCTCTCAAAGACGGAAATGACGCCCAAGCAGCAGGATTACAACGTGAAGGTGGATCGTTCCGCACGGTCGCTGCTGCGCATTGTGAACGACCTGCTTGATTTCTCCAAGATCGAAGCAGGAAAGCTGGAACTGGAGGCCATGCCTTATTCCACACAAGAGATGTTGGAGGCCGTAGTGGACACGGTGAACGCCAGGCTTTCGGGAAAAAAGGACGTGGAGTTCATCATCGACCGGTCGGCCAATTTGCCTGCGGAATTGATCGGTGATGAACTGCGTATCAAGCAGGTGCTGATCAATCTGCTGGACAACGCGATCAAGTTCACGGAAAAGGGCGAGGTGATCCTGTCCATCGTCGCGGAAAAGCGCGGGCCGGAGCATTGCGCGGTCACCTTCAGCGTGAAGGACCAAGGCATCGGCATGAGCCCTGCGCAGATCGCCGACCTCTTCAAGCCCTTTAGCCAAGCCGACCTCTCCCATACCCGCAAGTACGGCGGCACCGGGCTGGGCCTTACCATCAGTGACCGCCTGATCCACAAGATGGGTGGCAAGATCCTGGTGGAAAGCGGGACCGGGAAAGGCAGCCGGTTCTTTTTCACCATTGGCCAAGAGGTCCGTGGCAGACGGGGCACAGACGCGTTGCGTCTGCCCTTCAAGGACAAAGTACGCGCTCTATTGGTGGACGATTCCAGCATAGCCCGCACTGTTCAAGGCGCCATGTTGAAGGAGATGGGCTTCGACGTGATCACCGTGGGCTCCGGTAGGGAGGCGGTGGAGGCGGTGCGGACGAGCATGATGGAGGCGAGGCCGTTCGCGTTGATCATCATGGACTGGATGATGCCGGAGATGAGCGGCTTGGAGGCCGCACGCTACTTGAAGGAGGAATTCCTGAGCGACGCCCCCATGGTGCTGATGGTGACGGCCTTCGGTGTCGATGATGTGCGCACTGCCGCCCAAGTCGGGCAGATCGATGGCTATCTGGTCAAACCGGTGGACCCCTCACTGCTCTTTGACACCTTGAACGGCATCTTCAAGTTCGATCTGGAGGGAGTGCGCAAGACCACCCGGGAACACTTGGACATGGACCAAGTGCGCGGGCTGTTGGACGGAAAACAGATCTTGTTGGCCGAGGACAACGAGATCAACTGGCAGGTGGCCTCGGAGCTGCTGCAGGACGCGGGGGTCAAACTGGACCATGCCGAGAACGGGGAGGAGGCTGTGCGGATGTTCGCCGAGAAGAAGTATGACGGCGTGCTCATGGACATCCAGATGCCGTTGATGGACGGCTTGGAGGCCACGCGCAGGATCCGCGCCCTTCCCGGCGGCAACACGGTGCCGATCATGGCGATGACCGCGCACTCCATGAAGGGCGAACGTGAAAAGAGCTTGGCCGCAGGAATGAACGACCACCTCAACAAGCCCATCGACCCGATCCTGCTTTACAAGAGCTTGATGCATTGGCTCTGCGAGACCACCGAGAGCGAGGTGAGCGCGATGCTGGTCTCCGGCCCGGCAGCAGATAGCCAAGATGAGATCCGTATCGCAGGGCTGGACACGGCAACGGCGCTGACAAGGATCCGGAACAACCGGGGGACATACACGGAGTTGTTGGAGCTTTTCGTGTCCAAATGGAGCAAAGCACCTGCTGAGTTCCCCGAATTGTTGCGGGCAGGTGATCTGGAAACTCTGCGCGGGTCCGTGCATACCCTGGCGGGGTCAGCGGGCAATCTGGGCGGAGATGGCGTGTTGACAGCGGCGAAGAGGGTAGAGCAGGCATTGACCGACGGAGCGGGCCCCGATGATGCGGAGCTGAACGACCACATGGCCAACTTGTGCATTGAACTGTGCGGAACACTGGAAAGCATAAGCGGTTACTTGAAAGCGGAAGTGCGCGAGGCAGCGGTCCCTGAACCTACCACGGCATTGGATGAAGAGGATCTACGAACAGCCGTCCGCGATGTCCTACGGCTATTGGAGGACCACGACGCCCGTTCCCTTAAAGCCGTGGAGGAGCTGGTCCTGGCCACAGCGGACACCAGCCGGAAACAGATGTTCGAGCGCGCGCATGAGCAAGTGAAGAACTGGGAGTTCGACCAGGCCCTGAACACGTTGTCCGAAGTAGTTCCATGAAGCCCGCCACGATCATACTCGGGAATGAGAAGCAGACCCTGTTGCTGGTGGATGACAGCCCGGAGAGCTTGACCATGATGGTGGGGCTGCTGGGCGAGGATTATGTAGTGAAGGTGGCTAAATCCGGAGAGGCCGCGCTTGAACTGGCCGTCAAGGAACCCTTGCCGGATCTGATCCTGCTGGACGTGGTGATGCCGGGGATGGACGGTCACCAAGTGTGCAAGACCTTGAAGTCCAACAGCCGTACCAAGTCGATCCCCGTCATATTTCTCACCTCCTTGGTGGGAACGGCGAACGAGGCCAGAGGGTTCGAACTGGGGGCCTCGGATTACATCTCCAAGCCTTTTGACCCCACGATCTTCATGGCGCGGGTGCGCATGCAGTTGGAATTGGTCTCTGAACGCAAGAAGACAGGTCGTTTGCTTGCTAATTTTCTTCCACGGCGTGTGGTGCAGGAGTTGATCTCCACGGGGACCTCCAAGCCGGAGCAGATCGATGAACTGAGCATGGTCTTTTGCGACCTGGTGGATTTCACCGGCATAGCCGGGCAATTGGCGAAGGAGACCTTGTTGGATGAGCTATCGGATATTTTCAGTGCCTTCGACATCATTATGGAAGCCCATGTAGGCCAGCGGTTGAAGACCATCGGTGATGCCTACATCGGTCTGGTGGGCTTGAACCGGCCGGTGCCGGACCATGCCGACCGGGCGGTGTCCGCAGCCTTGGACATGATCGACCACTTGAAGGCGCGTGAAAACGGTTCGGGCCCGAAATGGAAGGTACGCATCGGGGTGCATTCCGGGTCGGTCATTGCCGGGCTTGTGGGCACGCGCCGTTATCAGTATGATATTTTTGGGGATGATGTGAACATCGCTTCGCGCGTGGAAAGCGCCTCAGAGCCGATGCGTGTTACCATTTCGGCGAATACCATGGAAAGAATAAATGCTGACGGCCTGCTTATCCAGCCTCGTGGCAACATCGACCTTAAAGGCAAGGGCGAGCGGGAATTGTTCTTCGTGGACCGGAGACGATAGACGTAGGGGAAGTCTACTTCCTCAATGCGCGCACCAGTACGATCAACAACACCGCGCCCACCGTGGCACGGGTCAGCTGGCCGACGAGGTTGGTGGAGGCGATGCTGAGCAGAGCGAACGCCCATCCGCCCACTAGGCCGTCCGGATACCGAGCAGGATATTGACCAGCACGCCATAGTCTTGGCCTTTCATGATCAAGTCGGCCATCCAGATAGAGATGCCGCCGATGATGAGGCTCCAGATCAGTCCCATGGTGCTCAATTTGATTTGTTCAGCACAGGGTAACATAAAAGAAAGATCCCACCGAGGCGGGACCTTTCAAGTGTTTGGGAACGCTGGTTATTTGGCCTCTGCGGCTGCAGTAGCCTTCTTGGTCTTGGCCTTTGCTTTGGCGCTGGCCTTGGATTCCTCCTGGGCGACGGACATGCGCTTTTCCTTGATGCGGGCGCTCTTGCCGCGACGTTCACGGATGTAGAAGATGCGGGCACGGTTCACGTCGCCGTGCTTGTTCACCTCCACTTTCTCCAAGAAGGGGGAGGCCACGGGGAAGATCCGTTCCACGCCCACGGACCCGCTCATTTTGCGGACGGTGAAGGTGGCGGTGCTGCCGCTGCCCTTGCGTTGGATCACCACGCCCTGATATTGCTGGATACGCTCCTTGTTGCCTTCGCTGATGCGGTAGTGGACGGTGATGGTGTCACCGGCTTTGAAGGCTTCCTGTTGCTTCACAGGTGCCCATTCTTTCTCGAGTTGCTTGATCTTGTCCATGGCGCTCAGCGGTTTGCGGCGTTCATCCCCGCCGTTTGGGGGCGCAATATTAAGGAGAATTCCGCTTGGAATACCTATTCGGAGGCATCATTTTCTCCCAACAGCCCCGGTCGCCGCTCCCGTGTGCGTTCCATGCTCTGCTGATGGCGCCATTCCTGGATGCGTGCCGCATGCCCGCCCATCAACACCTCCGGCACTTTCCATTCACCGTAGGTTTCCGGCCGGGTATACGCGGGCGGGGCCACCAGACCGTCCTGAAAACTGTCGGAAAGGGCGCTGGTCTCATCCCCAAGCACACCGGGCAGCAGCCTGATGAGCGCATCGCTGAGCACGGCCGCAGGCAGTTCCCCGCCACTGAGAACATAGTCGCCGATGCTGATCTCGCGGGTGACCAAGTGTTCGCGCACGCGTTCATCCACGCCTTTGTAATGCCCGCACAGGATGATGATACTCCTCAGGGAGCTCATCCGGTTCACCAAGGGCTGGTCCAGCAATTCGCCGTCGGGGCTCATGTAGATCACTTCATCATAATCACGCTCGCCCTTCAGCCAAGTGATGGCCTTATGGACCGGAGCGATGGACATCACCATGCCGGCCCCGCCACCGAAGGGATAATCATCGACCCGCTTGTGTTTGTCCTCGGAGAAGGAGCGCAGGTCGTGGATGTGTACTTCGGCCAGCCCCTTCTGTTGGGCGCGCCGGAGGATGCTGTCATTGAAATAACTGTCCAGCAAGCTGGGAAGGGCGGTAAGGATGTCGATGCGCATGGACCGCGAAAGTACCGGCCGGCACGGGTTATCCGTCGCCGGATCGTGCCCGTTCATACCTTCGGCATCGATCTTGCCATACAAGGCAAACAAAACGACCCACCAATGAAGCGGTATTTTCTCATCTCGACAATGGCCTTTCTGGCCCTCACCACCACTTCCAGAGCGCAGGAAAAGCAGTATGATGACCTGCTAGTGAAATATGTGGACGAGAAATATGAGGATTGCTTGGCCAAAGCGGAACGCTACACTCAGAACGACAACACGAAGCGGGACCCGTTACCGTACCTGTACATGAGCATGTGCCTTTTCGAGATGAGCAAGATCCCGAAGTACCAGGAGATGGACGATTATAAGAAGGCGGACCGTGACGCGCTGAAATGGGCGGAGAAATACCGCAAGAAGGACAAGAACAAAGAGTTCTTCAATAATTACGAGGACTACTGGAGCGAGCTTAATACCATGGCCCAAGAGAGCGGGATGAACGAATATGAGAGCGGACCCAAGGGCATGAGCAAGGCGCGGCGCTACTTCGACTCCATGACAGGCTATTACCCCGAGAACCCAGGCGGATGGATGATGCTAGCTTTGACGCAATATCAGAGCAATTTGGCCAAGGACGGTGACGAAAGCATCGTGAAATACAAGGAGGCGCTGGAAGCTGCCGGTGGCATTGCGCTCCTGCCGGAAGACCAGAAGAAGCTGATGAAGGCCGGCTTGATCCACTACGCGGAATATTTGGACGGCAAAGGGGATAAGAGCGGGGCCCGGGCCGCTATGGAGACCGGTAAGGACGCGTTCATGGACGACGCGGAATTCAAGGGCGCCTACGAGGAATACCACTAGTCGGTCCGCAACGGAAGAGGTTCATCTCAGGCGGCCAATGGTGGAGCCGTCATGGTCTCTTGGCGATCATAATGCGATCGGCGGTATTTTCGCGGCATGTCACGAACATGGAGGGGAGGGACGGTGGCCTTGCTGTTGGTCTTGATGGCCACGACCACATATGCGGGGAAGCTGGAAAAGGCCTTTGCGGCCTTGGAGGTCCACGACTATTTCAAGGCCAAGGATCTGTTCGAGAAGGAAGTCAGGAAACAACCGGCCGCGGCCTGGTACGGTTTGAGCGTGATCACCGGCAGGGCGGACAATCCGTTCTACCGCCTGGATTCGAGCCATGCGGCCATACTGCGGTCCGCAGCGGCCTACCGCCTACTTGACGGGCGGGGCCGCGACAAGATCGGTAAGTTGGGAGTGGACTCCGCAGCGATCCAGGCCCAGATGGATCATGTGGCTTCGATCGCTTGGAAACAGGTAAGCGATGTGGACCGGCTGGAGACCTATGAGCATTTTATTGATACCTATACCGGCAGCGACAGGATCCCCTTGGCCATCGACCGGCGGAATGAACTCGCGTTCATGGATACGCGAAAAGCGAACACATCCACGGCTTACAAGCAGTTCCTTGACCGGTATCCCGAAGCCAAGGAAGCCTATGGAGCACGGTCCCGTCTCCAAGAGGCGATCTACCGGGAAGCCACGCCTAACGGCACCATCGCGCAGTATGAGGCCTTCATCAAGGACCATCCGGAAAACACGTACCTACGGGACGCACAGGACCGTCTTCTGGAGCTGAACACCCCCGGCCACAGCTCTGGGGAATTTGCGGCCTTTATCCACCGATACCCGGAGAATCCCAATGTCCCCGAGGCTTGGAGAAGCATCTACGACCTTTACACGAAGGAACTGAGCGTGAACAACATCACCCGGTTCCTGACGGACTATCCGGACTATCCGTTCATCAATGAGCTGATGAATGACTACAAGGTCGCCAGTCTGGTGTTGTACCCTTTCCGCCAAGGGGGGAAGTGGGGTTTCATCGATGATACAGGGGTTGAACGGATCAAGGCGGAGTTCGATTTTGCCGAGCCGTTCATCCATGGGCAGGCACAAGTCGGAAGGGATGGACAAATAGGTGCGATCAACAAGCTGGGCAAACCCGTGGTGCCGATCATCTACGACGATGTGATGGATTACAAGGAGGGCTTGGCCACCGTGGAATTGAACGGCAAACAGGGAGCGGTGGACCGCAATGGGAAACTTGTGGTACCCTTGGAGTATGATGAGGTCGGTGAATACGACCATGGGCTGGCGGCGGCCTCCAAAGGCGGCCTCTACGGCTATATAGACGAGGCCGGAAAAGAGATCATCCCGTTCATTTATGATCGGGCCATGCACTTCATCAATGGCATGGCGGTGGTCTCCAAGGATGACCAGAGCGGCATCATTGATGCGAACGGTGAACTGGTGGTGCCATTCCAGTATGATTGGGTGGAGGGCTTCGTAAAGCTCCCGCTCTCCCGCGTGCGGAAGGGCGGCAATATGGGCTTCATCAACCGTTTCGGTGATGTGCTGCTCGCTGTGGAACACGACCACGTCGGCACCCTCAATGACAGCTTGGTGCTGGTGATCGACAAGGGGAAATGCGGCTACGTGAACGCCAATGGCGCGTGGGTGATACCGCAACGGTTCGATGCGAACGCGCTCACGATCAACCTTGGGGATCTCCACAATGGTGTGGCGCGTGTGCTCTCCGGCGGAAAGCTGGGTCTCGTGGACGTGAAGGGAAACCGGATCCTGATCCCCCAGTATTCGGACATCGGTCTGTTTGAGAGCGGTCTGGTGCCGGTGAAGAAGAAGAAATGGGGTTATGCAACGCACACTTCGGCGATGGCGACCGAATTCAAATATGATCAGGCTTGGGAGCTGCATGGTGGATACGGGCGGGTGGAGCTCGGGGGCTTGTTCGGATTGGTGGACAGCACGGGGGCTGAGCTCATCGCGCCCCATTATACCGGGCTGAGCGATCTGGACAAGGGCATATTGATCGCGACCGGAGATCATGGCAGCGGTGTGGTGAACGCCACGGGGAAAGTCCTGGTAGCCTTGGAATATGATACCGTGGGATGGGTAGGCACAGGCCTGATCAAAGTGACACGGGAGGACCGATTTGCCTACGTGAAGTTGTCGGATGGCCAGATCCTGTGGAAGGAGGACGGCTTTGACGGATCCTCAGCGGACTAACGTCACACTGCCACGAAGGCGTTCCTGAACGACCCCGGCATCAGTGACGGTCCCGTAATGAACGTCCCATACATAGACCCCCACCGGCGCTTCAACGCCATTCACCTTCCCGTCCCAAGCGACACCCGGCACGTCGGTAGTGAAGATCAACTCCCCCCATCTGTTGAAGATGGAGAAGGACCATGACCGGACCGCATCCGACACGATGGGCGTGAAACTGTCGTTGATGTCATCGCCGTCGGGTGTGAACGCGTTCGGGATATGTACCTCCGGCGCACAGTTCCCCTCCGTGATCAATACCGTATCGGACGCGAGGATACAGGGGCCTTGGGCGGTCACGTGGTAAACACCGGGCCGGTCGACCACCAACGCGGACTGGTGTGATCCGTCATTCCAGATGTAGGATGCTCCGGGTATCGTCGCATCCAAGGTCAATGTGTTATCCGGACAGATCCTGCCGTCCGGTCCAAGGTCCAGTTGTGTGATGACGGGGAGGAAGGTGATCAGGGCTGCGTCGCTGGTAACGCATCCATCCAAGGACAAAGTCACGGAATAGGTTCCGGTGCTTGTTACGGCCAACGCATCACCGGTAGTGCCGTTGTTCCACACCACCTGCGCAGGTCCGGAGGATACGAGAAGCAGAGCGGTGTCACCGGCACATAGTGTGCGGTTTTCGCCGAGGTCCGGTTCCAACAGGGGTGTGAAGCCGATGTGTACATCATCCTGTGCGGTGCATCCGCCCACAGCGATATTCGCTTCATATGTCCCCGCGGTGGATACGGTCCGTTGCGTGGCGGTGGAGCCGTCCTGCCATGCGACCATTGCGCCCGGGACCGTCACTGCAAGCACCAAAGTTTCACCCGGGCAGAGCACCGTATCGGGTCCAAGGCTGAAGTTGGAAAGATCCACAAAGGCCACATCCACATTCGCTGCTGCTACGCAGCCATCGCGATCCACCGTGACGCCGTATGTGCCCGGTGCGTTCACCAAGAGGGAAGGGGAATTGCTGCCCGTGGACCAGAGATAACTGCTGCCGGGTTGGGTAACGTTGATCGACCATGTCTCACCCGAGCACAGGGTCGTATCAGCGGGCAGCGATAGTGTGGGTGAGGGCAACGGATCGATGCGGATGCTATCAGTGGCACTGCATCCAAGTGCGCTCACTTCCACGGACCATGTGCCGGCAGAAACACTGCGAGCAGGGAGCGTGCTGCCATCGTTCCATAGATAGCTGCCGCCAAGTACGGTGGCATCGAGGTACAGCAACGCGGAGGCGCATAGTCCCGTGTCCGGACCTAGCTGCACCACCGGCAAGGGAATGCCGGTCACATTGACCGTATCGGAGGCCGAGCATCCGTTATTCGTCGCCATGGCCCAATAGGTGCCCGGCTGGTCGATCGTTCGTGCGCCTGCGCTCGATCCATCGTCCCAGAGCAGGGAATTAGCGTTCACTGTGAGTTGGAGCGTGCTGCCCGAACACAGGTCCTGGTCCGGGCCAAGGTCGATCGCAGGGAGATGAAAGACAGTGACCGAAATGGAGTCCGTGAAAGCGCAGCCTGAAACAGTGGTGGTGGCAATGAAAGTGCCCGATGTGCTCGCGGTCACCATGGGAGTGGAGGAATTCACCGCCCCGGTCCATTGGGTGTTCCCGCCGGGCAGGCCTGCATCCAGAAGAAGCGAGGTACCTTCACAGATGGCCGTGTCAGCTCCGAGGTTGAAAGAGGAAGCGTTCAAATAGGCCACATGGATGGAGGCCGTATCAGTACACGTTGCGGCATTCGTGGCCACCACCCAATAGTCCCCCGCCGCGTTCACTGCGAAGTAGTTGCCTGAAGACCCGTCCTGCCATTCAAACGTCGCATTCGCGCTGGACACCTGTAGATCCAGCGTTTCTCCGGAGCAAAGCGTGGTGTCATTTCCCAGGGTGATCGAAGGGGATTGAACGGACTGGACGATGATCGTGTCACCTGTCAAGCATGCGCCTTGGGTCACGGCCACGGACCAAGTCCCGCCGATAGTTGTCGTCAGGACGGCGTTCGTTGTTCCATCGCTCCAGAGATATCCGGATGCACCCGGCATGGTGGCGTCCAAGGTGACCGGCTCCCCTGCACATACGCTGGTATCCGGTCCAAGGGACAAGGCGCCGGGGTCCGCATAGGAAATGGTGATGGCGTCCGTACTGGAACAGCCTTGGGCATCGGTCACCGTAACGGATGCTGTTGTGGTTGACGTTACCATGATGCTCTGGCCGGTCGCACCCGTGCTCCACAAGTAATTCGTGCCGGAAGGACCGGCGTTCAACACGATGGAAGAATTAGGGCAAAGCGTGGTGTCGGGGCCGAGGTCAACAGCGGGTGGTGTCAAGTTCGTGATCGTCGCCACATCGGAGGCCGTGCAGCCGTTCACCATAACATCCACCGACCAAGTGCCCGTACCGACGGTGATGGTCGGCGTGACGGCACCGTTGCTCCAGAGGTATGATCCCCCAAGAAGCGTGGCATCCAAGGTGGCCTGAGCGCCCGGGCACACAGCTATGTCGGTACCAAGATCCACCACAGGCAGTGGAGTGACGGACACGCCGATGGAATCCCGCACAGCACAACCGTTGAGCGTGGCGTCCACCCAGAACGTTCCTGTAGAAGAGACGGCGATGGAATCAGTGGTGGCACCGGTGTTCCAGAAATAGGTTGCACCAGCAACGGTTACGCCGATCATCACGGACCCGCCGGCGCAGATCGTACGGTCCGGCCCGAGGCTCACCGATTGCAGGTTGAAGTTGGAAAGGTCCGCCGCGTCCGAGGTAGAGCAGCCGTTCACGGTTACTTGCACGGAATAGTTACCCGGCGCGTTTGTGGTGAGTGTTGGTCCCGTGGAACCATCGTTCCAGAGGTAGGTGGCGCCTGCCGTGGTGGCATCGAAGGTGGCTGAAGCGCCGGGGCAGACCACTTGGTCAAGACCAAGATCCACCGTGGGCGGCGTCAAGTTCGTGATGGTGGCGGCATCGGAGGCCGTGCAACCGTTCACCGTCACATCCACGGACCAGATGCCCGTGCCGACGGTGATGGTCGGGGTGATGGCACCATTGCTCCAGAGGTAGCTGCCTCCTGGTGTTGTGGCATCCAAGGTGGCCTGGGCACCCGGGCAGACCGCGACGTCAGGGCCAAGATCCACCACGGGTAGCGGGGTTACGGATACATCGATGGAATCCCGCACAGCACAACCGTTGAGCGTGGCGTCCACCCAGAACGTTCCTGTAGAAGAGACGGCGATGGAATCAGTGGTGGCACCGGTGTTCCAGAGATAGATCGCACCAGCAACGGTTACGCCGATCATCACGGACCCGCCGGCACAGATCGTTCGGTCCTGCCCGAGGCTCACCGATTGCAGGTTGAAGTTGGAAAGAAACGCGGCATCCGAGGCGGAGCATCCGTTCACGGTTACTTGCACGGAATAGTTACCCGGCGCGTCTGTGGTGAGTGTTGGTCCCGTGGAACCATCGTTCCAGAGGTAGGTGGCGCCTGCCGTGGTGGCATCGAAGGTGGCTGAAGCGCCGGGGCAGACCACTTGGTCAAGACCAAGATCCACCGTGGGCGGCGTCAAGTTCGTGATGGTGGCGGCATCGGAGGCCGTGCAACTGTTCACCGTCACATCCACGGACCAGATGCCCGTGCCGACGGTGATGGTCGGGGTGATGGCACCATTGCTCCAGAGGTAGCTGCCTCCTGGTGTTGTGGCATCCAAGGTGGCCTGAGTGCCCGGGCAGACCGCGACGTCAGGGCCAAGATCCACCACGGGTAGCGGGGTTACGGATACAATGATGGAATCCCGCACAGCGCAACCGTTGAGCGTGGCGTCCACCCAGAACGTTCCTACAGAAGAGACGGCGATGGAATCAGTGGTGGCACCGGTGTTCCAGAAATAGGTTGCACCAGCAACGGTTACGCCGATCATCACGGACCCGCCGGCACAGATCGTACGGTCCGGCCCGAGGCTCACCGATTGCAGGTTGAAGTTGGAAAGGTCCGCCGCGTCCGAGGTAGAGCAGTCGTTCACGGTTACTTGCACGGAATAGTTACCCGGCACGTCTGTGGTGAGTGTTGGTCCCGTGGAACCATCGTTCCAGAGGTAGGTGGCGCCCGCCGTGGTGGCATCGAAGGTGGCTGAAGCGCCGGGGCAGACCACTTGGTCAAGACCAAGATCCACCGTGGGCGGCGTCAAGTTCGTGATGGTGGCGGCATCGGAGGCCGTGCAACCGTTCACCGTCACATCCACGGACCAGATGCCCGTACCGACGGTGATGGTCGGGGTGATGGCACCATTGCTCCAGAGGTAGCTGCCTCCTGGTGTTGTGGCATCCAAGGTGGCCTGAGTGCCCGGGCAGACCGCGACGTCAGGGCCAAGATCCACCACGGGTAGCGGGGTTACGGATACAATGATGGAATCCCGCACAGCGCAACCGTTGAGCGTGGCGTCCACCCAGAACGTTCCTACAGAAGAGACGGCGATGGAATCAGTGGTGGCACCGGTGTTCCAGAAATAGGTTGCACCAGCAACGGTTACGCCGATCATCACGGACCCGCCGGCGCAGATCGTTCGGTCCGGCCCGAGGCTCACCGATTGCAGGTTGAAGTTGGAAAGAAACGCGGCATCCGAGGCGGAGCATCCGTTCACGGTTACTTGCACGGAATAGTTACCCGGCGCGTCTGTGGTGAGTGTTGGTCCCGTGGAACCATCGTTCCAGAGGTAGGTGGCGCCTGCCGTGGTGGCATCGAAGATCACGGATGATCCCGGGCATACGGTGGTGTCGAGCCCGATGTCGGCCACAGGTAGTGGCTTCACCGTCACTTGGATCGCGTCGGTCACTGAACATCCGTTCAGGTCCAGATCAACTTGGTAAACCCCGGTTGCGGACAGCAGAAGGGTAGGGGCCGTGCTTCCATCCTGCCACAAATAAGTTGCACCGGGTACGGTCGCATCGAGCGTCATGGAGGCACCGGCGCAGATCGACGTGTCGTTCCCAAGGAATACCGTCGGCATCGGCTTGTAGCCCACCACGATAGAATCCCTGGCGGAGCAATTGTTCCGGGTCACTTCGGCCCAATACAGTCCGGATGTCGTTACGTTGAACGTTGCTCCCGTTGATCCATCCTGCCAGAGGTACGTGGAACCCGGTGCAAATGCGGTAAGCGTGAGGTTCTCACCTGCGCATAGCATAGTGTCCGCACCAAGGTCAACGACCGGGAGCGGGTTGTAGGCAATGGACACCTGGTCCGAATTGCTGCAATTCTGTGCCGTTACGGTGACGCTGTAGTTACCTGCGGATGTCACATGGAATGTAGGATCAGTGCCACCGTCCTGCCAGAGGTAAGATCCTCCCGGAATGCTGGCGTCCAGGTCCATCATGTCCCCCGCACAGAGAGCCAGGTCAGGGCCAAGGTCTACCGAGGGCAGGGGCGTAACGGCCACATGCACGGTATCGCGGAGGATGATCGTGCCGGAAATGTTGATGTCATCGATACCGAAGTCATCACCGACGCCGTCAGCAGAGGTAATGTTGATACAGGCAGAGACACTGGTCTGTCCGGGACCGGCGGTCCAAAAGGTGCCGAATGGCTGCCATCCTGCGCCATAGGCGCCAAATGTCATATCGGGCCACTGGGCCAGCACGCCGTCCATCACCCAGACGGCACGGGCCGGCAGGGCATTGCTCAGTGTCCGGGCTGAGAACCCCAAATAGTAGGTCTGTCCAGGACAGCACGGAATGGTCTGGCACCAAACGTCCTGCTGGTTGTTCACCCAGCTTACGTATCCGCCGTTACCGATCAGGAAGTTTCCATTGCCTGTTCCTTGGAATTGAGCGTGGTACCAATTCGCATTGGAGCCGACCGTATAGATGCCCTCATTCTGCAAGGAAGTCGAGGAATAGGTGTACTCGGAGCTAAAACCTGTGTTCCCGGCCGAAAAATTTCCGTTCACCACGAGATTGCCGCTGGGATAGCTCACTTGGCACCAATAATCGCCAGCACTCGTCACATTGATGTCCGGCGTGGTCTCCCCGGTGCTCCAGAGATAAACGCCGTATCCGGCTGGCCCGTGCAAGGTGGCTGTACCGCCTTGGCAGATGGTGGTGTCCGGCCCGATATCAATGGAACAGATAGGCTGGGCCTGAACAATGTGCCCAAGCGACCAGGCAAGCAAAAATGCTGCCCACCCCGTCCGTGATATGCGGTGGCCTTTCAAAGCGATCTGGTCACTGGTCAAATTTCGGGCCGTTGCAGTGCAATATGTCACTATTGACGGACTATTCGTTCACGACGCTGTCAACACCCGGTTGATCCCTTGGTAAAAGTGTTCGTCCGTCCGAGTAAAGTGAAGACGCAGAAGTTCGCTCACGCGTTGGCTGCGGAGGCGGCTCTGTTCGTTGTGCACAATGGTGTTGAAACAAAGCAGGCCGCCGGGGGAGGTACACTTCCTCAGGTCGCGGATGAAGGGCTCCTCGTCCACGCCGGGGGCCAGGTCCAACTCATGGCAAAGATCCACCAGGACCAGATCGTACTCATTCCCATGATCCTGCACGAAGGCCAAGGCATCGCTTTCCACGAGTTCCAGGTCCCGCAGTTTGCCCACTTTGTAATAGGTTCTGGCCAATCGGAGCATCTCCGGATCGCCGTCCACACCAAGGATGGGGGTTGAAAGCCCCATTTCCTTGCGCAAGATCCCGGCGGCACTGCCTGCGCCGAATCCAAGGATAAGTACACTTTTAAGTTGACGTTCAGCTACTTTAAGCTCGTTCAGGCATTCCTGCCAGACCGCATGGAGGCTCCCATAGCTCTGGTTGGCATTGCCGCTGTTCACCACCAGATGGCCACCCTCCCATGCCATGCGGAGCGGTCCGTATTTGCCCGGGCCTTCCCAAACCGTGACCGGCCACACGTAGCTCAGCAAGCACTTCACAACAGACATGCTGCAAAGATGGGCCATGCCCCCCTGCCTAACTTCGCGGCCCAATATTCTGCTTTGGAACGTATTTCAGCAATTACGAGGCACAAGCTGCGCAAGCTGCTGAAGTATGCCCTTGTCACCGCCGCCATTGGTGCGGTGTTAACCCTTTTGAGCGGCCATGGGGGACTGCGTTTCCTGCTGGGCTGGGTGTTGCTTGGCACTTGGACCGGCATTCTGGAAGAGTTTCTCTTCGGCAGGCGATTCCGGTCGTTGGCCATACCTCTTCAGTTTCTGGGCAAGGCCTTGGCCGTGAATCTTTTCACGATCGCCTTGTTGGCAGCTACCTTGGCTGCGAACCGTGGCCATACGCTCCCGTTCACCGGTGATGCAGGCCTTACCGTCGGGCATTTGTTGGCCTCCGGGGAGATCTTTCGCTTCGCCTTGCTGGTGGTGGTGGTAACCTCGGTATCCATTCTGGTCATCCAAGTGGAGGAATTCATGGGCCGCCGTTTCTTCATGGGCTTTTTGCTGGGCTGGTATGACAAGCCCCGCGAGGCGGAACGGGTGGTGCTCAGCATTGACCTGGTAGGCAGTTCAGCGCTTAACGAACGGCTTGGTGATCTGCTGTATTACCGGTTCCTGAACACTACGCTTTCGTTGATGACCGACTCGGTATTGCGCCACGATGCGGAGATCCACAAATACGTCGGCGACGAGGTGATCTTCACCTGGACCATGCGTGACGGCACGCACAATTTCAATTGCCTGGGGCTGTTCTTCGACATCAAGGAACGCTTGGAGGCGCACCGCCAGATAATGATGCGCGAGTTCGGCGTGGCGCCGGAGTTCAGGGGCGGCCTGCACGGGGGGCGCGTCATCACCGCGCAGGTGGGCCATATCAAGCGTGCCATTGACCTGAGCGGCGACGTGATGAACACCACCAGTCGCCTCCAGTCTCTGGCGAAGGAGCTGAAGGCGGACCTCATGATCACCCAAGAGCTGCGTGATCGCATGCCCGACGCCGACAAACGGTTCACCTTCGGGGATCTGGAGTTGCTCCGGGTGAAAGGCGGAAAGCGGCAGATGGGCGTTCGGACCGTGGCCCGGAAAGTGGTTGCTGCCACGCTCCAATAACGATCGACGAATGATGCGCTACCTTTTCACCTGCCTTGTCCTTTTCATGATCGGCCTTACGGGCATCCATGCACAAAGCGTGGTGCCTGTCATCACCTCGTATGGGCGTCTGGTGGTTTTTCAGAAGGGTGCCTTCCAAGAAGTGGACGCCCGCAAACCGCAGGCGTTGTTTCCCAGTGGTGACAGGCTGGCCTACCTGACCGATGCTGGAGACCTGAAGCTCTTCGCGGACGGGAAAGTGACGACCCTGCAAGGAGGTGAACCCGTGCAGGTGGGCATGTCCAAGTACCTCTTGGCCTGGAGGACAGGACCATCCTTGCGCATACCGGCCGCAGGAGGGTCGAAGATCCTTTGCCGCAGCGTCGGCCGTTTCACGGTGAGCGACAGTATCATCGCCTTCCATGATCAGATGCAGCAGACCCTTTCGGCCTATTGGAACGGGAGGGCCGTGCCGATCGCGGACGTGCTGATGACCAGTGAGGATGTGGTATGGAAGAGCGGTTCCAACACGCTTCTACTGTACGATCTGGGCCACCGGCGCGTGCTGCTATTCTATCGCGGCAGGGTCTCCGTGCTTTGTAACGGCGACGACCCGTCCCGCTCGGAAACGGGCGGTGACATGGTGGCGTACATGGACGAGTATGACGATACGTTCCGCGTGTTCAACAAAGGGGACGATTATGAGGTGGAACCGTTCGCCCCGGCCAGCTTTCAAGTGGGGAACGGCCTTGTCGCGTACGTGAACAGTTCAGGGTCGTTCAAGAGTTTTCAAGGAGGTCGTGTCTGGGACATCTCTGATTTTGCGCCGGATGAATACTGGGCACGGGACAGTGTGGTCGTGTTCCGCGAAGGGGACCTGTTCAAGGTGTTCAGCGGTGGGGCCGTACAAACGCTGGAGCGCACGATGCCTGCGCAATGGAAAGTATCCGGGGGCATGATCGCATGGCTGGACGTGAGCGGGGTGGTGCAGCTTTTCCATAACGGCGAACGGATCACTGTCAGCAAGGAATCTGGGATCTCCCAATTCGACCTCTTCCCAGACGCTGTTTCCTTTATGAGCAACAGCGGTGCCACCAAGGTCTGGTGGTCCGGAAAGCTGTATGATCACTACTGAGGTTTCTCCGTCAAAGACAAGGTGTAGAGTTCCACAGCGTTCCGCTTCCCCTTTAGCGGTATGCTGCCGATGGGAGTGACGGTGTACGGGAGCGAGCGCAGCGAAAGCACGTCCAGCAGCTCTTTGCTCACCAAGTTGTCCACGCCCATCACATTGCAACTGGCCTGGATGTGGGCTGTAGTGTTCACCACATCGCCACTGAAAATGGTCTGCTTCTTCACCATGCCCACCTCCCCGCTGGTTACCCGTCCAAAGTGAAAGCCCGCCTTGAAGACAGGCTCGGTGCCGTAAGTGTTGCGGTAGTATTCCGCACGTTTTCGGAGTTTCTCACGGATGGAGAAAAAGCATTTGATGCAGCGGTCGTTGCGGATCCCCCTGTCCAGCCGCCAGCTCACGCTGATCTCGTCGCCCACGTACTGGTAGATCTCACCGCCGGAATAGACCACCGGGTCGGTGATGTCCGCATAGAGGTCGTTTAGCAGCTTGAAATATCGCGTATCACCGATGGATTCCGCAACCGACGTGCTCGATCGCATGTCGAGGAACATGAAGATCCTCAGTTCCTGCCGGGGTCTGCGATAGCGGTCGATCAGGTAGCTCATGGACCCACCGCCGTATTGGTCGTTCAGGCGAAGGATCAGCATGGTACCGCCCATCAAAAGACCCCATTGGAGAAAATGGCCGATCATGCGCCATCCGCCTGCCGCAGCCGCCGGGCCATCGGGCCAGACCAGTGGAAGCAGCCAGTCCCATGAAAGCGTGACCGCGACCACGAGGCTCATCACGATCGCCAGACCATGAGTGAAGGGCAGCTTGCGCAATGGATCGTGCAGGAGGAAGATGTACCAACCGCCGAAAAGGAGACCGCCAACGAGGGCGTTTGAGAGGTGTACCCAGAGGATCCCCATGCGCTCCGGCGATGTGCCGGAATTGGCGAGCACGTTGCTTTCCAACATAGCGGTGAAGCCGGCAATGAGCATCCAAGCGCCCGTGATGCGCAGCGTGCGGCGGGTACGACGGCCTACTTTGGAAAGTGTGATGGACAGCTGGGCCATGCAAGTGCCGCGAATGTATTGCCGGACTGATGTGCCGGATGCATGTTTGACCCCAAAGCGTAGCCGAGGGTAGTTTAGCGGCATGGTAACCCGTCTCATGGCCAGTACGGTCCTGACCATTTCCCTTGTGCTCGCCCCGGCGATGGAAGTTCATGCACAACGCTTTAATGTGAAGCTTGAGGGTCAGGTCACCGAACTCTTCTCCGGAGACCCGATCAGGGGCGCTTTGGTGCGGATCCTGAAAGCCGGTCAGGAGGATCAGCAAAATGTCACCCGCTCGGACGGCCGGTATGAATTCACCTTGGAGCGCGGCTGGAAGTATGAGGTCTGGTTCAGCAAGAAGAGCATGGTGACAAAGCACGTGGTCATCGACACGCGGGATATCCCTCCATATCCTGATGTGCCCTTTTACGAGATGGACCTGCAGATGACGCTCTTCCCGTGGGTGGCGGACCTGGACCTTACGCCCTTCGAAGAGGCCCTAGGGCTGGCGGCATATAAACCCAGCGTGCGGAACATGAGCTGGGACATGCCATATACGCAGGAGAAGAGGCCTGTCTTTTCCAAGGTGATGGATGAGTATGAGAAGACCTTCCACGGCTACTACAAGCGCCGCGACCGCCGGAACCGGGAAGAACAGCGTTGATCAATCCCATGCCTCCAACAGCTTGACGGCCTCCATGGCCGGCCTCACGTCATGCACGCGCAAGATGTCCGCCCCGTTCAGCAAGGCCAGTGTGTTCAATACGGTGGTGCCGTTCAAGGCTTCTTCCGGCCGCGTGCCGAGCACTTCATTGATCATCCGCTTTCGGGAAAGGCCCACAAGCACCGGAACGCCGAGCTGCTTGATGGCGGGAAGTCCCCGCAGCAGTGCGTAATTGTGGTCCCGGTCCTTGCCGAAACCGAACCCGGGGTCGATCACAACGTCCGCTATACCAGCCTGCCGGGCCGCGTGTAGCCGTTCGGACAGGAATTTCACCACCTCGGCCAGCACGTTCTTGTAGAAAGGTGCATGTTGCATCTTTCGCGGGGTGCCCTGCATGTGCATCAGGACATAGGGTACGTGCAGGCCGGCCACGGTCGTCAACATGGCCGGGTCCATCAGTCCGGCGCTGATGTCGTTCACCATGGACGCGCCAGCATCCACCGCTTCCCCGGCAATGGCGGCCCTCCAGGTGTCGATGCTGATCATCGCTTCCGGGAACCGGTCGTGCAGTGCCTTGACCACGGGAATGACACGCTTGCGCTCTTCTTCCAACGGGATCTCCACCGAGCCCGGACGGCTGCTCGCTCCGCCAACGTCGATGACCGACGCCCCTTCGGCGAGCATCCGTTCCGCGGTCCGGAGGGCATCATCCACGGAAGCTTGGCGGCTTTCGTGATGGAAGGAATCGGCCGTCATGTTCAGGATGCCCATCACCGCCGGTGTATGAAGCCTCACCAACCGCCCGTGCAGGCCCCGCACAATATCTTCGCCGCCGCTGTTCACGCCGCAAAGTTCGGGCACACGCACAACCGATGGACAAGACCCTTCAGGAATACGACGCCGTTGTGGAAACGTGCATGGCGCTCTTCACCAAGAAGGCCCATGACTATGGCACGGCATGGCGGATCCTGCGGGTCTCTTCGCTCACCGACCAGGTGCTGATCAAGGCGCAGCGCATCCGCACGTTGCAACAGGTAGGGGAGAACAAAGTGGGTGAAGGCATCCGGCCGGAACTGGTGGGCATCGTTAATTATGCAGCGATGGCCTTGGTCCAGTTGGAGAAAGGCGTAGTGGACGCACCGGACCTCCGTGCCGGGGAGGCTACCAAAGCGGTCCGTGCCAAACTGGTCCAGGCGCGCGACCTTATGATGCGCAAGAACCACGACTATGGGGAGGCCTGGCGCAGCATGCGCGTAAGCTCACTGGTGGACTTGATCCTCATGAAGTTGCTCCGTGTGAAGCAGATCGAAGACAACCAAGGCTCCACCTTGGTCAGCGAGGGCATCGACGCGAACTTCCTGGACATAGCGAATTATGCCGTATTCGCGATGATCTTGTTGAACGAGGAGGAAGGTTAGTCGTCCTTCGGTAGTGAGAACGAGTTCATCATCGCCTCGGCCAGGAACAAATTGTCCTTGAACGCCTCCGGCGAAGTGGTGAAGGTCAGGATATAGGTCTTCTTGTCCTGCACCATCACACGTTGCGAACCATGCAGCGGCACGCCGTCAACCGTCCCGGTGAACTCCGTGCTGTACGCACCGGACGCATCCGGACCTTCGGAAGCGATCATTTCGGATCCCTTTGGAAGGTCCTTGGGCGAGGGGCCTTTAAGACGCTTTTCCTTAATGACCACGGATACCGCGGATACGGGGGAGAGCGCGTCCGCAACAGTCCGGAAGATCACGGCCGTATCTCCGTTCATCGCCGCGCCCAACTGCCATGAACCTGGATAGTTCATTGAGCATCCTTCGCCCTTCCACGTATTCCATGCAGGGATGGTATCGGTCACGATCCGGGTGACCACACGGGCATCCTGATCTTGGGAGAACAGGGAAGTGGTGAATGCCAAGAGGAGCGGCATTGTGAAAAATCTGACCATTTGAGCGGGTGTATGAAAGTGCCAAGGTCGCCATTGCACGGGAATTTAAGGTGAGGTTGGTCAATGAAATGAACATCGGGCTGTTGGTGGATAGTCCAAAAAGGGGCACATCCGGCTTGGATCCCAGTATTGACGGGGATAGTTTCGCCGCCTGCCATCAGTTGGCTGGAAACCCAAATGGAGCGAACATGCGACTTGCCACTTGTATCTTGATCATAGCGTTGCTGGGCATCTGCCAAGAAGCCTCGGCCTTCCGTCTGCACTTGAACGGCTTGGTAACGGACTATGCGACCCAGCAGCCGATGTCCGCCGCCCGGGTGCGCATTTATAAGAACGGCGTGATGCAGCGCGTGGCCCGGACCGGGGCCTTGGGCCAGTATTCCATCATTTTGGACAATCATGCCGATTACGTGGTGCGGGTGGACGCTCCCGGCTATCAGGTCAAGTGCATCACCATTGATACGCAAGGACTGGAATGGGAAAGCGACCGGCGTGTGAGCCATCTGGAGGTGGAGATGCGACTTCCGACCTTGCAAAGCGGTATCGACCTTTCCTATTTCGACCTTCCCCTCGGTATGGCGCGGTTCGAGCCGGCCACGGGCCTCACGCGCTGGAACATGACCTACGAGAGGATCGTTAATGCGGCCGCTCAAGAGGTAATGGCCAGGTATGACCAGCGATGTATGGAAATGGGAATGCCCGTCGCACGTGGCGACATGGAACTCGGGGCTTTCCTGGTCCACGAAAAGCGATAGGGGCGGTATGGCGTAAGCGGCCGGAAGATGACGGTAGTCCGGAACTGGAATTGGCAACCTTTCCCAAACGGGGAAATCGTTCTAAGTCTTGCGGGCTAAATTCGTCGGCTCCGGAGGCGGCTTTTTATTAGAACCTCTTGTCCGCGACCGGATCTCCCTATCATGCGCATCCTTCTATTTATCTGCCGCATCCTGGTCGGCGCCACGTTCATCATCAGCGGCCTCATTAAGGCCAATGACCCGGTCGGGTTCAGCATCAAGCTGGAGGAATACTTCGCACCCAGCGCCCTAGGGCTTCCCTGGCTTATTCCCTTCTCGCTCGCGTTGGCCATGCTGGCCTGTTTGGCCGAAGTGGTGCTTGGTTTTGCCGTGCTGGTCGGCGGACGGATGAAGCTGGCCACGTGGTCCCTGCTGATCCTGACGGTCTTCTTCGGTTGGCTTACGGCATACACCGCCACCTGCGATCCACAGGGGAAATATGAGGTCGTCGTGAACGGGATCACGGAGATGCGCGATGTGACCTGCGTTACGGATTGTGGTTGCTTCGGTGATGCGATGAAGGGTTCGCTGGGCCGGCCCATGACACCGTGGGAGAGCTTTTCCAAGGATATGGCACTACTGGTTTTCGTGCTTCCGCTGTTCTTCTTCCGCAAGCGGATCAAGTTCAACACGTGGGGGGATGACTTGGCCCTGCTTCCGGTGTCCATGGTGCTGCTGGCCTTTTATTGCTGGGTGTTCGCCTGGTGGTTCCCATTGCTTTTCGCGGTCGGCGTATTGGCCGGGTACATGGTCATCAAGCGCATGCTGGAAGGCCCCCGGGCGGAATGGGCGGTGGCGGCTTGGGTCGCGGTGGCCATACTGGCCTTCATGTGGCATTGCTATGCCCATCTGCCGGTCAAGGATTATCGCCCCTATGCCATCGGCAAAAGCATCATCGAGCAGAAGGAGGAAGCCAAACCACCTGTCAATCTCACCTATGTGAGCTATCGGAACAAGACCACCGGCGAGGAGACGGAATACCTCACTTCGAAGCCCTATCCGTGGGATGATCCGAACTTTGAGAATGTGCCGAACAGCACCCGTGTGGTGGAGGTGGAGCCGGGGGTCGCTTCACAGGTACAGGACTTCATTCTCTCGGACCGGGACGGGGAGGATGTGACCGATGATGTGCTGATGGCAGAGGAGCCCGTGCTGCTCGTGGTCGCGAAGACCATCAGCGACACCCGCACTGGCTGCCAGCCGGCCATCAACAAATTGGCGGAGGCAGCGGAAAAAGCCGGGTGGAAGGTGTACGGGTTGACCAGCAGCTCTTACGATGAATCCGAGGAATTCCGCCATGCCAACCAAAATATGTTCGATTTCCTCACCTGTGATGAGGTGACATTGAAAACGATGATCAGGAGCAATCCCGGAGTAGTTGTGCTTCAGCACGGAACGGTTCGCGGCAAGTGGCATTGCAACGACATCCCCTCCTTCGCGAAAGCCGGAAAAGCACTCCGGTGAGGCACCCGGTCTTTACGGCATCATCGTTGACAAACTGCTTGCGCGGTCGTCGGCGCAAAGATCCTTGCGGCGATCTTTGTATCTCAAAAGACGGATGTAGATGAGCGCGAGGACCATAGTGGCGGGGAATTGGAAAATGCACACGGACGTCGCAGATTCTGCCAACCTGTTGGATGCCGTAGCGGCTTGGTGCGCCGCACATCCGGGTTCCGTGGAAGTCATCGTGGCACCGCCGTTCCCATTCCTCGCCACGGCCATAGCGCGGGCCTCCAAAACCGGTGGAGCCATCGTCATCGCTGCGCAGAATTGCCATCAGGAAGAGCAAGGTGCGTTCACCGGAGAGGTGAGCGTACCCATGTTGAAGTCCCTCGGCGTGGGGGCCTGCATCGTGGGGCATAGTGAACGGCGCGAGTTCTTCGGGGAGACGGATGTCCTCATAGGGCGAAAGGTCGTCGCGCTTTTGAAGCACGGTCTTCAACCGATATACTGCTGCGGGGAGCGGAGGGAAGACCGCGAAGAAGGTCGCTATCTTGACGTGATCTCCACCCAGCTGCACAGTGCCCTTGGCTCGCTTCCGCCCAAGGATCTCGCGAAGATCATCGTAGCTTATGAGCCGGTCTGGGCGATCGGTACGGGACTGACAGCCTCACCTGAACAGGCTCAGGAGATACATGCCTTCATCCGTGCCGAATTGCGCGGGTTCATCGGTGATGCGGCGGATGACGTTCCCATACTTTACGGTGGTTCATGCAACCCGGGCAACGCTGCGGGTCTTTTCGCCGGCAACGACGTCAATGGTGGATTGATCGGTGGGGCCGCACTTGTTGCGGAGAAGTTCACGGAACTGGTGCGTATCGCACAGGAGGTGAAGAGCACGGTCTGATGCGCTACACAGAGGTCAACTTCTTGGTCAATCCCGTGGAGCCTTGGCGCGATGTGCTGATGGTGGAGTTGACCGAGGTCGGTTATGAGGGCTTCGAGGAGACCGCGCACGGGATAAAGGCGTTCATACCGACCGCCGAATTTGACCCCTCCGTCCTGCGGTCTTTGCTGGTCCCGAAGGATCCGCATGTCTCCGTGACCTTTACGGTGCATGAAGTTCCGGAAATAAACTGGAATGCCCGCTGGGAGCAGGAATTCCAACCGGTTGAAGTGGACGGAAAGGTATTGGTGCGCGCGGAGTTCCACCCGGCGGCACCACCATACGAGCATGAGATCATCATCACCCCGCGAATGGCCTTCGGTACCGGCCACCACGCCACCACCCGCATGATGGTCAAGGCCATGTTGGCCATGGACCTGCGGGGCAAACGGGTATGTGACCTGGGTTGTGGCACCGGCGTGCTCGCGATCTTGGCCGAGCGTCTCGGTGCCGCCGAAGTGGTGGCCATTGACCACGATCCCGTCGCCGTGGAAAACGCACGTGACAACGTGGCGATGAACCATTGTCAGCGCATAGTTGTGGAAAAGGGAGATACCGATCTGGCAAATGGCGCTGGCTATGATGCTATTTTGGCCAATATCGAGCGGAATACATTGGTACGGTCCATGGTTGACATGGCTGCAGCATTGGCGGCGAACGGAAAACTGCTCTTGAGCGGCTTTGTGCGGGAGGACGGCGAGGTGATGGCCAAGTCCGCCATGGACGCGGGTTTGAGGCATGTGTTGACACTGGAGGAAGGGGAATGGGCGTTTTCAGAATGGGAAAAATGAGATCCGGACTGCCGCATATGAAAAGTCTCTTTGCTTTCCTGTCCGTAGCTGTCTGCCTCATTGCGATGCCCATGACCACCCGGGCGCAGACCGTGGTGTTCACCGATGACCAAGCAGCATACTTGGAAGAGATCACCGGCTTCTTGACAAGCGCGAATAAAAAAGAAGGTTCGGCCTTCATCGAGAACGTGTTCGCACCGTTTTGGAACGGAGGCTTTCTGGGCAATGAGCAGCGTTCACGTCTGGTGTCCATCTCCAATGTGATGAGCAAGAAGCGCTTCCGGGCCATCCCGGATTTCATGGACATGCTCACCACCGTGTCCGATTTCCCCGGACACGGCCACGACCAAGCGGAATTCGATGCCTGGATGAAGGGATCGACGCAAGCAGGGAATTCATCGCGCAAGCAGGACCTGTCCGATTATCTGGAAATGAGCAAGGGGCTTATTTCCGGCAACATCCTGTACCAAAGTGCAGGATTCACGTGGCGTTCCCGTGCGGACAAGTTCACCTTCACCTTCGATACCGTCCCCAAAGCGGTCTTTGGGAACACCGATCTGGTATGGGCTTCCAAGTCCGACAGCTCCATTATTGCGGGAACTAGCGGCACGTATTATCCGCTATCGAACATGTGGGAGGGGAAAGGGGGAACGCTCACTTGGCAAAGGGCAGGGCTGCATCCGGGATCGACGTTCGTGAGGTGGGAGCACAAGTTCGCCTTGCTCCTAAAGACCACGGAGGTCCGCATTGATAGCGTGAACCTCACCGATCCGTACTTCGAAAGGCCCTTGCTCGGCACAGTGGTGGACAAGCTGCGGGCGAATGTCACGGAAAGCTCGGCCAGCTATCCCCGGTTTGAAAGCTATGACCTGCGGAAGCGGATCAACGACATCGTCACCGGGGTCGATTTCGAAGGCGGCTTCACCTTGCAGGGCGCCAAGTTGCAAGGCTATGGCACCAAGGAGGAACCCGCCTCGCTTACTTTCAAAAGGGAAGGACGCCCCTTCATCATTACTAAGGGACTCGTATTTACCATCGAGCCGGACAAAGTGGCCAGTGGGGATGTCGCGGTCACTGTGATGCTGGATAAGGATTCGATCTACCATCCCAGTGTGACGCTGCGTTTTCTTCGGGAGAAGAAGGAGCTGACCCTGATCAAGCCGGACGAGGGGCTTTCGAAGGGACCGTTCTATGACACCTACCATCAGCTTGATATGTATTTCGAATCACTCCGTTGGAAACAAGGAGATCCTTTGGTCCAACTCGGCAACATGCAAGGGACCACCCAGACCCGGACCTCATTTGAGAGTTTTAATTATTTTGAACAGCGGCGCTTTGCGGCGTTGCTCGGGATCGACGCGATCCATCCCCTTTCAAGGCTTCATGAGTTCAGTAAACAGGCTGGCAACGATTTCTATGCAATGGATTATGCAAAGTATTGCAAGTTGCAGATGTCCCAAGTGGAACCCATGCTGATCGACATGGTGAACAAGGGGTTCATTCACTACGACGTGGAGGATAAGCGCGTCACCATCATGCCTAGGCTCATGCAGCACATCCGGTCAAGTGCGGGCAAGGTGGACTACGATGTGCTGCAATTCAACAGCAACAGTCCGGATGGCGTGAACGGGACCATCAACCTGCTCAATAACGACCTGGCACTGAAAGGGGTCTCGCGGATCACCATGAGCGATTCCCAGGATGTGAATATCTATCCGGCGGAGAAGCTCGTCACCATCAAAAAGGACCGGGACTTCAGCTTCGGCGGTGTGGTGAAGGCCGGTAAGCTCACCTACTATGGCAAGGAGTATTTCTTCCACTATGAACCCTTTGTGATCGACCTGCTGAATGTTGACAGCGTCGGATTCCTGGCGGAGAGCTTCGAGCCCGATGATGAAGGACGGCACAGGCTGGTGAAGGTGAAGAACGTGCTGGAGAATGTAACCGGCACGTTGGAGATCGACGCGCCGAGCAACAAGAGCGGTCTGCAACAGAAGAAGTATCCGGAATATCCCAAGTTCAACAGCACCAAGGAAAGTTTCGTCTTCTATGACCGGCCCTCGATACAGAACGGGGCTTACAAGCGGGACAACTTCTACTACAAGAGCGATCCCTTCGTGATCGACAGTTTGGACAACTTCACCAATGAAGGTCTGAATTTCGACGGCACCTTGATGAGCGCAGGCATCTTCCCCGACATCCGTGAGACTTTGCGCCTCCAGCCCGATTATGCCTTGGGCTTCGTGCGCCCCACAGGGGACGGAGGCTTGCCCTTGTATGGCAAGAAGGCCAAATTTTCGCAGACACTTAAACTGGACAACGCCGGTCTTCATGGCGAGGGGGACCTCCATTTCCTCACCACCATCGCCAGCAGCAAAGACCTGTACTTCACGCCCGACACCACGTTCGGCGTGGCGGACACGTTGTACAACGGCGCTGCCTCAAGCCCCACCATGAACGTGCCCACGGTGCAGGCTTCCAACGTGTTCCTGCGCTTGGAACCCGCCAAGGACGTGCTGCTTGCCCGCAATCTGGGGGCGCCCATGGTCATGTATGACAAGCAGGCTTATCTCTACGGAAAGACCGAGCTCAGCCCACAGGGTATGAGCGGCGCGGGTCTGGTGGATTTCACCAACGCCACGCTCAGTTCACGGCTGTTCGACTTCAAGACCATGACGGTGCATGCGGACACGAGCGACTTCAGGCTCACCGAGGGTGATACGGCCAGCATCGCTTTCCGGACGGACAACGTGAACGCCACCGTGAAACTCGATGAGCGCATCGGCGAGTTCGTCAGCAACGGTACGGAAACCAAGGTGGAATTCCCATACAACCAGTACATCTGCTTCATGGACCGCTTCAAGTGGTACATGGACCAAGGCGATATCGAACTGGAGAGCGACCGCACCGCTTCCGCCGGAAACGAGGACCTACAGCTTTCCGGCAGCAATTTCATCAGTGTCAACCCCGATCAGGACTCGCTCCGGTTCATGGCCCCCAAGGCCCGGTATGACCTGAAGAAGCACCTGATCACGGCCAATGAGGTCCAGTACATCCGTGTCGCCGACGCGTTGATCACTCCGGACAGCATGATGGTGCGCATCGGGCGGAACGCGAAGATGGACCCGCTGACCAACGCCACGGTCACCGCCAACTTCGTGAACAAGTACCACACCATTCATGATGCCACCGTGAACATCGCTGCGCGCAAGCAGTATAGCGGTTCCGGCACGTACGACTACAAGGATGAGACCGGGAAGATCTTCCCGATCAACATGAACAACATCAACGTGGACACCACCTATCAGACCTATGCACGGGGCAGGGTGGCACAGGATGAAGGATTCCAGCTCAGCCCGGCCTTCGACTTCTTCGGGGACGTACTGCTCTTGGCATCCAACAAGGAGCTCAGTTTCACCGGCAACACGCGCATCCTGCAAGACTGCGCTGGCATTTCCAGGAACTGGATGGGCTTCACGGGTGAGATCGACCCGGCGGAGGTCTTCATTCCGGTGAGCGATTCCCTGGTCGATGCCCAGGGATTCCCCATCGGTGCGGGCATCTATATGACCAAGGACGATCCGTTCACCACTTATGGGACCTTCCTGAGCCGCAAAGAGGACAAGGCGGACCGGGACATCATCAGCGCCAAGGGCCTGCTCTTTTATGACAAGCCGAGCAAGTCCTACCTGATCTCCAACAAGGACAAGATCCGCCAGCGCAACCTGCCCGGGAACCTTGTGGGCCTGAGCACGACCACCTGCGTATTGACCGGCGACGGACACATCAGCCAAGGCGTCGATCTGGGGCAGGTGCAAGTGGATGCGTATGGTGAGCTGGAATACCGCGGCGACAGCGCCAAGACCACCACGCATGTCACGCTCTTGGCGGATTTCCCTTTCTTGGACAATGCCCTGGAAAAAATGGTCGCCGACATTGCCGCCTATCCGGAACAAAAGCAGGTGGACCTGTCCAAGACACCGTATGAACGTGCCATCCGTGAAGTGCTCGGCAAGGAGAAAAGCGATAAGCTGATCAGTGAGCTCAGCATCAAGGGCGAAATCAAGAAGCTGCCTGATGAGCTGGTGAAAGCCTTGGTCTTCTGCGATCTGGACCTTCAGTGGAACGCCGCTGATGAAGCCTGGCAGAGCAGTGGCCCGATCGGCCTTGGCACCGTGCTCAAGAAACCGGTGTACCGCTACTTGAAAGGCAAAATTGAATTCCAGCGCAAGCGCAGCGGCGATGTGATGACCATCCTGCTGATGCTCGACGACCAGACCTACTGGTTCTTCCAGTACGCCCGCAACTACCTTTATGCTTACAGCGGCAATGCGGATTTCAATACGATGATCAGTGACCTGAAGGACGACAAGCGCAAGTTCGCCGGCAAGAAGGACGTGCCCGATTACCAGTTCATTTTGACGAACAAACGAAAGGCGGACGAATTCCGTGACCGCTTTGGATTATAACATGGATTTCCCTTGGATGTTCGGCCTTACGGCCATGGTGATCAGCTACCTCTGCGGGAGCGTTCCCTCTTCGGTATGGTGGGGCAAAGGCTTCTTCGGGGTGGATGTCCGTGAACATGGAAGCCATAACGCCGGTGCTACGAACACCTTCCGGGTGCTGGGACCCAAGGCCGGCATCCCTGTGCTCCTCTTGGACGTGTTGAAGGGCTTTCTGCCGGTGCGCCTGCTGCCCCTGTGGAGCGGGGCGGAACCCTATTCAGACGTATGGACCTTGCTCCGGGTTCTTTTGGTATTGACTGCCGTGGTCGGACATCTCTATCCTGTTTTCGCCGGGTTCCGGGGAGGCAAAGGGATCGCCACTTCGCTGGGCGGGGTGTTGGCCATCCATCCCGGCTCGGCGCTGATCTGCATCGGCGTGTTCTTCGTTGTCTTTCTGGCCACGCGGTACGTTTCCTTGGCCTCCCTCACTGCGGCCCTCGCGTTCCCCCTCGCGATCGCTTTTGCATTCCACGAGCAGAGCCACGTGTTGCTAGGCTTCGCCATTGTTTTGTGCGCAGTGGTCTTCTTCACCCATAGGCACAATATCGGCCGTCTGCTGAAGGGAAATGAGAACCGCATGGACCTTTTCGGAAGATCGACCGTGAAGTCATGAGGCATTTGGTCCAAATCCCCTACCTGGCCACGATCGGTCTGATCCTGCTGGTGGCGCTTCCGGACAACGCCCGAGCGCAAGGCGGTGACAAAGCCATGCAGGCCCAAGCGGACGCGCTCTTCGAGAAGGGTGAATACGCACAGGCCTATCCGATGTACTCCCAGTTGGTGAGCCTTTCGCCGCAGGATCATGTGCTGAACTACAAATTCGGCGCTTGCACCTTGTACGGAGGTGATGACAAGGACAAGGCGATCGGCTACCTGAAATTCGCGGTCACCGGACCGGCCACGCCCAACCTCGCGCGATACTTCTTGGGCAGGGCCTATCAATTGGATTACCGCTTTGATGATGCCATAACCGCCTATCAGCACTACAGGGGTACTGCTGACAAGAAGCTTTTGGCGCAGTTCCCGGTGGATGCCATGGAACAGCAATGCAGGAACGGCAAGTATTTGTTGAGCAACCTGAAGGACATCGAGGTGATGAACAAGGTGCAGGTGGACGCTGCGGATTTTTTCCGGTTCTATGACCTGAGCGACATCGGTGGGAAGATCGTGGTGACGCCGGACGAACTGCTCACGAATTACGACCGCAAGAGCGGCGAACCCTTCCTGACCTACCTGCCCACTGGAGGCGGCCCCATTTATTTCAGCAGCTTCGGCAAGGACGGTAAGACCGGCAAGGACATCTACCGGAGCGAACTGTTACCTACCGGAGGTTATGCCAGCCCCATGAAGATCGCGGGCTACATCAATACGGCGGAGGACGAGGCGTACGCCGTGATGGCACCGGACGGCAAGACCTTCTATTTCTGCAGCAAGGGCCACAACAGCATGGGGGGCTATGATGTGTTCAAGAGCACCTATGACAAGGGCATGGACACGTTCGGTGCGCCGGAGAACATGGACTTCGCGGTGAACACCCCGGCCGATGAACTGCTGTACATCGTAGGCCCGGACGGTGAACAGGCCTGTTTCGCCAGTGACCGGGACAGCAAGCAGGGTATGTTGAACGTGTACCGGGTAGGCACCACGCAGACCCCGATCAACATCACCGTGCTCAAGGGCACCTATGCATCCGCCTTCGACCCCACGGACCGGCGGGCGCACATTATAGTGGAGGATGCGCTCACCCGCGAGCGCGTGGCCGATGTCAATACGGACATGAACGGAAGCTATTTATTGGCGCTTCCACGTGGCGGCAAATACAAATTTCTGGTGGAGGGAGGGCCGGGCGGCCTGACCCATTTAGAGACCGTGGACGTGCCACCGAACGATCGACCGAAGGTGTACAAGCAGGAGGTCCAACTGGTGGAACAAGGCGGCGAAAAAGTAGTGATCAAGAACTACTTCGACCAACCGCTGGAGGATGATGTGATGGCTTTGGCCTTGAACGAGATCAAGCGGCGGGCCAAACTGGACGTCACCGGTGAAAAGGCCGTGGACCAGGTGACAGTCCAAGCGAGCCGCTCTGACGAGCCTTTGCAAGCTGCCGGTTTCGATGGCACAATGACCATGACCAAGGCGCAGGACCTGGCGCGAAAGGATGCGGACGGATCGACAGCCTTGGCTGTAGAACAGGACCGTCAGGCGAATACCGCGTATGACATGGCGCTGAAAAACGTCACTACGGCCGAAGCCGCATCCAAGCGTGCCCGCGAATTGGTGCAACAGGCCGATCGGGCGGAAAAGGTGGAGGAGAAGGACCCGATCATGCGGCAGGCGGCCGAAGCCAAGCAACTCTCCCAAGAGGCCAATGAACGTGCCCGTGCCGCATATCGTACAGCCGGTGAATTGGAAGCCGCAGGCCAGGCCACCCGAACGGAAGCGGCCACTGCGGCTGCCTTGACCGCGGCTATTGCCCAAGCACAGGCCTCCGGGGACCGCGACATGGCGACCACGGCTCTGAAGCAACTGAAGGCCCGCATGGATGCGAAGAACGGCCCCGAAGGTCAACTTGATGAGGCCGAACGTACCAGGCGCGCGGCCACGGTTGCGGGATCGGAGGCTTCCCAAAAGATGAGGCAGGCCACCGCTCAACGGGAGGAAGAGAACCTGTTGGCCGAGCGTATCGACCGTCTGAAACGGGATGCGGCCAATGCGAAAGGTCGGAAAAAGGAAGAGATCAACGGACAACTTTCCGTGTTGGATCCCCAACGTTCCGCTCTCCATGACGAAGTGGAGGACGCCTTCGAAAAAGCACAGGACGCCGAGGACCACGCTGCTTTGGCAAGGGGCCAAGCACAGTTGGTGAGGTATTTGAACGGTGATAAGAGCGCTTGGAAGGAAGACGCCCTGCCAAAGAACGAATTGGCCGGTATGGAGCAACGCCTGTCCGACGTGAGGGCTGAAAATAAGGCATTGGCCATCGACGAGCGGTATGCTCCGTTGCGCTCCATGTCCGCGGAAGAGCGGGAGCGTAGCACCTTTGATTGGGGAACGAACTGGTCGATGGCCGATCTGCTGAACGGCAACTATCTGGCGGTATCGAAGTCCAGGACCGGGGTGGACGCCGTTCAAGGCGAACAAGCGGATGTCCTGGCCGTTACCAGTTCTCAAGAAGTATCACAAAAGAGCGATGGCAGCGCTCCCACGAGCGGTGCCGATCAACGGCAAGATGCATTGGGGACCACGGTTACAGGTACAAGCACGAGCGATGCGACCGGAAATATGACCGGGAATAATACAGGAACGGAAACCAGGCCTGAAAATGATGATCGATCCAACAGTTCCGTCGATACAAGCACGAACGAGGATCTGGCCATGCAGGCGGACCGGCCAGCAGCGAACAAAATTGACAAGGAACAAGCCTCCTCGGACCGCGACACTTCCGTGGTGGGCGATGGCCTCTCGGGGAATGATCCGGAAGGAACGAACAGGAACGCGGAAAGCAGCGCGGGCAACAGGTCACCCGGCGAAAGAGCGGGGACCGATGGAACCCTGCGAGCGGGGAATGATACTGGATCCATTGCAGGGGCCGATACAAAGGCGCCGGGCACACCGATCGCAGGTAGTGCTTCCGCTGACAGCGCAAAGGGAGGCTCATCCGACCAAGCGGCCCAGAACGGGGACAGCTCCGATGGGGGCAAGCCGCTTGCGGGGAACAACGGCACTTCGGTGACCGATCGGAAAGAAGATGGAACGCGGGAGCTTGAGGGCAACACAACCAACGCGAGCAACACCTCCAACGTGAGCAATACGGACAATGCGGGCAATGCCGCCAACACAGGGCAGCATACCTCCGCGGACGCTGACGAACAAGCCTTCATCCTAGCGAACAAACTCGCGGAACTGGAGCAACTGCGCGATGGTGAAAAGTCCAGGGCGAAACGCGACAGCTTGGACCAGGCCATCACCGACCAACGCAAGCTGATCAAGACCTATCAGACCGACCACACCGGAACCGTTGCTGAGACCACGCCCGTGGTCGTTGAGCGCAATGCGCCGGTCGATTACAAGCCGTTGGAATTCGACCTGTCCATATTGGACGAGCAACTGGCGGAAGAGGCCTACCCCGGCTTCAACCTGCGCAAAAAAGAGATCTTGGACGGCCCCGGCGATGCGCGCGACAAGGCGAACATGCTGCATGCGCTCGAAATGGAGCTGGTGGACAGCATCGATGCGCAAACAGCGAAGAATTTGACGGTGTTGGACCAGCGACCGGAGCTTGCGGACAAGATCCTGCCCAGATTGGAACGCTGGCGCCAATTGAAGTCCGCGCACGTGGACAGCGCTGCGGCAGCCCTGGCCGAAGTGGACAAGGAATACGTTGCGTCCGAATCTCGGGCCATGGAGGATGCTCAATTGTCGGGTCAGGCCATCAAGCAACAGCCTTCAAACGGGAATGGGCAGCCCGCAACACCGCACAACGACGCCTATGTGACCATCGCTTCCGACCTGTCACAGATCTACTCGAGCGCCTTGGAGGCACGCTCCAATAAGAACCGGGAGGCGGTGGCGTTGAAAGACCGGGACCTCGAACAGGTAGCACAGAAGTTGGCCGAGGTCGACAGTTTGGAAAAGGTGTTGCAGGACACACCGGGAGGAAAGAACTATGACAAGCTACGGCAACGGATCGACCGGAAGATCGATGATGTCCTGATCCAGAACGTGGAATTGGGGCAGCGCATGGCCTTCATCAGCAACAGTGAGTACGATGTGGCCAAGGACAGTGCGAAAGTGCTGGAGAAGGCGGTGTCCCGCATGGGGCTTCCCCCGAATGAGCCTTTGTTACAGATGGTAAAGTCCTATGTAGGAGCGGCGGACGATGCCATGGGAAAGGCCAAAGCGTTCCGTAAGGATGCCGACCGTACCGATGATATCCTCAAGCGGAACTCGCTCTACCGCCAGGCCTATGGGGAGGAGTTGAAGGCGCTTCGGGACTACGACCGCTCGCACACGGTCCGGAATTATTTATTGAGCGGTCAAGCTGTTCCCAGTGCGGCCCTCACCTATGAGCAAGTGGAGGAGCTGATGTTCAAGCCTGTACTTGCCGCCGCACCGGCCCGCAATTCCGGCCGGGAAGATCAAAAGGGCAACATGGAAAAACCGGCCGGGACCGCGGTGGACACCCTTGCGGAGAAGCCTGTTGATGTTGTTTCCGTGGTACCCGTTAATGGAGGGCAGGATGTTGCTGAAACGGACCAGGCGAACGCGGACCTGCCCGGCTCAGTGAAGTCCGACCGGAAAACGACCGGTGAAGCTGCTCGTCCGGGAGGTGTCCCCATCGCATCGCCGATCGCCACGCAGACGGACAGCTCCCTGCTCTCGAAGTATCTGGACAACTACTACTACCTCAGCCCTTCCGAGCGCGCCACCGTGAAGGGCGGTGATGAGGAACGCAGGTATTTCCTGATGAAGGGAAGCTCGATGGAGGACCGTGCAAAGGCGGATGCCGCAAGTACGGAGGCTGAGGGCGCGGCCCAATTGGCAACTGACTTGCGTACCGAGGTCGTTTCGGAACAGGGTTCGGATGGATCGTCCGCCGCCCCGGATGCTGAAAAACGCACCGGACTTTTGAACACTCGTGCGGACGCGCTCATGCAGCGGTCCGACTCACTGCATCGTGTGGCTGACCGCTTGATCTCCAAGGCAACATCGAGTGACGCCCAAGCCGCCATCTTGATGCAGGGCATGCCAGCGGACCGTTCCGCGGCGATCATGGACCTCGAGCAAGGCCGCCGGCGCACCGAGCCGTTGTTGGCCCGGACCAGGCCCACGCCGGAAGCAGAGGCTCCCGGGGCCTCGAATAATGATCAGGCGGTGGTCATTGCTGATAGTACCGTTCCTACTTCAGCGACCCCGGAGCGGACAGAGGACATCGGGGCCAATGCCCCGGAAACCGCACCTGCGCGGGTCAATGCCGGTGCGGAACGCATTTCCCGGGTGACGCCCGTGGTCGGCAACGCCCCGGCACCTTTCACCGGTCCCTTGGTGAATGATGTCTTCCAATTCGCGGATGCGGCACCACTGCGCGAAGAACCGATCCCCATCGATGTGCCCATGCCAGAGGGCGTGGTGTACAAAGTGCAAGTGGGGGCCTTCCGCAACGCCTTGCCCATCGAGGCCTTCAGCGATATGACCCCGGTGGCGGGAGAGCATGCCGGGAACGGTCTGGTGCGGTACACGGCCGGCATGTTCACCAGCGCCGACGCGGCCTCGAAGGCAGGAGCCAAGGTGCGTGCCCGCGGCTATCGCGACGCGTTCGTGGTGGCGTACATGGACGGCAAGCGCGTGCCCTTGCGGGATGCGATGATCGCGGAACGCCAAGTAGCCGCAGCGGCGCCGACGGCCCAAGTGCCTGTATCCGCTCCGGCCAGCACAACACCACGGCCTACGACGACCACGACGACGACCACTGCGGCGGTCACCCCGGGCACCACCGCACCGGTGCCCGCCATGGTCCCTGTTCCGGCGACCGTACAAGTACCGCAAGCCGATGCGGAAGCCGCAGTGTTGGCGGCCTATCCGTCCTCGGCGGAGGAAGTGCTCGCGGAGTTCAAGCCTGCAGCCGGGGCATCGGAGTATTACAACGATCCCACGGCCGCACCGGCCAAGCAGGTGGAAGCGGTGAAGGGGCTCTTCTTCACGGTACAGGTCGGGGTGTACAGCAAACCGACCGCCTTGGACAAATTGTTCAACATCACCCCGCTCAACAGTGAATTGACCGCCAACCAAAAGATCCGCTACACCACCGGGATATTCCTGGACGAGGGGAATGCCGTGACGCGCAAGAACGGTACCGTGTCGCTGGGGGTGACGGACGCCTTCGTAACGGCCTACCTCAACGGCAAGCGCATCCCGGTCCGGGATGCGCGGGCATTGTTGGCGAAATTCGGTCGCTCCGTATTGGTTGATCCAACACTGGTCACACAATGACCGGTTCCTTAACTTCGCCTTCGGAAGAACCCAAAGCCCGATGAAGATGGAGCGGAACGGAGAGGAGCAGGGCCGGCATGAGACCCATGTGCTTGAGGACAAAGCCAAGGAGATCGTGCTGCACAATGATGACGTCAACACGTTCGAGCACGTCATCGTGAGCCTGATGGAGATCTGCGACCATGATCCCCTGCAGGCTGAACAATGTGCATGGCTCGTCCACTACAAGGGCCGATGCAGCGTGAAGCGGGGCAGCTTCGATGTGTTGCGGCCCCTGTGCGAGGCCCTGTGTGAACGCGGTCTTTCCGCGGACATTCAATGAACATGATCAGGATCAAGCGGTTCACGACCGGCATCGTTCTGGCCACGATGATGGGCTGTAGCACGGTGCCCATTACCGGCCGCCGCCAGCTCAACCTTCTCCCCGAAAGCGAGATGATGAGCATGAGCCTCACGCAGTACCAGCAATTCATCAGCGAGAACAAGACCCTGCCGGACAGCGATCCAAAGTCGCAAATGGTGAAGCGAATAGGTGAACGCCTCGCCGCCGCAGCCACCAAGTTCTTGAAGGAGAACGGAGCAGCGGACCGCGTGAAGGATTTCCAATGGGAATTCCACGTGGTGGACGATCCCCAGGTGAACGCCTGGTGCATGCCCGGTGGGAAGGTGGTGGTGTACACCGGCCTGCTGCCGATAACACAGGACGAGCCCAGCTTGGCCTTGGTGATGGGTCACGAGATCGCGCACGCCATAGCGCGCCACGGCAACGAGCGCATGAGCCAGGGCATGGCCGTGCAAGGCGCAGGCATGACCTTGCAGGTACTGGCCTCCGAAAAGCCCACCATGGCGAGCGACCTCTTCCTGCAATCCTTCGGGATCGGCAGCCAGCTGGGCCTCTTGGCTTATGGGCGCAAACAAGAGAGCGAGGCCGATAAAATGGGCCTCGTGTTCATGGCCATGGGCGGCTACGACCCGCGCATAGCCCCGGCCTTCTGGCAGCGCATGGCGGCACAAGGCGGAGCCAAGCCCCCGGAACTGCTCAGCACGCACCCAAGCGACGAGCGCCGCATCGCCGACATCGAGGCGTACATGCCGGAGGCGATGAAGTATTACAAGCCCCGTTGAGACGACGCTTATTATATTCGCGCCCGCTTTCAGCCTTTTCCGGCCGATCGCATTTGCACTCGTAGCTCAATTGGATAGAGCACCTGACTACGGATCAGGAGGTTTGGGGTTCGACTCCCTACGAGTGCACGCATACAGCAGCAAGCCCCCCAGCACAAGTTGGGGGGCTTGGTTTTTGGGGGTGATGGACCACGGACCCAATGTTCTGTATGTTCCGATCTGCCAGAAGCTGCCGGTGTAGTCGATTTACTGCAAGTTATCAACAACAGGACGAGGAGTCTTGACGATCAGTACCCTTTAGAGTACCACGGAATGCGGTAAGTTGAATCGTTAAATTCAGCAAATATCGGGCTGTAAAATACGACTGAGCCCCATTTAAGTCCCTGCCTAATATCGGTGGCGAAAACCCCACAACCCTTCCCCCATGATCAACATACCCACACCTCTGACAACAAGGTCCGGCAACTGGTCTACTCTTTTCAATAAGCTGAAGTTTCAGCGAAGGAAGGACTTCCTCTTTGTGCTCATGGCATTGCCATTGGCTTCGCCGCTCATGGCCCAATCTCCGCTCGTGCCAACGGTGGAATGGCGCATGATCAGTGCCGAGCATGAACGGGCGGGCGCGGGCACGTACAACGATATCAGCTTCGACGGAACCGAGTGGGTGCATACCCCTAGCGTGGACCAGAATTACGGTGCGTCACAAACACCGGAACAATCCGGTGAGGATTGGTATTATGGGCATTGCAACATCCGCTCCGGCGCTAATGTCGTGGGCATCTTGGCCGCGGGTTATGTCACTTGGCCTAATTGGACATTCCGCGGTGCGACTGGTTGTGCAAGCTCCGTCACTTATGGAGGTCCTAATATCGGGGAGTTCGAAACATCAAACCACCGGAAGGGAGAAGGGGTCGGCTATGTGGCCAAGCATGACCTTGATGGGCATGAGGTGTGGAGCAAATGCCTCTTGCCGGGCCTGTTGCGGAACGCCATTCAGGATGCGGACAACAATTTCCTCGTGGTGGGCAACGCCTATACCAATGCATGGGCTATGGATCCAGGTGATGGGAACAACCCAGTGATCGGGCTGAACGGGATCGCCGGTCTGGACATGAACGATGTGGATTGCGGTGACTTTACCCAACCAGCCGGCACGAAAGGCTATGTGTCGAAGCTCGGCTCCGACGGTCATATCATCTGGACCACCATGTGCAACGGAGAGCTGGGGACCGACCAGGAGACCAACTGGAATGTTGGTTCTTACCTTACGGACATTGTGGCCGTCACGATTCCTGGCACCGCTATTAAATACTGTGCGGTGGGCATGACCACAACGACCGGAGTAGCAGGTCTGCGCCCTTTGTTGGTATACTTGGACAACGATGGAACACCGGTGGAGCGCTATACCTACGCACCCGGAACCCCGGCGAATTGGTCGGCGGGAAATGTCGCCGAGTTCATCTCCATCGACGTTCAAGGCACGGACCTCTTTATTACCGGATATTCGCTCGGCTCAGGCATCCCCGCACAAGCCTTCGGGATGTTGCTCCATGCGGGAACGGACCGCTTCAATTTCCCTTGGAGGCATTTTACCGCCGACCTTGGGGACCCTATATGTAACATAGGGTTGCACAATCCCAACAGCACCTACTACACCAATAATTCAACTGGCGGCGGGTTCGTGCCAGAGACCGGTGGCGTCCACATCGTTTGGCCCACCATGGGCAATTTTTCAGAAGGGAGCGTTTATGGCGGTTCGGCCAACGTGGCCACACTGCTCGTTCATGGCCTTGACTTGGATGGCACCCTCCTGTGGACTACGGACCTGGGCGAGGTACGGGCCTATGACCTGCAAAGCGACATGACCCCGACCGCCGATGGAAAGGTGGCTCTGGTCTCGACCAAGCTCTCCGGTGCGGACCTCACCCTACCGTCCCTGCCGATCAGTTGGGACGACTTCAGCCCCTCCCAGAAAGCTTGCCTCAACGGCACTTTCGGGTTTGCGAATCCGGATCTGCCGAATACAACGGAGAATGAGGCAGCCGGGGTGAATTGGGATTACGACGGTTCCACGAACCCTGAAAGCGGGAACGACCCCACAGGTTTGTATCACTACTGGAACACGTACGCCTATGTGGCCAAACTGGACCCGGAAACCGGGAACCTGATCTGGCAAACCCAGTTCGATGCCCACCCCGGCGTGCCCGGTGCGTGCCCTTACGCCAACATGCGCAAGCAGGAGTGCATGTACAAGATCTCCGAGACCGATGACGGTGGCCTCGTGGTCAGCGGCAACACCAGCGACAATTTCGATGATTTCTATCTGGCCGAGCTCAATGACTGCCAGACCAGGGTCAACTATGCCGGAAGCCCCGCGCTCGACCCCAACAACGAACACCACATCACCTCCCCTACCACGTGGAGTTCGGACATGAACGTCCATGGAAAGATCATCGTGGACCCGGGTGCCACCCTGACCATCAACAACAACGCCGTGATCAGTTTTGCGGACAGCAAGCAGTTGTTGGACCACCCCACGGAATTGGTGGTGGCCAAGGGAGGCCGACTGGACGTGAATGGCAATGCCCGGCTCACCAGCATCGCCCAATGCCCCAACAGCATGTGGGACGGCATAAGAGTGATGGGGGATTCGCACCTCTCGCAAGACCCTGTCAACAATTCGCCGCAGGGCATGGCCTCGCTCTCGGCCTCCACCATTGAAAATGCCCGCGCGGCGCTCTTGACCGGGGATGCCTCCTTCGACGATCCCACAGGGACCATGCATGGATCGTCCGCTGGCGGCTACATCCGTGCCTCCCTTATGACGTTCAAGAACAAACGGTACGACGTGGTGATGCGCAAATTCGAGAACCGTGATCCCCACGATTTCTCGCACATCCTCAACAACCGCAGCTACTTCGACCGGTGCGCCTTTGCCGAGGATGCGCTCCTGAATGATGGGAACAGCCCGCGGGACCATGTCCACTTGAACGGTGTCCGGGGCATCAACTACACGGGTTGCTCCTTCGCCGGCGTCTATCAACCGGACCAGGTATTCCACGGAATGACCCAAGTGGGCACAGGTATCCGGTCCATCAACAGCTCGTTCAGCGTCCGGTCCAAGTGTACCATCCTCCTTTCCTACGGCCAGACCTGCCCGCCGCAGAACCTGATCAACAGCACCTTCGACAAATTAGGCCAAGGGGTTACGGCCACGGCGTTGACCCCGGACAAGACCTTCATCGTGGACAGGGCCACCTTCACCAACTGCCCCCGCGGCATCCGCACGGACGGGGTGCGCAACGCCGGTATTACCCGCAACAGCTTCAGTGTGGTGGACTACTTGAACCCCAATGTGCTCGGAACCCCTTTTGGAGCCTATCTCGACCAATGCACGGGCTACAAGATCCAGAACAACGCCTTCACCTCCACCGGCTCACACCAGAAGTCGCGGGTAGGCTTGGTGATCAAGGACAGTGGGCCGGAGTACAATACCTTTTACAACAATACGTTCGATGATTTCATCAGCGCAGCCAGTGTGGGCTCCTTGATCGAGGGGGATAACGCCAATGCCCAAGCAGACTACCTGACCGGATTGGAAGTTATGTGCAACGAATACGGCCAATTTGACGGGCCTAACCGCTTTGATGTGGCGCTTACCGGGCAAGAACCGACTGTACAAAGGACACAGGGGAAGTATCTCGGACCTTCAATCATTACCGCCCCGGCGGGCAACCTCTTCAGCTTGGAGGGGGAGGCAGAAAGTGATTGGGACGTGAGCAATGCTTCCAATTATGTGACCTACTACAGCCATGGTCACAATGGTTCCAGCGAACCTTGGATCCCGCAGTACTACGATATAGATTACTTGTTACCTGCGGTTACCCCAGTGCATTGGCCACAAGATCGCGCCGATGCCTGCCCCGACAATTTTGACAACGACGGTCGCTTGGAAAAAATGCAGCAATCCGCCGCAGCGGATGCCGACCTTGCGGACAGCAAGGACGCCTACGATGCCACCAAGGACAACGGCGATACCTATACGCTGGAAAGCTATGTGGCGGACCCCGGACACAGCTCCACACAGGTGCGGAACGCCCTGCAGAGCGTGGCTCCCAAGGTGAGCACGGCCGTGTGGAAGGCGGTCTTTGCCCGCGAACCGGCCATGGACCCCTGGCCGCTTACTCAGGCACTGGTGTCCAACAGCCCTTTGCAGCCGGAGGTGACGAAGATGGGCTACGACAGTGAACTGGACGATTTCTACTACAACCTTGTGGTGAGCGCGCAAAGCGGGGACGTGAATGTGCTGAGCCAATTGGAGAGCGAGATGGCCAAGTATGCTGGCGATAAGGGCGAGGCCCTTACGGACCTGGGACGCCTGTGCTGGTTGGACACAACGGACGTGGGCACCGCCATGGAATACCTGAAGCTCTGGCACGACAGCCTACCGGCGGACGACGGCGCCAGCGTATTGGCCGGCTACTACGCCGCCAAGGGCGATATGCCCGCCTTGTATAGCATGGCCGAGGCCGAGAAGCTCACCAGCGCCACCCCGGAGATTTTTGAGGTGTTGAAGCGCTACGCGGACCACGAACTGAATGCACCAGATGACAGCTTGGACGCCGGTACAGTACAATGGCTCACCGACTTGGCTGCGGACCGTTGGACCATTGGCTCCGCCCAAGCAAGCGCATGGTTGCAAGGCGCAACCGGTGCTGATCCGCTGGATGAAGTGATCATCCTGCCGGATGAAACGGAGCAGCGCAGCACAAACCAGCGACGCGTGCGCAACCGCACCTCCCAAACCCCGATGCTCCTACAAGCCTACCCCAATCCGTCCGACGGACCGGTTTATGTGGTGTGTAATGTGCCGGAAGGAGTGGATCGGGCTCGTTTAAGCATTCGGGACCTGAACGGGCGCTTGGTGAAAGAGATCGCGCTGGACCACGGAGCAGGCATTGCAGAGATCCAGCCCGGCTTTACCGCAGCGGGAATTTATTTGGCGGAACTCCAACTGGACGGAATTCGTGCAGGGCAGGTAAAGCTGGCCTTGCAATGAACCGATGACTGCTAAAACGCTGCGCAAGATCTGGATGGTTATGTACCTTGGGCTTGTGCAAATACTTGCACAAGCCCAAGGCTTTAACCGGCACTACGATGCTTACAATGCTGGCTTCTACGAACAAGGTTGGGACATCGAGCCGGCAGGCAACGGCTGGATGGTGTTCTCCGGGAGTTTTGAACCGGATACGCTGGGTCCGGACAGTATTGTAGGTGTTTACGTTGCCCTCCTGCAACGCTTGGATGAAGAGGGGAACCTCACCTTGGAAAAGCGAATTCAACTTCCCGGCCATTCCATCTATTTGGGCTGGGCGGATTGTTGCGATACTACTGCTGCGGACGACGGCTACGTGATCAGTGGCAGCAGTGGTGAATACTATACGGAAATAGTAAAAGCCCGCCTCATGCGTTTGACCGCTATCGGCGATACTCTCTGGACCCGTTCATACGGGAGTATAGGTGATTTTTGGATCGGCTCGCAAGTGAAGCAAACACCGGATGGTGGTTTTCTCATTTGTGGCTACACCGGTCCAACAACAGGTTCACATTTCGATGGCTTTGCGTTAAAGGCCGACAGCCTCGGCAATGAAGCATGGCGTCACACCTATGGGCTTGGCGCGTTGGACGAGGACTTAGCTTGCATCGCATTAGTACCGAACGGCTTTGTTCTGTCAGGTGTCACTACTTCAACTTCCAATAGCGTCGATTTTTGGATCACCAAGATCAACAACGAGGGAACGGTAATATGGACCAATCGCTTTGGAAGCCCGTTCGAGGAACCCGAACCTACAATACTTCATTTGGAAGATGGTCGGTTGGTCCTGGCAGGAGCATGGGCTGCCAATTCAAATGTATTTATGACCCCCTATTTGGCTTTCATTGATACAGCCAATGGGGATGTACTAAACTCTCACCTTTATGGTGTTCCCCATTACAGCACGACACTCTTTGCCGCAAAGCAATTTTCAAATTCGGACATCATTCTTGCCGGTGTCAGTTATAGTGAGGGCCCTCAACAAGGTCTTTTAATACGCACCACGAGCGATGGCGACAGCCTGTGGATGCGCAACTACTTTTACTACGATGCCGATGTGGAAGAGGGCCAAGGGCGTTTCTTTGATGTGCTCCCCACGGCGGATAACGGCTGCATTGCCGCCGGGGTGGCCTACAACCCGGTGAACGCCCCCTACCCACCGGGCCATTCCCAGGACACTTGGGTGGTGAAGGTGGACAGCATGGGCTGCGTAGTGCCGGGCTGCGATGGCATTACCGGCATTACCGAGCAGGTCACCAACCTTACAAGTGCGTTGCACCTCTACCCCAACCCGGTGCATGGGTTATTGCATGTGGGCATAGAGCTGCCGCCCAAGCTCACTACCAGCGGGCCGCTTACGCTTACCGTTACAAGCCTAAGTGGGCAGGTGGTGTTGCAGGAGCAAGTTCCATCAAGCGCGCCGGATGAGGTGGAGCTGGATGTGGGGCACTTTGCCGCTGGTACTTACGCGCTGCATTTGAGCGATGCGCATACTTGGCTGGCGGGGGCGAAATTCGTGGTGGAGTAAAGCTCACCCAATGTCATCAGCGGTTTCACGTTCCATGTTCATCCGGTCGGAGCTTTCCCACGCTGCGCCAACTGCACTGCTGGAATGGGAGGGCATCGATACCGTACATCCCAACCATCCCGTGGGCGGCAACGCCGTCACGCGAAAGATGAGCAAGAAGAGCATTGGCTGGGAAGCCTCCGGGCCTCCGTCTCGGGTCATGCCCGGGATGACAGCCCGGAGTGACGCATCTGTGGGCCGCGTGTGGATCAACGACGAAAAGCACTTCGATGGCGTGCCCGAGGCCGCAAGGAACTTCTATATCGGCGGCTACCAGCCCGCGCAGAAATGGCTGAAGGACCGCCACGGCCGCACCCTCACCTTCGATGACCTGCGGCACTACCAGCGCATCATCGTGGCGTTGACGGAGATGGGCAAGGTGATGGAGGAAGTGGATTCGGCGGGGGTGGTGTGAGGCTCACCATAGTTTTGAGGACCACAAGAGCGTGAACGCTCGCGCGCGAATTGCGTCAAATGCTTTCGCCCGAACGGCGGGAAACGCCCAGCCTTCCTGCTTCGTGTTCTTGGCGTCCTTTGTGGTAGACCACCCTCGACCAACCTCAAAAAAGATCCCTCACCTCGATGAAGTTGAAACTCATCGGGAACAAGCTTTGGTAGTCCTTCCCGGTCTCGGCCATCTCTTCGTCACCGGTCTCATAATGCCAGTTCACCTGCACCTGCTTTCCGTGCTCGTTCACGGCGCTAAGGCGGTCGAAGATGTTGTAGAAGTGCTTGCTGCTGCTGGTATCCAAGTAATCCAGCCGCATGTTCACCGTGGTCTGCTCCCTCGGCTGCTTGAGGTATTCCTCCAACCAGCGGTACACGCGGTCGTAGAACTGCTCGCTGTTGGCCGGCAGGGAACGACCGATAAAATCAATGGTTCCGTGCTCCAGATCCAGTTCGATCTCCGGCGATGTTGCCGTACGGTCGATGTGCATGTGTTTCAGCGCCATGGTCACGGTTCACTCGGACCAAATTAGGCCGCGCCGCAGCGAAGGGGCCACCCCCGAAAAGAATTCTGTGAACAGCCGAACGTGGATGGACTCCACGATCATGGCATCGGGAGCGATGCGCGCCGGCGGATCAGAGCCGCCGCCTACTTTCCTTGATAGACGCTTACGATCTCACCATCGCTCGGGAGGATGATCTCGGTATCGTTCACCCGCCTGGCCCAGTAGAGGTATTTGCCCGTTCCGTGGCAGGCGAAGGCGGTCATGGTCGCGCCTCCTTCAAGGGTCTTTACCGGAAATGTCCTCCACGTTCCGTTCTGGTCTTCCATGGCCACTTTCACTTCCATCATCTCACCGCAGATGTTCTTCAGTTCCACCTGGTACACGCCGCTGAAGTCCCGCTTGAAACCCTTATAGTCCTCGCATTTCTCACAAGGTTGCCCCCAACTGCTGGAAGCCTTCACCAAGCAGTCCGCATAGGTCTGGTCCTGGGCCTGTGTGGATGAACAAAGCCAGGTCACTGTGAACAGAAGGAGGATGGATCGTGTCATTTGCAGCGGTTGTTCTTTAGGATGATCTTGGCTTCGGCGTTACCCATTTTCTTGCTTTTCAACCAGTCCGCGCAGGCCCCTTTGGTATTGCCTTGGGCCTTTTGGGCCCAGCCGCGGTTGTTGTAGGCTTCCTGATCTTCGGGGTCCAATTGAAGCACTGTGTTGAAATCCTGGATGGCGAGGTCCTGCTTGCCCAGTTTGCCATACGCACTGCCCCGGCTGGTGTAGGCCCACAAGTGGTCCTTCTTGCGCTCGATCACAGAGGTGAAGTCGGCGATGGCAGCGTCGTATTCACGCTGCAGGCTATGGCAGAAACCGCGTTGGAGATAAGCGTTGAGGTATTCCGGGTCCGCCGCGAGGACTTCCGTGTATATGTCGACGGCCTTCGCATAGCCACCGTTGTTGTACGCCTGCTCCCCTTTATGGAAAAGGGCGTCGATATCCGCGCCGGACGCCGCGACCGGCTCCTGTGCCATGGACACTTGGGTCAGGAGAAGCATGGCTGGAAAGAGCAGCGTTTTCATCATATCTGGCCGTTCATACGCAGGAGAGGAGGCGCGGTTTCAACTGTACTGCATGAAACCTCCGGTATGGTGGCTTCGTAATGAAGGGCAAAACCATCCGGAAAATGAAAAAGCCGAATAACAACGTGGCCATGCGCACATTGGTGATGGCCGCGGTCCTGGTCATGGGATTAGTGGCCACCCTGCTGGCCAAGGGCCTCATCTCCACTGCGCTGCTGGCCTCCTGATCGGTCCCGATGAGCCTTCGCCGCACTCTTCCTGCCCTGCGGACCCTGTCGTTCATGCTGGCCATGGCCATTTCGGCCATCGGCATGTCGCAGGGCCGGTTCGTTATCAACGGCCGGCTGAAAGTGGACGGTGGCGGGCTGGACGGTTGCAAGATGGTGGTGTACCGCGACGGGGAAAAATTCAAGACCATCTCCGCCGACCTGAATAAGTTCAGCCTGGAACTGGAGTTGAGCAAGAACTATGTGCTTTCCTTCGAAAAGCCCGGTTTCGTCACCAAGAAGTTGTCCTTCAATACGAACGCCCCGGCCTCTGCATCGCTGATCGGATTCACTCCGTTCGACTTCGTGGTCTCCTTATTCAAGCAATATGACGGCATGAATACGGTCGTCTTCAACCAACCGGTGGGCATGATCCGGTTTGATGAGAGGCTGGGCGACTTCGACTACGACACGGACTACACGAAAAGCATACAAAGCGCTTTGGAGGCAGCCCAGGCCGAAGTCGCGCGGAAGCAGCAGGAGGAAGAGCGCGAGCTGGCCGAGGCGGCCAAGCGCAAGGAGCAGGAGGAAAAGGATAAGGCCAAAGCGGATGCCCAAACCCAAAAGGAAGCAACAGCCAAGGCAAAAGAAGACGCCAAAGCACAAGCCAAGCAGGAAGCTGCGGCACGCGAAGCTCAACAGGCCCGGACCGCTGAAGTGAAACCTGAACCCAAGCCAGTGGCGCCGCCGCCCATTGTGGAAAAGGAAATACGCAAAGTGCCGAAACCGCGCGCTGCCGCCGTGGCACGTGCGATCGCAAAACCACGAGAGAACAACGAAGGGCGCAGCCCAACAGCCCCGCGCATCGCTGAGGAGCGATCGCCTGTGGAGCCTGCTTTGGCCCGTGTTTCCGAGGAACCCCGGCCCAAATTCGAGGCTACGCCCATTGCCATCGTACGCCATCAGGACGTGATCGTGGAGCCCAACCAAGTGGTGACCGTGGTGCGGCTGGAACGCGGTGCCACGCGAACGGAATACCGCAAGGTGATCCGGAAGTACAGCGGCACGTTCTATTTCAAGGACGGTTCAAGCTGCACCCGCTCCACCTACGAGAGCGAGGCTTTGGCGGAGGTCCGATAAGTTCACCACGCAGCCTCAATGTTCAGCGCAAGGGCCTTGCCGCTGAACTCATTGGAGAAGAGCCCGATGGCATTGGGCGTATGCAGGCCGATGCGGAAGTGTTTGCCAAGCATGCTTATCAAGCCCGCCGAAGCGCGGAAGTCCCCGAACCCGCCGTACCCGGCACCGATCGAAACGGCCATGCACTTCGCAAACACCAGGTTGCGCACGATCGTGGCATGAGGCAGATAGCCGGGCAGGTAGCGGTAGTCTACCGATAGTTCATAAGGCTGCATTCCATGGAAGTTGGATCGCTTGTGGAACTTACCGGCTCCAAGCCGGGCTTCGACCCGTGCAGGCAACGCCCGCATGAAGCTCCCCTTGGAATATCCAAGCCCGAGGCTGTCCTGCAAGGTCGTTTTGTTCACTAACAACCCGTCCAGGTCCAGAATGTCCTCGACCTCTATGCCCTCATAGCGTATGGTGGAATCCTTCGTGACGGAAAGAGCGTTGTCGTTCCAAGCGATGAATCCCAAGTCGGTAACGCCCAAAGAGAACACGGCCGTGGACCGGAAGAGTTGGAACCTGTGCCGCCACTGCACGTTGATGGCCGCACCGATCCCCTTGTTGAAACCGTTCCGTGCCGTATCGCTCCGATGGTATTCCCCGTTAAGTTGAAGTTCAAGGAGCCTCCCGAAAGGCGCCGTGTAGAGATCGGCCTTTTCAATTTGCCCGGCGTTCAACGCCTGTCCGTTCACCACGGCCAGTTCCACGAAGGACCCGGAATTCCTGTCCTCCACACCGAGCCCGAAGGTTTGATACGTGACCTGCTCGAACGCACTGGGACCAAGGTGTGCGGTGAGGTCCTCATAGCCCGCATTCCCAAAAAAGGAAAGGGCATAGACATCCGTGGTAAAACGGATGCCCATTACACTTTGGTAAGCCAGACTGAAGCGCGGCATCCATCCGGTGCGGCCGAAAAATTTGTCCCCCCACGCATAGGTGGCCATGCCGCCCAGTTCATAACCTGCCCGGTTGGCATTCCCCATGTTGTCCAATGTGCGTTGGCGCACTTCGCTGCTCAAGGCCCCCCCAAAGTAGATCCCGGTCACCAGATCATTTCGGAGCACGTTCGAATCAAAGCCGGCTGAAACCACCATGGTGAACCGGTGTCCATCGGTCATGATCGGAAGCGGGAGGGAGTCCTGCTGGGCCGAGACGAGGATCGGGAACAGAATGGGAAGCAGATGCCAGCACCTATTCATCGCCGTTCACCGTGTAGTTGGCGCCAACGGTCAGCTGCAGATCCATCCGGTAATCACTGTGTAACTGTATGTGTTGGGATTGATCCGCCGTATTGAAGATGGCCGAGATCCGCACTTTTCCGATGGCTTGAAGCAGGTCCATTTGGTCTGATGATACGTCGAAATCCAGGCGGCTGGAGACGCTCGCGGAGACGGTCCCATCACTGCCCAAGATGCCCGAAGAGACGGCTCCTCCGGGATATAGGACGGTGAGTACTTGGTCCGCTTCATCCACGATGGCCAGCTCAATGGCCGCGCTGAACGGGAAGCCATTGTCCACGAACAGGTGCAAGGTGCCGCTTCGCCATGCATGACCGTCCGCATTGCCCGGCAGGTCCAAGGCCACGGTCTTGCGCAGCGTGAGGTCCGTGGCGATCAGGTTCAATGGGATGTCTATCTCCAGGTCGGCGGAGAGCTTGCTGTCGTGGTAGAGGAAATCATGGCCATTGCTGATGTCACCAAGCGGGTTGATGGTGATGTCCAAGGCATAGTCCACCCGGCTTGGCAGGTTTTCGATGAAGAGGTCGATATTGCTGTTGCCTTGGTCAAGGTTGAACGTGTTCAATGCCGATTGGAACATTCCGCCCAGGTCCAATGCCCGGTCGATGTTCACGGGACCGGATGTGATGGCATGCGTCAAATCAACCGTGTTGCCGGTATTGTTGTTCACCGATCGCAAATAGTGGATGTTCGCCCGGGCATCCACACCGATGCCGTTACGGATCTTCAGCCGGGCGGTCACTTGGTCCAGGTCCAAAATTCCGCTGATGTTGTTGAAGAGGTCGAGATCGGTGGAGGAGGGGTCCACCGCGATCGTCCGTGTCCCGAAGGAACCCGTGGCATATTGGGGTATGATGTCGTGATAGCTCACCAGCGCCAGCAAGCTGTCTTGATCGGTTATGGAAATGATCGTGCCGTCAGGGGCATTGGAGTAGCTGATATGTGTGGCCAACGAGTTCACTTGGTCGAACGAAGGACCGCGCATGTCAAAGACGTAGCCGTCCAACGGCCTGCTGCTGCTGGCCACGCTGGGCGACGCGGGCGTACCCGGAGGCAAATGCTGAACGATGGAGAACGGAATGCCGTTCAGGGAGGCGCCGGGCAAGGCGAAGTCCCCGATGATCTGGCCGTTCATCATGTTGGTGATTGCGACGTCCACCTGCCCGCTGCGCACTTGCAATTGCGTGAGTTGGAGGTCATCGATGTCGAAGCGGGTCACATCGTCGTTTGTATTGAAGGTGGCACCGGGTTGGAATTGGATCGGTCCGGGGAAGGGCAGGGCATAGGCATATCGGAAACTGGTGTCCGGGGCGGTGAGCACCGTGTCCAAGGAAAGTGCGAACAGTGCACTGGAATAGAGAATATTCACGTTGCCCTGTTGGTCGGTGGTAAGAATGCTGTCGGGCACAATGTCCCCGATGGTCAACGTGGTTTTGGCCAACGGTGCCAAAAGCTCCAAGTCCCATTGGGGCGGTGCGGGGTCCTTCTGACAGCCGGAAAGGGCCGCCGCCGCGCAGAGCACGCATGCGAACAGAGATCTGGAGGGGAGGCCGCTCATGGTGGGAAAGGTAGGTGACAAGGTTCTTTCGGTGGACTTGCTCTGGCTTTGGAGCTTAAATTTGCCGCAAGGGTAAAAGCCCGGTGGTATTGCTAAAACGACGCATACTTTTTCCTTGGCTGTTGAGCGCAACGGTGATGTACGGCATCTCCTATGTCTGGCATGGCCTTGCGTTGACGGACATTTCGGAGTTGAAGATCGATCTTTCAACTTATCTCGTGCTTTCCGGGCTTGCCTATTTGGTGATCGGCCTTGGGTTGGTGACGTTGATGCACATTGGCATTGGCCGAGAATGGATCTCCTTGAAGTCCGGCTTCCCCCTGAAGTGCATGATCGCGGGTGCTTGCGCCGGGGTCGTTATCTACTTGGTCATTTTCATGTCCGGGCTTTCTTTTGCGAGCCACGGTCTACAGCACGTGGTGGTGGACGCGTTGTGGCAGGTGTTCGAGCAGGCCATCGGGGGCTTGATGGTGAGCCTTGGCCTCATCTATGACATGCACCGCAGCTTCATGGAAGCGGAGCGTGTGCATTAAATACTGGTCAACTACCGTACTTGGTTCCCCAAACTTGCTTCAAGTAGGCGGCGAACCCTTGCTCCCTGCGGTTATCACCCGGGTTGTAGAGTGTGGTCCCGCTCAATTCCTCGGGGAGGAACTCTTGCTCGCTGAAATGTCCCGGGGCATCATGACTGTATTGGTAGTCCTTCCCATGTCCAAGTTCCTTCATCAGTTTGGTCGGTGCATTGCGCAAATGGATGGGCACCGGGAGATCCCCTTTTTGCTTTACCAGCTCCTGGGCGGCACCGATGGCGAGGTAGCTAGCGTTGCTCTTAGGCGCGCAGGCCAGATACACGGCGCATTGGGAGAGTACGATCCGGCTTTCAGGCCAGCCGATCATCTGCGCCGCCTGCATGGCGGTGGTGGCCATCAGCAAAGCGTTCGGGTCAGCATTCCCGATGTCCTCACTGGCCAAGATCAACATCCGCCGGGCAATGAAGAGCGGGTCTTCCCCGCCTTCCACCATCCGTGCCAGCCAATACACGGCGGCGTTCGGGTCGCTGCCACGCATGCTCTTGATGAAGGCACTGACGATGTCGTAATGCTGTTCGCCCTGTTTGTCATATCGTGCGGCCGTGGTCTGGACCACCTCATGGACCAGCTCATCGGTGATCACGATGGTCGGCTTTCCAGCACTGTCCCGATGCTCGGGTTTTCCTGCCCGGACACATAGCTCGAACGTGTTCAGCAGCCTGCGAGCATCACCGCCGCTGGCCCGCATCAATGCGTCCGTTTCCTTGATCTCGATGTGCTTCTGCTTTAACTCGGTATCCTCCCGCATCGCACGGCGGAGCAGTCCGGTGAGGTCTTCCACCGTAAGGGGTTTCAGCACATAGACCTGTGAACGCGAGAGCAGCGCGCCGATCACCTCGAAGGAGGGGTTTTCCGTGGTGGCACCGATCAATGTGACCACGCCTTTCTCTACCGCGCCTAAGAGCGAATCCTGTTGTGCTTTGCTGAAGCGGTGGATCTCGTCGATGAAGAGCACCGCGCTGCGGGAAAACAAACCGCCTCCCCCGGCCTTGGCGATCACCTCCCGGATATCCTTCACCCCGCTGCTGATCGCGCTCAGCGTGTGGAACGGCCTGTCGAGTTCCTTTGCCAGCAGGCGGGCCATGGTGGTTTTTCCCACTCCGGGCGGCCCCCAGAGGATCATGCTCGGCAGGATCTTGCCGGCGATGGCTTTCCGGATGATGCCTTCCGGGCCCACCAGATGCCCTTGGCCCACGATCTCATCGAGGGTGGCAGGGCGCATCCGTTCAGCGAGCGGGGTGGTTTCCATGTTCGGGGGAGTGCGAAATTACCCCATGCCCAAGAGATCCTGAACAGACCCATTGACGAAAGCCCCCGCTGATGGCGAGGGCTTTCATCAATGGATATCAAGAAGATCAGGGCCTGTACATGATCTTGCCTGTTGCTTCTTTGCCGTTCAGCATGATGCGGTAGAAGAAGAGGCCGCCACTTGTGCTTTCAGGCTTGAATGCCAAGGCCACCTTGGTACCTTTTTCCACCTCGCCGTCGAAGAGGGTGGCGACGTTGTGGCCGAGCATGTCCATCACGATCACCGTGGCACGGCCATGGGCCTCGCTGGTAAAGCTGATCATGCTCTCATGTCGGAAGGGGTTCGGGGCAACCTGTACCTTGTCGATGACCACGGCGTCCGCAGTGGCGTGCTGGTTCAGCGGTGCTGCTTCACCGTCGCCCATCACGTGGATCACCTGCGTGGTGCTGGCGGTATTCCCGCATGCGTCCATCGCGGTATAGGTCCTGGTGATGGTGTAACCGCTTTCGCAGTCGCCCTTACCGGTCTCCTCGCTCATGTTCACCTCCACGTCCATGTCGCAGTTGTCCGTGGCCGAGCACTTATCTGCAACCGGGATCGAATTGCAATCCACGGTCACTTCGGAAGACACACAGCTCAGCACCGGCGCTTGGTTATCGGTGATGTAGATCATCTGGACGCAGTTCTCCTCATTGTTGTCCTCGTCCCTGAAGGTCCACGTGCGTGTCACCGTCACGGGGCAGATGCCGCTGGTAATGTCCTCATAGGTGAAGAAGTTCACCAGCGGGCAATCCGGGTTCTTGCGTGTGATGGGGATGCCGATGTCCTCCGGGTCGATGGAAGCACCGCATTCCACAGTGGTGACTGCAGGAGCGCAGGAGATGATGATCGGTGCTTCACATTCCGTTTTGCAACCGATCACTGTGATCACCTGTGTAGCGGAAGCTGTGTTGCCACAGGCATCGGTGGCGGTGAAAGTCCGCTCGACCGTATAGCTGCTTTCATCCGGTCCGGGGATCATTACGTCCTCCACATGTACGGTGAGGTCGTTCTTGCAATCCGACGCCCAGACGTCCTTGGGCTGGAAAGGAACCTTATCACATTCCACGGTGATGTCGGCAGGAACGTTCATCAGCACGGGGTCCTGGGTGTCCGTGACCAAGATGGTCTGGGTGCAGGTCTCCTCATTCCCCTCCACGTCGCGGAAGGTCCAATGACGCGTGACGGTGATCGGGCAGATGCCGCTGAATTCGTCGTAGTAGTTGAAGTAATCCACCAACGGGCAGTCGGGGTCCTTCCTGGTGATGGGAGTTCCGATATCATCCGGGTCTAAGGAACTTCCGCATTCCACATTGATCACGGCCGGGCCGCAGTCGATGATGATCGGCGCCTCGCAGCCTCCACAATCCTGCGGAAGGGCCTGTGCCGTGGCCGTGCTGGTGCAGCCATTGGCTCCGGTCACCACCAAGGTATAGGTTCCGGCATCGGCAACCTCGGGGTTTTGCTGAGTGCTGCTGAAGCCGTTCGGACCGCTCCATGCGAAGGTGCCGTTGCCATAACCGTGCAGGGTCACCGTATGCGTGGTGCAATCGATCATGCCACCGGATGCTTGTGCGCCTGGCGGGGTGATGATCTGGTCCACCATGGCGGTGGCCGTGGCGGAACAACCGTTGAGAGGATCGGTCACGGTGAGCACGTAGCTGCCGATGGCCGATACCGTCGGGTCTTCCATGCTGCTGGTGAACCCACCAGGTCCGCTCCAGCTGAAGGTTGCTCCGGAGGAAGTGCTTCCACCGTTGAGCGTAACAGTTGTAGCGGCGCAGGTGAGGGTACCGCCGGTGGCTGTGGCTCCAGGTGCATTGCTATCGGCATGTACAGTAGCCGTTGCCGTGCTCTGGCAACCGTTGCTTCCCGTCACCGTGAGGGCGTACGTGCCAGCCTCCGTTACCACAGGATTCTGCAAGCTGCTGGTGAATCCGTTGGGTCCGGTCCAAGCGAAGCTGCCGTTGCCGGTGCCTTGCAAGGTGATCGAGCTGACGTTGCAGTTGAGCGTTCCGCCAGCGGCTTGTGCACCGGGAACCACGTTATCCAGGATCACATCAGCGTTATCGGTGCTGGTGCAACCGTTGGTGCCGGTGACCACGAGGACGTAGTTGCCAGCCTCCGTTACCACAGGATTCTGCAAGCTGCTGGTAAAGCCGTTGGGTCCGGTCCAAGCGAAGCTGCCGTTGCCAGTGCCTTGCAGGGTGATCGAGCTGACGTTACAGTTGAGCGTTCCGCCAGCGGCCTGTGCGCCGGGGACGGTTCCGTCCTGTTCCACTTCAGCCGTTGCCGTGCTGGTGCAGCCGTTGCTTCCGGTCACCGTTAAGGTGTACGTACCGGCGGTGCCAACTGTCGGGTTCTGCAAGCTGCTGGTGAATCCGTTGGGTCCGGTCCATGCGAAGGTTCCGTTGCCGGTGCCTTGCAAGGTGATCGAGCTGACGTTGCAGTTAAGCGTTCCGCCAGCGGCCTGTGCGCCGGGGACGGTTCCGTCCTGTTCCACTTCAGCCGTTGCCGTGCTGGTGCAGCCGTTGCTTCCGGTCACCGTTAAGGTGTACGTACCGGCGGTGCCAACTGTCGGGTTCTGCAAGCTGCTGGTAAAGCCGTTGGGTCCGGTCCAAGCGAAGCTGCCGTTGCCGGTGCCTTGCAAGGTGATCGAGCTGACGTTACAGTTGAGCGTTCCGCCAGCGGCCTGTGCGCCGGGGACGGTTCCATCCTGTTCCACTTCAGCCGTTGCCGTGCTGGTGCAGCCGTTGCTTCCGGTCACCGTTAAGGTGTACGTACCGGCGGTGCCAACTGTCGGGTTCTGCAAGCTGCTGGTGAATCCGTTGGGTCCGGTCCAAGCGAAGGTTCCGTTGCCGGTGCCTTGCAAGGTGATCGAGCTGACGTTGCAGTTAAGCGTTCCGCCAGCGGCTTGTGCACCGGGAACCACGTTATCCAGGATCACATCCGCGTTGGCAGTGCTGGTGCAGCCGTTGGTGCCGGTGACCACGAGGACGTAGTTGCCAGCCTCCGTTACCACAGGATTCTGCAAGCTGCTGGTAAAGCCGTTGGGCCCGCTCCACGCGAAGCTGCCGTTGCCGGTGCCTTGCAAGGTGATCGAGCTGACGTTACAGTTGAGCGTTCCGCCAGCGGCCTGTGCGCCGGGGACGGTTCCGTCCAGGATCACATCAGCTGTGGCCGTGCTCCTGCAACCGTTGGTGCCCGTCACGGTGAGGTTGTAGGTCCCGGCCTCTGTCACAACAGGATTCTGCAAGCTGCTGGTAAAGCCGTTGGGTCCGGTCCACGCGAAGCTACCGTTGCCGGTGCCTTGCAAGGTGATCGAGCTGACGTTGCAGTTGAGCGTTCCGCCAGCGGCTTGTGCACCGGGAACCACGTTATCCAGGATCACATCCGCGTTGGCAGTGCTGGTGCAGCCGTTGGTGCCGGTGACCACGAGGACGTAGTTGCCAGCCTCCGTTACCACAGGATTCTGCAAGCTGCTGGTAAAGCCGTTGGGCCCGCTCCACGCGAAGCTGCCGTTGCCGGTGCCTTGCAAGGTGATCGAGCTGACGTTACAGTTGAGCGTTCCGCCAGCGGCCTGTGCGCCGGGGACGGTTCCGTCCAGGATCACATCAGCTGTGGCCGTGCTCCTGCAACCGTTGGTGCCCGTCACGGTGAGGTTGTAGGTCCCGGCCTCTGTCACAACAGGATTCTGCAAGCTGCTGGTGAATCCGTTGGGGCCGGTCCAAGCGAAGGTTCCGTTGCCGGTGCCTTGCAGGGTGATCGAACTGACGTTGCAGTTGAGCGTTCCGCCGGTGGCTTGTGCACCAGGGGCACTGCTATCGAGGATCACATCAGCGTTCGCGGTGCTGGTGCAACCGTTGGTGCCGGTGACCACGAGGACGTAGTTGCCAGCCTCCGTGACCACGGGGTTCTGCACACTGCTGGTGAATCCGTTGGGTCCGGTCCATGCGAAGGTTCCGTTGCCGGTGCCTTGCAAGGTGATCGAGCTGACGTTGCAGTTAAGCGTTCCGCCGGTGGCTTGTGCACCGGGAACCACGTTATCCAGGATCACATCAGCGTTGGCAGTGCTGGTGCAGCCGTTGGTGCCGGTAACCACGAGGACGTAGTTGCCAGCCTCCGTTACCACAGGATTCTGCAAGCTGCTGGTAAAGCCGTTGGGCCCGCTCCACGCGAAGGTTCCGTTGCCGGTGCCTTGCAAGGTGATCGAGCTGACGTTACAGTTGAGCGTTCCGCCAGCGGCTTGTGCACCGGGAACCACGTTATCCAGGATCACATCCGCGTTGGCAGTGCTGGTGCAGCCGTTGGTACCGGTGACCACGAGGACGTAGTTGCCAGCCTCCGTTACCACAGGATTCTGCAAGCTGCTGGTAAAGCCGTTGGGTCCGGTCCAAGCGAAGCTACCGTTGCCGGTGCCTTGCAAGGTGATCGAGCTGACGTTACAGTTGAGCGTTCCGCCAGCGGCTTGTGCACCGGGGGCAGTGCTATCGAGGATCACATCCGCGTTGGCGGTGCTGGTGCAGCCGTTGGTGCCGGTGACCACGAGGACGTAGTTGCCAGCCTCCGTTACCACAGGGTTCTGCAAGCTGCTGGTAAAGCCGTTGGGTCCGGTCCAAGCGAAGCTGCCGTTTCCGGTGCCTTGCAAGGTGATCGAGCTGACGTTGCAGTTGAGCGTTCCGCCAGCGGCCTGTGCGCCGGGAACCACGTTATCCAAGATCACATCAGCGTTTGCGGTGCTGGTGCAACCGTTGGTGCCGGTGACCACGAGGACGTAGTTGCCAGCCTCGGTGACCACAGGGTTCTGCAAGCTGCTGGTAAAGCCGTTGGGGCCGGTCCAAGCGAAGCTGCCGTTGCCGGTGCCTTGCAGGGTGATCGAACTGACGTTGCAGTTGAGCGTTCCGCCAGCGGCCTGTGCGCCGGGAACCACGTTATCCAAGATCACATCAGCGTTTGCGGTGCTGGTGCAACCGTTGGTGCCGGTGACCACGAGGACGTAGTTGCCGGCCTCGGTCACGACCGGGTTCTGCAAGCTGCTGGTAAAGCCGTTGGGTCCGGTCCATGCGAAGGTTCCGTTGCCGGTGCCTTGCAAGGTGATCGAGCTGACGTTGCAGTTGAGCGTTCCGCCAGCGGCTTGTGCACCGGGAACCACGTTATCCAAGATCACATCAGCGTTAGCGGTGCTGGTGCAGCCGTTGGTGCCGGTGACCACGAGGACGTAGTTGCCAGCCTCGGTGACCACAGGGTTCTGCAAGCTGCTCGTGAATCCGTTGGGGCCGGTCCAAGCGAAGCTGCCGTTGCCGGTGCCTTGCAGGGTGATCGAACTGACGTTGCAGTTGAGCGTTCCGCCAGCGGCCTGTGCGCCGGGAACCACGTTATCCAAGATCACATCAGCGTTTGCGGTGCTGGTGCAACCGTTGGTGCCGGTGACCACGAGGACGTAGTTGCCGGCCTCGGTCACGACCGGGTTCTGCAAGCTGCTGGTGAATCCGTTGGGTCCGGTCCAAGCGAAGGTTCCGTTGCCAGTGCCTTGCAGGGTGATCGAGCTGACGTTGCAGTTGAGCGTTCCGCCAGCGGCTTGTGCGCCGGGGGCAGTGATGTTCTGGCCCACTACTGCGGTGGCCGTTGCGGAACAACCGTTGACGGGATCGGTCACGGTAAGCACATAGCTTCCGGGAGCCGATACAGTTGGGTCTTCCATGCTGCTAGTGAACCCACCGGGTCCGCTCCAGCTGAAGGTCACGCCAGAGGTAGTGCTTCCTCCGTTGAGCGTAATGCTGGTCACTGCGCAGGTCAATTCGCCGCTGGCGGTCGCGCTTGCGTTCGGTGCCGTCGTGTTCATGGCCACCGAAGTCGTGGCGTTGCTGCTGCATCCGGTCTGCACCACGGTCACCGTGAGGGTGTAGGTGCCGGCCGCGTCCACCGTCGGGGTGGCCGAGTTGGCACCGCTCACGATATGACCACCTCCGCTGGCGGTCCATGCGAAGGCCACACCACTGGTGCTCGATGAGCCGTTCAGAGTTACCTGCGATCCGGTCGTGCAGGTGATCGTCTTCGCGGGGCCGGCGTCCACGTTCGGCGTTCCACTGGAACCGATCGTTACAGTGATATGGGCCGTGCATCCATGCGCATCGGTAACGTCAACGTAGTAGGGCCCGGGAGCCAGGTTGTTCACCGATGCACCGGTGCTTCCCTCGCTCCAGAGATAGGTGTACGACGAGGTGCCTCCGCTGATGTTCACGCTGGCCGATCCATCACTGTTGTTGCAGGTCGCGTTCACCCCGTTGATCAAGCCGGAAAGGACAGCTGGTTGTGAAACCGTGAATGTGTGCGAGGCTTGGCACCCATTGTTGTCCGTCACCTGCACCGTGTATGGGCCGGGGGCCAGGTTGCTGATCGTAGCGCCTGAGCCACCATTGCTCCATGAATAGATGAAAGGCCCAACACCCGTGGAGGACGCGGTGATGGATCCGTCGGCGGCACCGTTGCAGGAAACATTCGTCACCGTGCCGCTCGCTTCGATCAGTTTTACCGTCACCACCTGGTCCGCGGCACCTGCGAGGATGCATGCATCACCACCGATGATCCGGCGGATGAAGGTCTTGGCGTTCACCACGCCGATCATGGAGCCGGGAAGGTCTTGCGCAGTGGCGCCGCTGATGTCGCTCCATATCAGGCTGTCGCTGCTGATCTGCCATTGAAAAGTGGTCGCAGAGCCCAAGGACGGGTAGCTGGACGCACTGTTGTTGCGGACCACCGTGGGCAGTGAATAGGCCGGAGTGCTGCCGGTGATGTCCCCGGGGACCGAGCCCGCACAAACGTTCTGGTTGCCGGTAATGGTGTTCCCCAACAGGTCGGGCGGGTTGGCCCATACCACAATGCCAGGCTCGTAGTCGCTGCTGAGCTTGGTGGTGTTCAGGGCTCCTTGGGTAAGGGGGATGTTGTTCGACTTGGAGGTCACAATGGTGTAGATGCGGCAGTTGCTGAATTTGATGCCACGCTCACCCACTGGATCGTAGTCATCACCCGTTCCGCCGTAGTAAGTGCTGAAATTGAGCGTGGAAAGGTCAGTGCTCAGCTTCAGGAAAACCTTGTCGTTGGAGCCATTGTTGGTGGCCTGCAAGGGCACGTTCGGTCCCGAGCTTACCGGGAAGTTGGTGCTGTTGGTGTAGCCGAACACATAAACATCATTGTTAAGGTCCGTGTTCAAGCCCATCATGTTCACCTCATTGTCGGAACCACCGATATAGGTGCTTCCGAGGAAGTTCTGGTTTAAGTCCATCCGGGCGATGAACAGGTCGTTGCTTCCTCCGTTGTAGCTGTTGTCATATGTGCCGCTGGAAGAAGTGTTGCTGGAGGCCAGTCCCGAAGTGACCCCTCCGAAGAAGATCTCACTACCAGTAGTGTTCATGGACATGCATAAAATGGCCAAGCTCTTGCTGCTGGCTGCCTGGAAGTAGGAGGACCACAAGGTGGTGCCGCTCCCCGACACGCGCTGGAGGAAGCCGGCCTCAGTGCCACCGAGAGTGGCTTGACGGGGGCTAAGGGTAGGGAAGTTGGAGCTCTTGGTCCGGCCACCTAGGAAAATGTCGCCGGAGGTCGGCTCATAAAGCATGATCTGCGCCAGGTCATCGCTTGAGCCGCCGTAGTTCCGCATCCACTGAAGGGCCGAAAGATCCCCATTGATGCGGAACAGGAGCACGTCGTTGCCCCCGGAATTCGTGTTGGAGGCGCCACTGCCGCTATTGACGGTGGCCAAGGTGGTGCTGGTGGTGTTCCCGCCGATGATCACGTCCCCATTGGGAGTGAGGCGGAGGTCGAATGCGCTGTCCGTTCCATTGCCGCCCACTACGGCCGACTTGATCGAGTTGCCGTCGGTGTTGATCTTCACCACGTAGACGTCATCCCCGGATTGGGATTGTTGGTTCACGCTGCTGCCGGAGAAGGCTGAGCCGCCGATCAGGGGGAAGTTCGTGCTGGCCGTGTAACCGGTGATGTACAGATTTCCGTCAGCGCCTTGCTCCATGGCATAGGGGTTTTCAATACCATTTCCCCCAATGTAGGTCTGCCATACACGGCTGCCGCTGCCGCCGATAGTGGCGGGTTCCAAGTATTTTCCCACCACCATGTCATAGCTTCCATTCTCCGTCGTGTCAAATGCACCCGGGGTGATCTGGTCGGTGCCACCGCTAACGCGCGACACCACGTAAATGGCCTGGTCCGTGGGATCCACCCAAATGCAGTGTCCATGGTTGTCCGAGCCGGAGTTGGTGTTCATCCAAGTGGCCCAACGCAGGGCGATCGGATCGATCACCAAGCTTTCGTTCTTGTCATAGGCGCCCAGTTCAAAGCGAAGGGTGTTTTTCCCCTCCACTTTGTAAGCGGCCTGCACGGTGTGCTCCTTGCCATTTACGCGCTGATAGACCACCGGGGCCGGATAAGAGAGTTCTCCCAAGCTGGTGTTCAACACCAGTTCGCCCTTTGTGTTGACCCGGATCTGGTCAATGCCTTCAAATTGAATGGCCACTTGCTTGGGGTCGCTGCCCGGCTTGCAGATGATGTCGTACTCGAGCGACCCGTCCTCGGCCGGGTAGTAACGCACATCAATGCCGCGATACGTGTTGTTGTACCACACCTCCTGATAGCTGTGTACGTCCAAGGCCGAGACCGCACCGAGGAAGTAGTTGGAAATGACTTCATGGCTTTTGCGGCTTTCCACCTTCATGCCCGGTGAAGCACCTTGAAAGCTCAGCTTCCAACTATGGCCTTTTTTGTTTCTGACGGGATCACGATGTGGCAAGCCTTCCTGGATCTCTTTTTCGAATGCAACGCCGTCCAATTGGAATTGCGCGATCGAAACGGGATCGAAGGCGGTGATCACCATGCCGGAACTCGTGGCTACCGCTTGCCCCATGGGCAGATCGGCACGATACAGCACCGGAGAGCTGAACTGCCCCTTGTTCTCCATGAAGTGGATCTCCTTGTCATGCTCATTGAGCAGACCTGAGAGGTCGTCATGGTGGTCATGCTGCACATCCTTTGAAAGCATCGCCTGCGTCCGGGCGAGTTGTGCATGGCCTTGAAGGACCATCGCGAGGACCATGATCAGCGTCATGGCTTGCCGGATAAACGAATCGGGTCTGGTGTTCCTCATTTGCGTTGGGGTGAAAGATTGAATGATCGAAGCCTTGTTCATTTTTTTGATCGAAGGGGGCAAATATTTTGGCATCCGTCCCCTTTTGTCAAGGACTCATCTGTGAATATCCCCATTTTGTAGGGCATTTAGCCTTGTTCGTCGTCGAAAAAAGTTACGATGACCTGATGGGTAAGGTGTAAAAAACCGACCTGTTCAAAACTTTTTCGGGTGGCTCATTTGGTCAATCATTCGCAATGTGCTTAATTGCACGTCATTCATCTGACGGATATATCGTCAATCGAGCATAGGGCCATGACCACCTTGAAAACCGGCGACATAGCACCCGCGTTCAGCGGGATCGATCAGGACGGGAAGCCGGTCACGCTCGCGGACTTCGCGGGGCGGAAGCTGGTCCTTTACTTCTACCCGAAGGATGACACACCCGGCTGTACCGCCGAAGCCTGCAGCCTGCGCGATGAACATGCGGCGCTGCGAAAGGCCGGCTACGAAGTGCTCGGCGTAAGCCCGGACAAAGCCACCAAGCACAATAAGTTCGCGGACAAGTACGACCTGCCTTTCCGCCTGCTCGCCGATCCGGACAAAGTAGCCGCGAACGCCTACGGGGTATGGGGCCGCAAGAAATTCATGGGCCGTGAATACGACGGCATCCTACGTACCACCTTCCTGATCGACGGGAACGGTGTCATAGAGCGCATCATCAACGATGTGCGCACAAAAGACCACGCGGCACAAGTGCTCGAAGAGAGTAAAGGGAAAGCTGAAATTTGAAAGCTGAAAATAGAAACACGCAACCCGCCAACTGACCAACCCGGAACAGGATAACCCGTAACCCGCAACCGGTCAACGCACAACACTTTACCACGAAACCACAACAACACGATAACATGGCAACCGAGATCAACAAGGACAAGCTGAAGGCATTGCAGCTGACGATGGACAAGATGGAGAAATCCTTCGGCAAGGGCGCGGTGATGCGGATGGGCGATGACGCCATCGAGAAGGTGGAGGTGATCCCCTCGGGCTCCATCGGACTGGACCTCGCGCTCGGCGTGGGCGGCTATCCCAAAGGCCGCGTGGTGGAGATCTACGGTCCGGAGAGCAGCGGTAAGACCACCTTGGCCATCCATGCCATCGCGGAATGCCAACGCAACGGCGGCATCGCGGCCATCATCGACGCGGAGCACGCCTTCGACCGTTCCTATGCCGAGGCCTTAGGTGTGGACACGGAGAACCTGCTGATCAGCCAACCGGACAACGGTGAGCAGGCTTTGGAGATCGCCGACAACCTGATCCGCTCCGGCGCCATCGACATCTTAGTGGTGGACAGCGTGGCAGCGCTCACCCCGCGCGCGGAGATCGAGGGCGAGATGGGCGACAGTGTCGTGGGCATGCAGGCCCGCCTGATGAGCAAGGCCCTGCGCAAGCTCACCGGCACCATCAGCAAGACGGGCTGTTGCTGCATTTTCATCAACCAGCTCCGCGAAAAGATCGGTGTGATGTTCGGCAACCCCGAGACCACCACCGGCGGCCACGCACTGAAGTTTTATGCATCCATCCGCTTGGACATCCGCCGTTCCAGCCAGATCAAGGACGGGGAGAACGTGCTGGGCAACCGCACCAAGGTGAAGGTGGTGAAGAACAAAGTGGCACCACCGTTCCGCAAGACCGAGTTCGACATCCTTTACGGCAAGGGTATCAGCAAGACCGGCGAGATCATCGACATGGGCGTGGAACTGGGCATCATCAAGAAGAGCGGCAGCTGGTTCTCCTACGATGAGACCAAGCTCGGTCAAGGACGCGATGGCGTGCGCCAGCTCCTGGACGACAACGCCGAGCTCTGCGATGAACTGGAAAAGCGCATCAAAGAGGCCATGACCCCGGCAGCCTTGCCCGTTGCCTGATCCATTCCCGGCGTACCCCGTTCCATACCTGGCGGGCGGCATCACCGGGTTTACTTTTGACCCCCGCGACCGGAGTGCAAAAAGCACCACCGGCGCGGGGATCATCTCATCATGGCCGGACCCATCAACTATTCCAACAGTCAGTGCTCGCGTGCCGCGAGTGCCATGCTTTTTACCATGGCAAGCGCTCACGTGTCGCAAGTGCATCGGTACTCGCGTGTCGCGAGTACCATGCTATGCATTTCCGTCCTTGTAATGCTTTTCGCATGCGGAGGATCGAGCACAGGCACAGCACCAGCCCCCGTAGAAGCACAGGACCCCTTCACCGCGTCCATGGATTCCATCAACGCCCGGATCGTGACAGACCCCGGCAGGGCCAACCTCTACGACCAGCGTGCGGAACTCTTCCTTTCGGTGGACAGTCTGACCGCAGCGCAACGTGACATGGAACGCGCCATCCGCTTGGACAGTAATGACGTGGACCGCCACCTGCGCCTCGGGGACCTGTACTACCGGACCACCCAAGTGGCCAAGGCACAGGCCCAATTCGAGAAAGCCGCGAAGCTGGACCCTTCCAACACCTCAGCTTTGCTGAAGCAGGCCGAGATCCAGCTGGTGCTGCGCAACTACGCCAAGAGCATGACCATGGTGAACGAGGCCTTGCGTCAGGACCAACACGCCGCGCACGGCTACTTCCTCAAGGGCTGGATCCACATGGAGACCGGCGACACGGCGCTGGCCTTGAGCAGCTTCCGCACCGCGGTGGAGCAGAACGCGGAGGATTATCCGGCCTATATCATGTTGGGGAAGATCAGCGCTGCCAAGCACGACCCGCTCGCCGAGCAGTACTATGCCACTGCTATCAGCCTGAGGCCAAGAAGCGTTGAGGCGTGGTACAACAAAGGCATGTACCACCAGGAGAACGGCCAGGACAGCTCGGCGCTGGACTGCTACCGGCAGATCATGGACATCGATCCCAACAATGCACTGGCCTGGTACAACAGCGGCTACATCCGCTTGGAGCACGAGCACGACCTCGCCGGTGCCAAGAAGGACTTCAGCAAGGCCATTGAACTGGAGCCGGGCTATGCCGACGCCTGGTACAACCGCGGCCTCGCCGAGGAACGCAGCAACGAACTGGACAGCGCTGCCGCCAACTACCAGATCGTCATCAGCATGCGGCCTAACTATGTGCTGGCCGCCGCCGCGCTGGACCGCTTGCAGAAGCAAGGGGTGCGGATAAAGATCAGGGAGAATGGGAGAGGGGGGAGATAGGCAAGCCGCACAGCCAACTTGCGGTGGCAACTTCTTTCATGGACAAAGGCCATGAAGGAAATTAGGGGCGAAGCTCGACCTTGAGCACATTTCAAAAACCCTTTATCTTACTCTGTTCGTTTTTTCGGCACCGTCCCATACCGGTACTTCGTATCCAATTTTCGCGCATCCAAGGTCCCGAGGCGGAATTTGATGAAACTCTGAGGCATGAGGCTTCAACGCACAAAGCCCCGATGCGATGAAGCATCGGGGCTTTGCTTTACGATACCAGAGAAGCGATCACTTCGCCTTGGCGGCCGCCCGATACTCCGGAGTCACCCCGATGTTGTTGAAGAAGAACGCCCACTTGTCGGCCTCCTCCTGGATGATCTTGCTGGTGGGCTTGCCCGCGCCGTGGCCGGCATTGGTGTCCACGCGGATCAACACCGGCGCGTTCCCTTCCTGGGCCACTTGTAAAGTGCTGATGAACTTGAAGCTGTGCGCCGGCACCACGCGGTCGTCATGGTCGGCGGTGAACACCAGCGTGGCCGGGTAGTTGGCCGGCTTGATGTTGTGCAGCGGTGAATAGGCGTGGAGGTATTGGAACTCCTCCTTGCTGTTGTCGGCATCGCCGAACTCCGGCACCCAGCCGAAGCCTGCGGTGAACTTCTGGTAGCGCAGCATGTCCATTACGCCGACATGCGGGAACGCCACCGCGCACAGGTCCGGGCGCTGGGTCATCACGGCCCCTACGAGCAGGCCGCCGTTGCTGCCGCCCTCGATGGCCAAGTGGTCCTTGTCCGTCCACTTCTGCGCGATCAGGTATTCCGCCGCCGCGATGAAGTCGTCGAACACGTTCTGTTTCTTCTCCTTCATGCCGGCCTTGTGCCAGGCCTCGCCGTACTCACCGCCGCCCCGCAGGTTGGCCAACGCGAACACGCCACCTTGCTCCAGCAGGATCATCCGGCTGGTGCTGAAGCTCGGCGAAAGGCTGATATTGAACCCGCCGTAGGCATAGAGCAGCGCCGGGTTCTTGCCGCTCTTCTCCACGCCCTTCTTGTGGACGATGAACATCGGGACCTTCGTGCCGTCCTTGCTGGTATAGAAGTCCTGCTCGGTCTCGTATTCGTCGGGGTTGAACTTCAGCTCAGGACGGTAGTACAGCTCGCTCTTTCCGGTGGCGTAGTCGTACTTGAAGATGCTGCCCGGGTCGGTGAAGGAGGTGAAGCTGTAAAAGGAATACGTGTCCTCGCGCTTTCCGCCGAAGCCGCCCGCGCTGCCTAAGCCGGGGAGTTTCACTTCCTGCTCGCCGCTGCCGTCCGCGGCGTAGCGATAGATGCGCGTGGTAGCGTCCTTCAGGTAGCTGGCGAACAGCTTGCCGCCACCCGTGTTCACGCCTTCCAGCAGGTCATCTTTTTGTGGGATCACGTCCTTCCAGTTCTCCTTCGCCGGGTTGGCCGGGTCAACGGCCACCAAGCGGTACTTAGGGGCGTCCACGTCGGTGGTGGCCAAAAGTTTGCCGCTTTTCGGCTCATACGCGATGATGCTGGTCTTTTGCTCGAAACCCTGTTGGAGCGGTGTCCATTGCGTGGCAGGCGTGGGGATCACGCCTTTGCGAAGGTCGAAGAAGTACTGCTCGAAACCGTCCGTGCCGGTGGCGATGTACAGTGTGGCGAATTCCTCGCCCTCGGTGGTGTTAACACCCACATAGAGATTCGGCTCGTCGTCGTTCTTCCACACCAATGCGTCCTTGGCTTGCGGGTCGCCCAGCTTGTGGTAGTACACTTTCTGGTATTGGCTGGCCGCGCTCAGCTCCGTGCCTTTCTTCGGCTCGGGGAAGCGGCTGTAGAAAAAGCCGTCCTTGTACCACGCCACGCCGCTGAACTTCGCCCAGTACAGGGTGTCCGCCATCGGCGTCATTGTCTTCAGGTCCCACAGGGTGATGTCCTGCCAGTCGCTACCGGCTTTCTGCACGCTCACCGCCATGTAGCGGTCGTCCTTGCTGGCACCCATCAGACCGATGCTCGTGGTGCCCGCAGGGTCCACCGCGTTCGGGTCGATGAAGACCTTGTCCTCCCCGTCCAGGCCGGTGCGTACGTGGATCACGCCCTGGTTCTGCAGGCCGCTGTTCTTGGTGCTGAAAAAGAGGTTGCCCACTTTCCACGGCGCACCCTCCTTCGGAAAGTTCAAGATGTCCTCATACCTCTTGGCTATCGCGTCCCGGAAGGGGATGTCCGCCAGATAGGCCTGCGTCACCGTGTTCTCGCGCTTCACCCAGTCGGCCGTCTCGGCGCTGGTGTCGTTCTCCAACCAGCGGTAGGGGTCGGCCACCTGCGTGCCGAAAAAGTCGTCCACCACGGTGGTGTCCTTGCGGGTTTCCGGGTAGGCGATCTTCTGCATGGGCTTTTTGGCGGGTTCGGAGGAAGTGCCGCAGGATGCGAGCAGCAGGACGGCGATGGGCAGTGTTTTGTGCATGGGGTGGGAAATGGAAGGGGCCAAAAGTAGTCTTCTGCTCCAGCGGCTCAACGCGGCCGGATGGGGCAACGCAAAAGGAAACGGAAGTTCAAGGGAACATGCACTAAGCGCTGAGCATCATTTGACTGAACGAAAAATATCCGACCGTGGGGCAGCGCTGATAAGAGCGTGAAGCGTCTTATCGAAAGGACCCTGGATCAAGCGCCTTTCGGACCATGATCATCTCCTATTTGACAAGCGGCGTGCAAGCGTCTTGGCTGTGGCGGCAAGCACCTGCCGGTATGTACATTAGGTGTTCGGATCTTATCGTGTGAAGTCCGAAGACTTGCGGCAGCGGTGGGCTCCCTTTCTCCGTTGCTCGAACTGGTCGCCGGACCACCCCGCGCCGTCGCCGACTCGGCCTTCGTAGCCACTTCGGCGAAGTAGGCACCGGCTATGGCTAAATACGACCGCCCTCTCCTTTTAAGGAAGGAGGGGAGACGACTCACTGATACGGATCGTTTGAAAGACGATAGGTTTTCCCTCCTTGAAGGAAGGAGGGGAGACAGTACTGTTGCCGTGGATCTTCTCGTGCTTGCATCCTCCGGTTATCTTCGCCGCGCTATGCAGGCGCTCACCATTCTGGAGTCCACCGCCTTTGACCTGACGGTGCAGCGCCTTTGCCATCAATTGATCGAGGACCGCGGGCACTTGGGCGATACGGCGTTGATCGGCCTGCAGCCCCGCGGGGTGTTCTTCGCGCGGCGCCTGCGGAACGAACTGCTCCGCATCACTGGTGAGAAGGAGATCACTTACGGAGAACTGGACATCACCTTCCACCGCGATGATTTCCGTGAACGCGCCGTTACGGCGATCCCCGGCACCACGGAGCTGGACTTCAGCTTGGACGGCCGCCGTGTAGTGCTGATCGACGATGTGCTCTACACGGGCCGTACCATCCGTGCCGGCCTGGACGCCATGCTCGCCTTCGGCCGTCCGCGCTCGGTGGAACTGATGGTCTTCATCGATCGCCGCTTCAGCCGGGAATTGCCCATCCAACCGGATTTCACGGGCCGTTCCGTGGACAGCATCGATGGGCAACACGTCACGGTGGAGTGGAAGGAGAGCGATGGCGTGGACCGTGTTTCCCTGAACCAAGTGGAGCTATGAGCGACCTGCTGAGCACCGGCCACCTCTTAGGGATCGATGACCTGACGGCAGCGGACATCGAGCTGATCTTCCGCACGGCGGACGGCTTCAAGGAGGTGCTCTCGCGGCCGATCAAGAAGGTGCCTTCGTTGCGCGACATCACCATCGCCAACCTTTTCTTCGAGAACAGCACGCGCACCCGCATCAGCTTCGAGCTGGCGGAAAAGCGCCTCAGCGCGGACGTGGTGAACTTCAGCAGCAGCAGCAGCAGCACCAAGAAAGGGGAGACCTTGATCGACACGGTGAACAACATCCTGTCCATGAAGGTGGACATGGTGGTGATGCGCCACCCGGACCCCGGCGCGGCGGTCTTCTTGAGCCGGCATGTGGGCGCGCGCATCGTGAACGCGGGTGACGGCGCGCACGAGCATCCGACGCAGGCATTGCTGGACGCCTACAGCATCCGCGAAAGACTCGGGAAGGTGAAGGGCGTGAAAGTGGCGATCGTGGGCGACATCCTGCATTCGCGCGTGGCCTTGAGCAACATCCTCTGCCTGCGGAAGCTGGGCGCGGAAGTGATGCTCTGCGGCCCCACCACCCTGATGCCGCGGTACGCCAAGGAATTAGGCGTGCAGGTGACCCACGACCTGGATGAGGCCCTGCGCTGGTGCGACGTGGCGAACATGCTGCGGATCCAGCTGGAGCGCCAGGGCAGCGACGGGGTGGCGAACTTCCCGTCCCTGCGGGAATACGCCATGATGTTCGGTTTGGACCGGAAGCGATACGACGCCATTGGCAAGGAGGTGGTGATCATGCACCCGGGGCCGATCAACCGCGGTGTGGAGATCACCAGCGAGATGGCGGACAGCGCCAGCAGCATCATTCTGGAACAGGTGGAGAACGGCGTGGCGGTACGGATGGCGGTGCTTTTCCTGCTGGCGGGCGGGCTGGACCGCGCGGGCCGTTCCTGATCCGGCCGGAAGGGATCCCCGGACGCTTTTTTGTTGTCCTCGGCCTCTTTGGTCCGGAGGAGAAGCCGCTCCTGACTTGGCAGTATGAACGTTGGGCTGTCCATTGATTATTCAGGGGTACTGCACATTTCCATTGCCATGGCTGATTATCTTTGACCGCAACGCTTGCAAAAGGCAACGCACATGAACTTCACCATAGCCAACAAGGACAAGTACACGCTGGTCTCCACCAATGTGGACAAGCTCGATACCACTTGCGCGCCGGAGCTCAAGAGCGAACTGGTCTATTTGAACAAGACCAATGTGCGCAACATCATCATCGACATGGGCAAAACGCGCTATTGCGACAGCTCCGGACTGAGCGCCCTGTTGGTGGCCAACCGGCTGTGCAAGGGTGTCAATGGTTCCTTGGTGATCTGCGCGTTGCAGGAGCCGGTGATGAAGCTGGTGCAGATCAGCCAGTTGGAAAGCGTGCTGTCCATCACCCCGACGGTGGAGGAAGCCGTGGACCTGCTGTACATGGAAGAGATCGAAAAAGACGTCAAAAAAGAAGACTGAAAACATGATGAGAACCCTACTCTTAGCCACCCTCGCAGCGGCCTCTTTGAACTCCTTCGCCCAGTGCATCCCGAACGCCCTTTACACGGACAGCGTGTACGGCGTATGGCCGGACACCACAGCGGATTTCGCCCCCGGTATGATAGGCGTGTTCTATAGCGATACGCTCAACTTGCTGGTGCCTTCGGATGCCGGACTGATCGACCCGCTCTTTTCCGGGTTCACCGTGGATTCGGTGCGCTTGGACCAGCTGTCCGGACTTCCCCCCGGGGTCACCGTAGGCTGTAACTCACAGACCGGTGCGGCCTGCACCTACCTGTCCAGCCAAGTGGGCTGCGGCCTGTTGGAAGGAACACCGACACAAGTGGGGACCTTCCCGATCAGCATCGAAGTCACCGCATACCTCGTGTTGTTCGGCAGCACCCAGGGCATCCCCCAGACCTTCGACGGCTATTCCATCACCATCGGGGACAACACCACGGGTGTGGAGAATGCGGCACCTGCGAAACTGGGCCGGGTGCAGAACGTGCCCAATCCTTTCGCGGACCGCACCGTGATCGAGTTCGGCCTCACCAAGGCCGCCACGGCGAAGATCAAGGTGTTCAACCTCGTGGGCGGGGAGCTCTGGAACAGGACCGTGCAAGCGAAAGCCGGTACCAACCGCGTGCCCTTCGAGGTGAACGACCTGGAGAGCGGCATCTACATCTACCATGTGGAAGCGGCCGGCGCCACCTACACGGGCCGAATGATGGTGAACCGTTGAGATGCGCCTGTCCCTCTTACGAAAAGCCCCCGGTGATCCGGGGGCTTTTTACTTTTCCCCGCCATGCGTTTCGCGGTGACCACGTTGGGGACCGGGGCGGCGCTGCCCGCACGCGGGCGGTATCCCTCCGCGCAATTGCTCAACGTGCGTGAACGGCTGTTCCTGATCGACTGCGGCGAGGGAACACAAGAGCGCCTGCGCATGGCCCAAGTGAACATGGGCCGTATCGCCCGGATCTTTATCAGCCACATGCATGGCGACCATTACCTAGGCCTGATGGGCCTCATCAGCAGCATGCACCTGCTGGGCCGCACCATGGCCTTGAACATACACGGGCCTCTGGAACTGCGGGAAGTGATCGAACTCCAATTACGGATCTCCAAGACCTACCTGCGCTTCCCCTTGCGTTTCCATGCGGTGGCCCATCGCAGCGGGCAGCCCGTGTACAGCGACGAGCGCGTGGAGGTGACCGAACTGGCGCTGCTGCACCGGATAGAATGCACGGGCTACTTGTTCCGTGAAACACTGCGCATGCGCCACCTGAGGAAGGAGACCGTGGAGCTGATCCCGCACTATGCACGGAAAGCGGTGAAGATGGGCGAGGACCTGCGGCTCCCCGACGGCCGCGTGATCCCCAACGCCGAACTGACGGAGCCGCCCTCGCCGCCGCGCAGCTACGCCTATTGCTCGGACACAGCCTATGCGCCTGAGCTGGTCCCAGAACTGGAAGGCGTGGACCTGCTGTACCACGAGGCCACCTTCACCGAGGACATGGCCGCACGGGCCAAGGAGACCATGCACAGCACCGCCCGCCAAGCCGCCACCATGGCCCGCGACGCCCATGTGGGGCAGTTGCTGCTGGGGCATTTCAGCTCGCGGTACAAGGACACGGGCCGGTTGCTTACCGAAGCCGTGGAGATCTTTCCGAATACGCTCCCGGCTCAGGAAGGACGCACCTATGAGGTAGGCCTTCCCGGTGTGCAAGGCTGATCGCAGGCGAGCGGGCGAACCTCCGGCAGAAGCGGGGCGTGAACAATACGGCGGCCTTGGTCCTTTATGCAGTGAAGAACGGGCTGTTCAGCCCGAACAAGTTTTTTCAACTCCTAAGAACTGGCGCGGTAAGTTGGCTGCCATAAAGCGGTGAAATGATCCTCTTGATCGGCGATATCGGTGGTACAAGTTCGCGTTGGGCGCTGCTTTCCAGCCCCGATGACGAAACCCGTACGATCGATCTTCCAGGGTTCAACCCGGTGACCGGTGACCCGGTCGCCATGCAAGCGGCATTGCGCCAATCGGGCATTGGAGGTGAAGCGGAGAACGGCCCGTTGAAGGTCATCGCCTATGGTGCCGGTTGCGGTGCGAAAGCGCGGGCGGACCTCTTGCGGACGGCCTTGGCGGAGGTGTGGCCGCATGCGCACATCCAAGTGGAAACCGATCTGCTGGGCGCGGCCCGCGGGCTGTACGGAAGCGATGCGGGTCTGGTCCTCATTCTGGGCACGGGCATGAACGTCGGTTACTACGACGGCAGTGCACTGCACATGCCCATGCCGTCGCTGGGTTACATCTTGGGCGATGAAGGAAGCGGGGCGGACATCGGCAAGCACCTGCTCCGCGACGCGCTCTACGGCGTGCTCCCGGAGCCGCTGAAGGACCGCTTGTTCCCGGACGGACTTGATCTGGCCTCGGTACTGGGGTCGACGTACCGTTCTTCAGGGCCTCAGGCTTACTTGGCCTCCTTCACGGCTTTGCTGGCGGACCACCTCGAGGAGACCTACGTCCATGACCTGGTCGCGTCCCGCTTCTTTGCGCTCACACGCTTATTGGCGCGCTGCTTTTCCGCACAGGAACTTCAACAGGTGCGGGCCAGTGGCTCCGTCGCCTTGGGCTTTCGGCAAGTGCTGACCGAGGCCTTGGGCCAACGGCGGATGCACCTTACTGCCGTGGAGCGCGACCCGCTGCCGGGCTTGGCGGCCTACCACGCGCAGGCCATTCCGTGATCTCCGGGCCACCGAGGATCAGTTTGCGCAGTTCATTGAACGCTTGGTGGTTCCCGGGTGCGTCGATCGTCGATAGCACCTGCTTCTTCTCCACGGCAGTGAGATGCCAGCTCAGGCTGATCTCATCCTCGTCCGCATGGCGCAGTTGGAGGTCCACCACGTGCAGGGGCACCGGCATCCACGCGTCGGCGGTCTTCAGGGCAAGGTCATAGTCCTGGTCCTGTCCCTTCACGAAGTTGCCGTAGATGCTGCCCACCGGGTCTATCAGGCGGCCGATGAGCGATCCACCGATCGGCTTCACGTCCAGTTCCCGTTGCTTGTCGCGCATCTGCAGGATCACGACCCCGCTCACGTTCTCCTTCAGCCATTCACGGTAGGTCCGGAGGAAGGCCATGGTGGTGCGGTAGCCATAGTTGTCCCGCACGCCGGCGTCCATCACCCGCATCCGGGGTTCGCTCGGCAGCGTGACCACCGGCGTGATATAGGGGAAGGTGGCGTTCATCCGCAAGGCGCTGGACAGATTCAGGTTCAACGGGTCCTGGCCCTTGAAAAGGCGGAGGAATTCGATGCTCTCCGGTTCGGTCGCTGCATGGACCGGGGACTTCGGCTTGATGTCGGTGAGATAGGCTGAAGGCAGCGCACTGATCACCAATCGCCGGCCATCATTGATCGACGTTGGGCTGATCACGAGCATGGGCGTCTCGGCACTTTGCTCCGCCAGTACCATGTCCTTCAGCCGGATGTTCAGCGTGCCGCCAGAGAGCGAGTCCAAACGCTGCTCGAAGGCATAGCCCCGGTCCAGTGTATACGTGCGGCTGCCGTCCTGCACTTTCCGGTAGCGGATGAACATGTCGTTGGTGACGAAGCTGAAGGTCACCGGGTTCAGGATGTCCGATGCCATCTGGTCCAGGTGCCGGGGATCGCCGGGGCGGGCCTCGCCGCCATTTTTCGCCGCGAGCACGAGCTGCCGATAGTAGGTGGCCCCGATCAATCCACCGCTGCTGCCGGTCATCAGTGTGGAACGCTTCATCAGTTGCCCGTTGAGCAGGCTGTCCGCCACCTGCAGGCAGCGGAATGTCCACAGCATGGCGCGCGATCCCCCGCCACTGGTGTTGATGATGATCAACGGGGGCTTCACGCCGGCGTGGGGCAGCCCCTGATTGTGCTTCAGCCACAGATCCAACGTGGCGCGGTAGGCATCGGCGTCCGCCCGTGCCGTAGCCGTGTCCGTGGCCAGGGCGTGGATGGCATCCCTGTCGTACCGTGCCGGGGGGGCATCATAATCAAGTCCATAGGCCTGCGTGTCATAGAAGAAGTCCTGCGTCTGCCAGCTCAACGCGTTGAGCGCGATCACCACCCCGATGAGCAACGTGACCAGCCATCCCTTGATCCAACTGGTAAAGGCGCTGAAGAGCATCAGCAGCATGGAAAAGAGCAGGAAAATGCTGGCGCCGGCCGGGATCGCGAAGAAGTTGGTGTTGCTGAAGGCGCCCAAGGCAATAAAGGTGACCACGACGACCACCTCGAAGATGCTGCCATTGATGTGGTTCTGCCAAAGCACGCCGCGCAGGAGTTCCTTGTCGTAGTGGGTGCTGCTCCGGGCAAGTTTCACGTGCAGGGGCCAGGTGATGTACGTGTCCACCCGCCACTTCCGCGCACGCTGCTCCCGCCTGAGCCAGCGGCTGGCCTTGCGTTGCTGCTGCCGCACCGGCGGGATCGGGGCCATGATGTCCTCCATCACCGGTTCGGGACGGAAGGCGTCCGCGTCCTTCGCCAGCATCTTGTGCAGGTCGATGTTGGTGCGCGTGAAATAGAGCAGGGCGATCAGCAGGAAGAGGCCGACGCCCACCAGGAAGCCCAGGAGGTTCAGGACGGTATCGCCCACGGGCACCAGTTCCTTGTAGATCTGCAGCTTGGCGGAGCACCACAGGTAGGTGAGCACGAACACCGCGGGAATGATCCCGTTGTTGATGTTGAACTTCAGGAAGGGGCGGGCCAGGGTGGCCACGAACGGGAAGCGATAGGCGTGCGCAGTGTAGGTGAACAGGTTGAACGCGGTGATGAAGCCGCCAAGCGAGAACCCCAGCAGCAGGAAGGACCAGGGGTTGGCCGTGCCGAAATACTCCGGGAATAGAAAGACGTACGGAATGCCATACTTGACGCCGACGTTCTGTGTGATGTAGCCGAAGAACACCAGCCAGCAAAGCAAGGTGAGGTGGTTCTTCTTCAGGTGCAGCAGGACGAGCTGGAACGGGAAGAAGAACAGCACACGGGCGCCGATCTGACGAAAGTGCGCCTTCGGGCTCATGACCGGTTGTATCGGATCGGCATGCAGACAAGATAAGCGGGGAAAAATGGCCGCCTACCTACCTTCATACGTGATCCGTCAAAGTTTGGCCATGGTGGCCTCCATCACCTCGGCCTCGATGGCCTCCGCCTTGGCTTTCAAGGCTTCGGCCTCGTTCATTACGGACTGCTGGAATGCGGCATCCTCAAAGCCTTTGAAGTTGGTGCGCACGTTGAGGTAGGCGGCCAAAGCACCGGTACGGGCGCACATAACGCCCACGCCCACATCGCTCACGCTGCTGGGCATGCCGATCGACACCATGGCCTGCATCACTTCCATGCTGGCCACGCAGATGCGCAAGGTCTCCAGCGGAACAAGGATGGCGCCCTTGGTGGCCTCATGCATGGCCGCCTTCCGCGCCGCCGCTTCCTCCGGTCCGTTCTTCGGCAGTTGCATCGCCTGCATGATGCCTTCGTAGGCGCGGGTGTCCTCGTCCACGAGCTTCAGGAGCTTGGTGCGGTAGGCTTCCCCCTTTTCAGCCCATTGGCTGAACTCCTCCCAACGGTCGTCCCAGCCGCGCTTGTTGGCGCTGAGGTTCGCCACCATGGCGCCCAAGGCGGCGCCCATCGCGCCGACGATGGCCGCCACGGAACCGCCACCGGGCGCAGGTGTTTCCCTTGCGGTCTCCTCGGTGAAGCGCGTGAGGCTGAGGTTCACCAAATGTGATCCGGCCTCGTTCTCCAGTTGGTATTCGATGATCTTCTTACGCGGGTCGAAGGGGGCGAGGTCGTCCAGGCCCAAGGACTTCACTGCGATGGTGATCTTCTCGCGCTCGGTGATGCCCAAGCTCCGCTGCTGCTTCCGCAGGTAGAAATCGGCGGCGTCCAGCAAAGCCTGCTTGGGGATCAGCCCCACCAGCTCACTGCCGGTGACGCGGATACCGCGCTCCGCCGCGCTCTTGCAGGCCTCGTCGAAGGCCACGTGCACTGGCGTGACGTCGACGTCGTTCAGGTTCAGCGACAGCTGTGCGATACCGTATTCCTCGATGAACCAGCCGATGCCCTTCACTGACTTCAGCTTGCCGGGCTCGACCACGGGATCACCGTTGGCGTCGGTGATGATCTTGCCGGTAAGGCTACCGCCCTCGCGCTTCACACGGCCGCTTTCCCGCAGGTCGAAAGCGATGGAGTTGGCCCGGCGGATGCTGGTGGTGTTGAGGTTGACGTTGTAGGCGATGAGTATCTTGCGCGCACCGACCGCGGTAACACCGCTGCGCTTCACCGAGGCGTTCCAAGAGGCAGGGCCGAAGTCCGGTTTCCAAGCAGGGTCGGCGAGCTTCTTCTCCAGCCCTTCATATTCCCCGGCGCGGTTGTTGGCCAGGTTACGGCGCTTTTCCTCGCGAGCGGCGGCCTCATAGGCGTAGACAGGGATACCGAGTTCTTTACCGATGCGTTCGCCGAGCTTGTGCGCATAGGGCACCAGTTCCTCCAGGGTGATCCCGCTGATGGGCACCAATGGGCAGACATCCGTGGCGCCAAAACGCGGATGCTCCCCGTGCTGCACGCTCATATCGATCAGTTCCTGCGCCTTCTTCACCAAGCGGAAGGCGGCCTCGATCACCGGCTCCGGCTCACCCACGAAAGTGATCACCGTGCGGTTGGTGGCCTTGCCGGGGTCGACGTCCAAAAGGCGCACGCCATCCACGGTCTCCACGACTGCGGCAATGGCGTCGATCTTGGCGCGGTCACGGCCTTCACTGATGTTCGGTACGCATTCAATAATGGGCATTCCAAGGATCCTTTTTAGGGGTGCAAAGCTACAGGGAGGTAGTTGTCAGTTGTCGGTTGTCAGTTGTCAGGCGGGGCCGCGACAAGCTCGCGCTATCCATTGCAGCCTAGCAACTGACAACGGACAACTACGAACTGTGCGGCAACACCATGCTCGCGCAGTTGTTCAACAGGTGCAGGAACACGCCGGTCCAGATGGAGCCGGTATTGGCACGTGCATAACCGAGGAACACGCCCAAGGGCAGCACGTAGAACATCAGGATGTACCAGTCGTATTGTTGATGCACGAAGGTGAAGATGCCAGCCACGATGGCGACGGCCACATGCTTGTCCATCAAGTGGCGCAGCGAGCCGTAAAGCAGTCCGCGCAGCAGGAACTCCTCGAAGATAGCGGGCATGATCCCGAGGCCGAGGACGAGCATGGGGTAATTGGTCACCGATGCGAGGACCTTTTCCATGAACGGGCTGTTGAGCTCGGGGAATACCAGTGAAATGGCCTCCAAGGCGGTGAACAGGAGCACGAAGAGGCCCGTCCACACTAGGAACTGCTTAAGGCCGGGCCATCCCAAGGCCAGGAAAAAGGCGGTGCGTGCCCGCTTCCAACGGTAGGTAACGAAGAGCAATAGAGCCAGGCCCACGGCACCGGAGAGCAGGCTGACAACGGAAAGCACGTCGCCGTTGGCGGCCAGTTCCATCCAGCGTTCCTGAAAGGCCGGGGTGTCCAGCAAGCCCAATGAAAAGCCGTCCTTGGCGAGGCTCGGCGTCAGGGCCATCACGCGCCAGATGAGGAAGACCATCTGCGCGAACATGAAGGTCATGAAGACCAGCGCGAAGTAGAGCAGACCCCGCGCCATCTCCAGCCCCGGGGGCCGCAACGGTGTGAGGTCAAGCTGTGGCGTCTCCTGTGCGGACGGGTCTTCCATCTATGATCACGGTATCGATGTGGTCGGTGCCGAAGGCGTACGGCAGGTAGGCGAGCGAGGGCACGGGCTTGGTGATGATGAAGCTGGCCCGTTTACCAACGGTAAGGCTGCCCAGTTCATTTTCGAGCCCCATGGCAGCTGCCGCGTTCAGGGTCGCGGCGTTGATGGCCTCCTCCGGCAGCATCCGCAGACGGATGCAGCCCAAGGCCACCACCAAGTTCATGTTACCGGTAGGCGTGGTGCCGGGGTTGAAGTCCGTGGCCAAAGCGACGGGCAGGCCTGCCTCGATCAGCTTGCGCGCCGGTGCGTAGGGAATGCCGAGAAAGAACGAGCAGGAGGGAAGGAGAGTGGGGATCACCGAGGTTCCCGTCAATGCTTCAATATCGGCATCCTCCATCACTTCCAAGTGGTCCACGCTGAGCGCATCTTTCGCTACGGCTGCCTTAATCCCACCGATGCTGGTGAACTGGTTCACATGCACCTTGCCCCGGAGGCCATGCTCCATTCCAGCGACGAGCACCCGTTCCATCTCGGCGACGGTGAAGTAGTTGGTCTCGCAGAAGCAGTCCACGTATTGCGCCAGCCCTTCTTCCGCCACGCGCGGGATGATCTCATTCACGATCAGGTCCACGTATCCGTCGCGGTCGGCCTTGTATTCCGGTGGGATGGCATGCGCCGCCAGTAGCGTTGTCCTTACCTGCAAGGGCAAGGTTTCCTTGAGGCGCTTGGCCACGCGGAGCATCTTCAGTTCGCTGTCGGTGGTGAGGCCATAGCCGCTCTTGATCTCCACGGCCACGGTGCCTTGGCGCATCATCTCCTCCACGCGTGCCTTGGCGGCGGAGTAGAGTTCTTCCTCGCTCATCGCACGCAGCTTGGCCGCGCTGTTGAGTATGCCTCCGCCTTTCGCGGCGATCTCCTGATAGCCCAGCCCGTTGATGCGGTCCACGAACTCGCCTTCGCGCGATGCGGCGAACACGGTATGTGTATGCGGGTCGCACCAGCCGGGCAGTACGTAGCGGTCCGTGGCGTCGATCACGTCCAAGCCGTTCCAGTCGGTAATGCCCGGCCAGTCCGCATCAGTGCCCATGGCGGTGATGATGCCGTTCTCCGCCATCAGCCAGCCCTGCTCCAATTGCGGCAGCTCCCGCATGGCGCTTCCGGCAATGCGATCCACACCGGCGGCATGTGTGCCCACCAGCGCCTTTGCATTCTTGATCAACAATCGTTCTCCGCCCATCGTCCGCGAAGTACGGCATGGCCAAGGGAACTTTCGGCCCAAAAAGGCGCAAAGGCCGGGCTTTGGTCTACTTGCCAACTCAAAGCCTCGCGAGTGCGACCCCGGCTCAAAGGGCCGGGGTGACAATTATGGGAGGAGCTGGTGATCCCGCGTCCATCAATAGGAAAGGCCACCCTAAGGATGACCTTTCCACAGTGCGCAGTGCGTTCCCCTATTGCTTGGTGATCCGCACATGCCGCAGTTCCTCGCCGATCTGCAGGCGAAGGATGTAGCTGCCATCGGCCAGCTCGCTGATGTCAACCGCATTTTCACCGTTCCGGAAGACCCGTTCGGATGAAACCGTGCGTCCGGTGGCATCGGTCATCCGGCCACGAGCGGTCCCTGAAATGCCCGACAGGCGGACGGTGAAATGCCCATTGCTGGGGTTGGGCATTACGGTGATGGTGCTGGCTGCGGTCTGAAGGATCCCCACAGTGCCATACTCCACTACAATGGTGTCCATCACCGTACACCCCGCATCGTTCATTGCAGCCAGGATCACCGTGTATGTGCCATAGGCGGCGTAGGTATGCGCGGGGGCCTCCTCCGCGGAACTGCCTCCATCGCCGAAGTCCCAGAGCCATCCGGTGGCCCCGGAACCCGTGGAGGAAAAGTCCACCGCACCATTGTTATCGTTCGGGTCCGTATGCGCGATCTGCGCGGTAACCGGATCCTCCACATGCACCACCATGGTGTATTGCGTGCTGAACGGCGGGGTGCCTGCGGTGAGGACCACCGTGTAATCACCAGTTGCCATGTAGGCATGCATTGGAGCTTCTGCTTCGGAGGAGGTACCGTCGCCAAAATCCCAATGCCACTCCGTGCCGCCGTTGATGGTGCTGTTGGTGAACTGCACTTGGCTTTGGCAGGGGCCGTTGTAGCTGAAGTTGAACTCGGCGCAAGGCAGGTCGAGGATGGTGATGGACACAGGGACCTCCGTGCTGGGCAATGCGGGATCACTGGACCGCACTTGGATCAGATCCAGCGATGTCCCCGGTGTTGTTGCATAAGTGGGGATCGTAACGGACACCACCGTGCTGTCACCGGCCGGGATCTCGCCTTGGTCGGGATTTGTTTGGAACGGCCCCGAATAGCCTACCTCAAGAGATACCTGGTCGATCGCCCAGACGTCGTAGGTCGCACCGCTGTTGTCCACTTGGCGAAGCCGTAGTCTGGTCTGACCACTGGCCGCGGCCGCTGGTATCACGGCATCGACCATGGCCCAATCCAGATGTTCGGAGAGGGTGGCATAGCTCTCCAGTATTGTCCATGCCGTACCATTGAGCGAATACTCGAGCACGACGTACTCGCCGGCCTCCACCGTTTCACAGGCACCGCCCGATCCATATTTCAGGAAGAAGGAAAAGTGGGCGTTCTCCGCCAATGGCAAGGGCAAGGTCTGGATCGACCGTGTTCCGCCCGCACTGAAGCGGTGCGAGAGGGATCCCTGTTCCGCATCGCAATCAGCGGAATTCGCGCCCGTTGAGGACGCCCACAGGTCCGCGTTGTAGCTGGCAGCTTCGAAATCGTCCGTCAGTTCCGAGGCCAGTGTCCAGCTCAACGACCCGCCCCCGGTGTTGTGAAGGGTGAAGGAGCCGTACAGGCTGTCCTCGCAAAGGGTTCCTGTCAGGAACAAGGTGTCCGGCGTGGTGGCAATGGTGCCGGGCACCTGCACTTGGAGGTAAAGGGTATCCTGGTCGGTGCTTGCGCAGTTGCTCGCCGTAAGGACCACGGTCTTCGCGCCGCTGGTGAGGTAGGTATGCACGGGGTTCTGGAGAACACTGCTGGTGCCGTCCCCGAAATCCCAGTTCCAAGCGGAAGGTGTCTCCAAGCTGTTGTCCGAGAACTGCACGGACTGGCCGTAAGCAGGGTTCATGTCATCGGCGGCGGCGATGGTGGTGAGGTCCTCCTGGGAACCGATCTGCGCGGTCCAATTCACCGCGAAACCATCGTCCGTCACACTCTGGTCCGACGTCCAAGCGACGAACAACTGACCTCCGGTGGTGGTGAATGAAGCCGGGATGGTCGAACCGCTGAACTGGCCCAATGAAGGGGCCAAGGCGTCCGCTCCGTCATAGAAATTGAGGAAGTCATAACCGGATTCGGTCCGGAAAGCATCAAAGCTCACGGTGATGCTCGATGCGCAAGGCGGAGCGATCAGCAGGGTACAGAACTCATTGCTGAGGTAATCCGCCGTTTCACCTTCCGGGTCATAGAAAGTGCCGGTGAAGGCACCGGTGTTCGAAACCTCGCACAGATTGAAGGAATTCACCACGCGGATGAAGTCCGGGATCAGCAGTGTGTCGCTTCCATGCGCGTTGGCCACGATCAACTGCACGTCATAGTAACCGACGGTTGAATAACTCACCTGTGGGTTTTGGGCCGTGGACGAGGTGACGTCCCCGCCCTCGAATGCCCAGGTCCATTGGGTCGGCGCGTTCAAGGAAAGGTCCTGGAAGGAGACCGTGGAGCCCGGAAGCACGGTAAGCGGGTCCGCCGTGAACGCCGCGATCGGCGGTGCGTCGTTGTCGAGGACGATCACCGAATAATCCTCGGCCTGTCCACCGGTGACCGTACAGGCCGTGGTGATGGGCTGGCTGCTGGAGATCACCCGCGCCCGCAGCCGCGTGCCGAAGACCGTGCCCGCTGGAATGATCACGTCCGCGGCATGTACCAAGCTTTGGCCATTGGATGTGTACAGCAATTCAGCAGCGGTGAAGGCACCGTCGTTGTTCAGGTCGATCCAGACGGCGGCGTACGCTGCCAGATGCAGTTCCACGCTCAAGGGATAGCTCATCCCCTCGATCACCGTGGCCACCTGTTCACAGCTAAAATCCTGATAGCCGTCCACCGCGCCGGTGCTCGTCTTGTCGATGTTCCCGAACTGCACCCGGAAGATGCCGGCGTCCGAAGCAGGGTTGGTCGCGGCCGGTTGGCAGGCCGCAGGCGCAAGTTCCCCCAGGTCCTCCACCACGATCGGCTGGTCCATCACCAGTGTGTCCGTTGAATTGCACTGAGTGGATCCCAAGGCGATCAAGGAGACCGTATAGCTGCCCGTGGTGGCGTAGGTATGCGATGGCGAAACCAGGGTACTGGTGGTGCCGTCACCGAAATCCCAGAGGTAGCTGGCCGCGTTGAAGGAGCCATTGGTGAACTGCACCGTGGCCGGAGCCATGCAACTGTAGTTGGCCGAGAGTGTGAAACCGGCCAATACCGCATCGTTGAACGGCGCTCCAACGCCCACCGCGTACCAAGCGTTCGTCACCGCGATCAATTCCGGGGAACATGCTCCGAACAGGTCCGTGGCGGCCTGGATGGAGTTGGCGCGCGCGTCCGCATATTCGGAATTCGAGGTCATGTACATCGTCAGGCTGCGGAACGCGATATCGCCCGCCTCTTCGATCCCGATGCCCTGCACATTGTACACGTCAGCGTTGTCGTTCGTGCCGGCACCACCTTCGCTCAGCAGGTAGAACCAGAAGTTCTGCACGCCACTGTTGGTGTGAACGCCGCCATGGTCCGCAGTTCCGGAATACCAGTAGTCGCCGAGGTAAGTATCCGGGTCGCCGTTCGCGTTCGGGTCGGCCAAGTTGCGGAAGCCGGTCCCGCTAAGGCTCATCTCATCGCCCAGCTCCCAAGAGAAATCCCCTGGTTTCGCATAATGTTCAATGCAACTGCCCATGATATCACTGAAGCTCTCGTTCAACGCGCCCGGTTCATCCTCATAGACCAGTCCTGCGGAATTCTCCGTCACCCCGTGGGTGATCTCGTGCCCTGCCACATCAATGACAGTGAGCGGGTTGAATGTCGTCCCGTCGCCGTCGCCGTAGGTCATCCGCTCCCCGTCCCAAAAGGCGTTGTTATTGTTCGAGTAACCGTATTCGATCAGGTTGAAGTGCACATAGCTGAGCATGGGGGAGTCGTTGTTGTCGTAGGAATCCCAGTTCTGCTCGTTGTGGTAGAAATCGTAGGTACGCTCGGTGCCCCAATGTGCGTCCAGGATGGAATTGGCCGTCAAGCTTCCCAGGTCCCAATCGTTCACGGGGTTCGAGGGCACGATCGCCACGCTGTAGTCGGCGGTATTCAAGCAATCGTACGTGATGATGCCGCCGCCGCGCGAATGGTCCTCCAACTGATAGGGACCGCTGGCGGAAGGGCGATAGGTGATGATGGGACGGGTGCCGCTGTAGGCGGTCTGGGCCGTACCCGGTTCATCGATGCTGTGCATCCGTTCAAAGGACGCGAACACTTCCCCGGTCCGCGCATCCACCAGCACCTCCTGCCGGGACCGTGGTGACAACGCGTATACGTCCAGCTTGTACACCAGCCGCAGTTCACCCGTTAGCTTCGGGAAGGCAAGCGGGTAGTAGACCAGTTCCGCTTTCGGCTTGAAACTGGCTTCCGGGTCATGCTGCTCGCGTTTGATGAAGGCTTCCATCTCTGGCGATCCCCACATGTAGGACGTTGCGCCCACGTATCGTTCTGCGCTCTCGATCGCGGCCTGTGGATCCAACGATGGTGTTCGATCCCCGGTGGTCACCTTGGCCGACAGCAGTTCCCCGTTCATGGAACGGAGCTGGCCATTTTGGCTATGGACCGCAACGGTGGCACCGAAGACGGGAATGCCCCCGACGAACTGTTGATAGCGCTGATGACTGTAGCCGAGCTTGTCCACCACGGGGCGTCCTTGAGGCGTCAGGCCATATCCGGTCGGCCAGCCCAGTTCGGCCTCCAGCGCGGGCACCAGTGCGGCTTCGGACATCCCTTCATGGAAGGTGATCCGATCCGGGAATGCCTTGTTCCGCTCGTTCGAACGCGTGGCGATCTGTTGCGCCGATGCGCTGAACGAGAAGGCCATGCCAAGGGCAAAAGCAAGGAAGAGAATGGTACTGGTGCGAGTTTGCTTCATCGAGGGGGTACAGGGTAGGTGAACCTGAAAGGCCTTGGGATAAGGTTGGATCCGTACGGAAATGGGAAGCTCACCGCATCACGACAGTTCACCGTTCCGGCCGGAAAAGACGGTCAAAATAGAAGATCTGACGGTTCTGGACCGGTTCTGCCTCAAGATCCGCCGCTATCGCCCTTCCTTGGGCGGAGCATTGTACGGCTTGCTTTTGCCGGTCTGGCGCAAGTCGACATCCCGGTCCAGCCGCCAATGGTCCTTGTCCCACGTATAGCTGTCGAAGCTGAGGTCCGGCGCCGTGAAGGCGGGCTGCCCAGCGAACTCCGGACTGGTGGGAGAGAGATGATCCAGCACGATGGCCTTGCGTTCGGGCATCCATTTCAGCTGCATGCTGGCCTGTGCGGTGTAGGCGAAGACCTCCCGCTGGTGTCGCTGGCGGTCCGCTGGGAACAAGGGCGCACCGAACTTCGGCATGGAACCGCCGAGGCTGAGCACCTCGATCACCTTCCGTGTCTCCACCGGACTGAAGCCCTTCCAGCCGAGCAATGTGTAATAGGTCTTGCCTCCGCGCTCCACCGGGATCACCGCGTAGTACAGCGCACCGTACCAGTTCTCCGGGGTGAGCTGTACCGCGCTCGCCTTGGTGATGTGATCTGTCATGTCGCGCAGTTCATACAGCGCATGCTTCTTGCGTCCCGGCACCAGCAAATAGCCTTCGTACAGGAATGAACCATTGCCGCGGCGCACGTTCCAGGTGAACAGCCGGAAGGCCCCGTCCGGAGCGGACACATGGCTGATGGGCACGCCGGCAAAGGAGGCGGTAAGCCCGCTGTCCGAGTTGAGGATCGCGCCGAGTTCCTTCTTCACCAAGGCGCTGGCACTGTCGCTTGCGGAGACCGAATCCGCATCCCCGATCGCTTTCAGGTGGGCGGTCAACGGCCCATACCCACCGGTGCTCCCGGCTTGGCCAAAGAGCAACAACGGAGCGATCCCAAGAAGAAGGAGCAAGTAGCGGGTCACTGTGCGTGAACGTTTGATCGACCGCGAAAGTACCCAGCGCGGCCTGTGCGCACTGCGTCCAACAACCATGCTATACCGTCCGTTCTGTTGACAAGTGGCACGGCTCTTGGCCCAAGTGCCCAAAGGGTGCCGATAGTTTTGACGGCTATTCATGAAACGGACGATCATCATATCCATCGGGGCCTTGTTGGGGGTCATCACCCTTGGGGGGGGCACGCCCACCACCGTGCGGAAAACGCTGCCCCCATTCCTTGAGCGCCCTTCGCCTTGGGCGGATTCCGTGCTGGCCTCTTTGAGCCTCGAACAACGCATCGCGCAGTTGATGATGGTGGCCGCCTACAGCAACCAGGACGCCAAGCACATCGCAGATATCGATCAATTGGTGAAGCAGTACGGCATCGGCGGCCTGATCTTCTTTCAAGGCGGGCCGCTGCGGCAAGCGGACCTCGTGAACCGTTACCAGGCCGAGGCGAAGACGCCCATCCTCATCGGCATGGACCTCGAATGGGGCCTTGCCATGCGTTTGGACAGCACCATCAAATTCCCGCGCCAAATGACCTTGGGCGCCACTTCCGACGAGGAGGGCATCGAGCTGATGGGCGAGGAGATCGCCCGCCAGATGAAGCGGCTCGGCGTGCAGGTGAGCTTCAGCCCCGATGTGGACGTGAACGTGAACGCCGCCAATCCGGTGATCAACGACCGCAGCTTCGGAGAGGACCCGGAAATGGTGGCCCGCAAAGGCATCGCCTACATGAAAGGCCTGCAACGCGGCGGCGTCCTCGCCACGGCCAAGCACTTCCCCGGCCACGGCGATACGGACCAGGACAGCCACAAGACCTTGCCGGTGGTGGCCGCTTCCCGCGAGCGTTTGGATTCCGTGGAACTGCATCCCTTCAAGCGCTTGATCGACAATGGCGTGGGCGGGGTGATGGTGGCCCACCTCGAAGTGCCCGCACTGGACAGCACGCCGGGCCTGCCGAGCACCATGAGCAAGCCCATCGTCACCGATCTGCTGAAGGAGGAGATGGCCTTCAAAGGATTGGTCATCACTGATGCCTTGAACATGAGGGGCATCGCGAACGCGGAGAAGCCCGGGGAGATCGAGCTGCGCGCGCTGAAGGCCGGCAACGACATCCTGCTCTTTCCGCAAGATCCCGTGAAAGCGATCCAGCGCATCAAGCAGGCCGTGGACAGCGGGGAGGTCGCACCGGAAGTGATCGACGAAGCCTGCCTGAAAGTGCTCCGCGCCAAGGACTGGACCGGGCTGGACCACGTTAAGCCTGTGCAGCGCGAGCATCTGTACGAAGACCTCAACACGCCCGATGCCTTGGCCCTGCGCCGCAGGCTCTATGGTGAAGCACTCACCGTGGTCCGCAACGACGGCACCCTGCCGGTCCAAGGGCTCGACACCCTGCGCATCGCATCATTGGTGATCGGCGACACACTGCACAACAGCTTCCAGCAGGCCTTGGGGCGCTATGCGAACATCACTGAGCTGCGCTGCGAGAAGATCCTCAATGCCGGGCAGTCACAAGCATTGTTGGACAGCCTGAAGCAGTTCGACCTTGTGATCGCCTCCGTCCACAACACCTCGTTCCGCGTGAGCAAGGAGTTTGGCGTGCCGCAGCTCACACTGGACTTTCTGCGCCGCTTGGCCGATCAACAACGCATGGCCTTCGTGCTCTTCGCGAATCCTTACCGGCTCGGCTTGGCTTATGGCGCGCAACGCTGGAACGCGCTGGTGGTGGCCTACGAGGAAACCGATGACACGCAGGACCTCGCCGCACAATTGCTCTTCGGCGCCATTCCCGCCAAGGGGAAGCTGCCCGTCACGGCCTCGTCCTTCTTTCCATACGGCCAAGGGGTGAAGGTGCCCGCCATCGGCCGGTTGCGCTACGGGATGCCCGAGGAGGATAGCATGGAGACCGGCGACCTCCTGCGCATCGACACCATCGTGCGCGAAGGCTTGGACGCGAAAGCCTACCCCGGCTGCCAAGTGCTCGTGGCGAAGAACGGGAACGTGATCTGGAACAAGGCCTACGGCTCGCCTACCTACGCCGGCGCGCGTCCTTTGAACACCGATGACATCTATGACATCGCCAGCATTAGCAAGGTCGCCGGGACCACGCTGGCGCTGATGAAACTGGTGGATGAGGGCAAGCTGGATGTGGAGAAGACCTTGGGCGACTACATCCCGCAGATCGTGGCCGGCCATCCCTACCACGCTTCGCTGAAACTGAGCGAGATCCTCGCGCACCAAGCAGGTCTGCGGCCTTTCTCACCGTTCTACCTGCGGCTGTTGGACAAAGGGAAATTGAAAGCGGACATCGTCACCCGCGCCCCGGATGCCGCACATGACATGCGCGTGGCCGATAGCGTCTACATCAGCAGCAGCTACCGCGATTCCTTGGTGCAATGGGTGATGGATACGCCAACCGCCGAGCGCGGCAAATACGTGTACAGCGACATGGGCATGTACCTGCTGATGCGCGTGGTGGAAAAGGTCTCCGGCATGCCCTTCGACCGCTTTCTGAAGACCCAATACTATGCGCCGTTGGGCCTCACCACTCTGGGCTACCGCCCATGGGAACGCTTTCCGCTGGAGCGCATCATGCCCACCGAGGACGATACCAACTTCCGCCACGAGCAGATCCACGGCGATGTGCATGATCCCGGTGCCGCGATGATGGGCGGCATCGCCGGGCACGCGGGCCTCTTCTCCGATGCCGAACGACCTGGCCGTGATCATGCAAATGCTCCTGAACGGCGGCACCTACGGAGGCAAGCGCTACCTGAAGGCGAAGACCATCAATGCGTTCACCACCTGCCACTTCTGCACGGGCCACCCAAAGACGGACAACCGCCGCGGCCTGGGCTGGGACCGCCCGCAGGAGCGCGGTACCCCCGGCCCCAGCAGCGATAACGCCAGCAAGGAGAGCTTCGGCCACACCGGCTTCACCGGCACCATGGTCTGGGCCGATCCCGCCAACGGCACCGTCTATGTCTTCCTCAGTAACCGCGTCTACCCCGATGCGAACAACAAAAAGCTGGCCCATATGGACATCCGCACGAAGATCCAAAGCGTGGTGGAGCGGGCCGCAGCGGAGCCGATCAGCTTGGTGGAGCCGGTGCAACACCAGAACTGAACGCGGCCATTGTGTGTTGTCATCGCTTCCGGGGGCAAGTGGCGTTCGCACGCCCCTCCCTGAATCCGTACCTTTGCGGCGCATTCAAGAGATCCTGTACACCATGCCTACTACCCAGCATAACGAGACCCGCAGCCAACGTGCCATCCGCCTTGAGGACCGCTTCGGCGCGCACAACTACCACCCGCTGCCCGTGGTGCTGGAAAGGGGAGAGGGCGTCTTCCTCTGGGACGTGGAAGGCAAGCGCTACTACGACTTCCTCAGCGCCTACAGCGCGGTGAACCAAGGGCACTGCCATCCGAAGATCATCGAGGCGCTCACCGCGCAGGCGAAGAAGCTCACGCTCACCAGCCGCGCCTTTCTACAACGACGTGCTCGGCGAGTTCGAGGAATACATCACCGGCTATTTCAAATACGACAAGGTGCTGCCGATGAACACCGGCGCCGAGGCCGTGGAGACCGCGCTGAAGCTGGCCCGCAAATGGGGCTACGAGCGCAAGGGCATCCCGCGCGACCAGGCCCGCATCATCGTGTGCGAAGGCAATTTCCACGGGCGCACCATCTCCATCGTCAGCGCCAGCACGGACCCGGACAGCCGCAAAGGATTCGGACCGTACACCCCGGGCTTCGATGTGATCCCTTACGACAACATCCCGGCGTTGCAGCGGGCGCTGGAGCATCCGCACGTGGCGGCCTTCATGGTGGAACCGATCCAAGGTGAGGCCGGTGTGATGGTGCCGCATGCGGGCTACCTCAAGGAAGCATTCGAGGCCTGCAAGGCACGCAACGTCCTCTTCATGGCGGACGAGGTGCAGACGGGCATCGCCCGCACGGGCAAGCTGCTGGCCTGCGACCACGAAGGCGTGCGCCCCGATGTGCTGATCCTCGGCAAAGCCCTCAGCGGCGGTGTGCTGCCGGTGAGCGCGGTGCTCGCGGACAACGAGATCATGCTCTGCATCAAGCCGGGCGAACATGGCAGCACCTTCGGCGGCAATCCGCTCGCGGGAAAGGTGGGTATCGCCGCCTTGCAGGTGGTGAAGGACGAGAAGCTCGCCGCCAATTCGGAGCGCCTCGGCCAGCTGTTCCGCGATGCCATGCAGAAGCTCGTGGAGGAATTCGACTTCGTGAAACTGGTGCGCGGCAAGGGCCTGCTCAATGCCGTGATCATCGAGCCGCGCAAGGACGGTCGCACCGCTTGGGACCTCTGCCTACTGCTGGCGGAGAACGGCCTGCTGGCCAAGCCCACGCACGGGGACATCATTCGCTTCGCACCGCCGCTCACCATCACTGAGGAAGAACTGATGGCCTGCTGCGCGATCATCCGGAAGAGCGTGGCGGCGTTCCAATGAGGCCGGACCGCTAAGGACACGAAGGACGCAAAGAAGAGTATGGGAGCGGTGGCCTGCTTGTGGGCCTCCGATACTGGACGTGGCAATGGGAATGAGGCTTAATATCGGTCGCTCCGAGTGATCACTGGTGGCTGATCACGGCTTTGTGGACCTGTCCACCGTGCGGATCAGCTGGCCCCTCTCGAAGTACTTCTCCAAGTAGATCTGCCCATCGGGCGCGTACTCGATCTGCACGCCTTCCTCCAGGCCCTTGTCCCAGTGCTCGGTGTACTTGCGGGTGCCGTCCTCGTAATAGTAGTTCCACTCGCCCTGCTCTTTGCCGTCCTCGAAGCGGCCCACGTAGTCCAGCTTCCCGTTGGGGTGGTACACCTTCTCCATCACTTTCACGGCATCCTCGCCCTTGCCCTTCAGGAAGAGCACCACCTCAGGCTTTCCAGTGGGGTATTTGCTCGCGACAAAGCGGTGCGTGGAACACCCGGTCGCCACCAAACAGCAACAAGCGAGCGGAAGAAGGAAGCGTTTCATGTCGGGCAATTTACGGGAACCTTCACATTCCGTGAAAATCGAACTTGATGTATTGCTTCCTGGGGAACTCTACTTCCGGGGATAACCACAGTAGAGAATGAAAAAAAACCGCAGATGTCGCAGATGGCGCAGATGCGGCCTCAACAGCGGCCGCATTCCCCGCTACGCGGGCCATCTGTGACATCTGCGACATCTGCGGAAAAAAGCAGGGCGGTCCCCGGATCCGCCTGATCACCGGTCAGAACCGAGCGATCAACTTCAGGTTGATCCTTCTCGGCGTCAGGAACTCCGGGATGCCGTAGTAGCGCCCCTGCACATCCTGCACCCAGGTGTAGTCCACCGTGTTGTTCAGGTTGATCAGGTTGAAGACCTCCAAGGAGAGCCAGAGGTCTTTGATGTGCCGGAGCACGCCGGTCTTTTCCTGCCCGGGCGCGCCTAAGAACTGCTTGCTGAAGCCGATGTCCACGCGGCGGTAGAGGCTGGTGCGCAGGGTATCGGCGTAGCGCGTCTCGTTCGGCGGGCCGTAGGGCAGGCTGGTGCCGAAGACGAGGTTCAGGTGGACCTTGAAGGTGGGCCAGCGCGGCATTTCATCCTGAAAGAACAGGGCGAAGCTCACGCGCTGGTCGGTGGGGCGGGGGATGTGGCCCGCTTCCACGCGAACGCTGTCCACCGGTGTGCGGTCCTGCGTATCGATGGCATCGGTACGCTCCCCGGCGGCGTTGTACGTGCGGTAGTAGAAGTCGCCGTCGATGTCCTCCTCGGTCTGCATCACGGAGAGCGAGGCCCAGGATTCCACGCCCTTGATGAACTCGCCGTTGAGCTTCATGTCGATGCCGGTGGCGTAGCCCTTGGCATTGTTCTTCGCATAGTAGCGGATGCGGACGTTGTCCAGTTCGTAGGGATTGAGGTCGCTGAGCGCCTTGTAGTAGGCCTCGGTGGAGAATTTGAACGGGCGGTCCCACATCTTGAACTGCCGGTCCATGCCAAGGATGAAGTGGATGCTCTTCTGGGCCCGCACTTCCGGGTTCAGCACGCCGTTAAAGTCACGCAGCTCCCGGTAGAAGGGCGGCTGGTAGTACACGCCGGTGGCGAACCAGAAGCTGTAATCACGCGGTACGGTGTCGCCGGCGGCCACCACTTTGCGCCATCCGGGATGGTAGGCCAAGCGCAGCCGCGGGCTGAACACCGTCTGCCCGTTGTAGCTCCAGTTCTGGCCGCGCACGCCGGCCACCAAGGCCCAGGAACGGTCGCGGCCGGTCTTCCACTCCCAGGCGTTCTGCACGTAGGCGGAGGTGCGGACACTTTCCAGATCGATCTTGGTCTTCACGCTCGTGTTCAGCTCCAGCACAGCGCCGCTGCTCTGCGGAATGCTGTAGCCCGCGCTGTCCACCACGTACCATTCGCTCAGGCGGTCATTGATCCGCTCGGTGCGCGCCTCCAGACCCCATTGCAGGTTGTTTCCACGGCCCCAAAAGAAGGATCCCGTGTGCGTGGCGCTCAGCACCGTTGCCTCCAAGCTGTTGCGTGCATGCTCCAAGTAGGCACCGATGCCGAGGTCCCGCACCACTTCGCCGAACTGCTCGCTGGCGAGGTTGCGGTCCAGCTCGCCCAAGCGGTATTCGCCGAGGATGTCCATCCGCTCAGTCTCGTAGGTGTTGAAGGCGCTGCCGGTGAACTTCAGCACGGTACGGGGGGAAGGGCGGGCGGTGAGGCTGAGCGCTCCGGACCACGTTTCGTAGGCCGTGCGTTCCTGGCCTTCGAAGTACACGGTGTAACGCAATGCCTGATTGAAATTCCCGAGTTCCGTCTCGCGGTCCTGCGGGGTCACATCGTAGCGGTTGCGTGAATAGAGGCCGAGGAAGCCGATCTCCACCTTGTCGCTGAGGTCGTAGGTCCAGTAGCTCTGCAGATCGGTGTAGGTGGGGACGTAGTCGCCTTTGGTGTCGAGGCCCTTGAGGATGGTGCTGAGCGTGCGGTAGCGGAAGCCGGTGATCTGGCGCAGCCGCTGGTGGGCCATGGCGCTGCCCACCGTAACGGAGCCGCCCAGCAGGCTCGCGCTCACGATGGCATCGAACTCGCGGGGGCGCTTATAGGTGATGTCCAGCACGCTGCTCAGCTTGTCGCCGTAACGCGGCTCCCAGCCGCCGGCGCTGAAGTGGATCCGCTCGATCATGTCCGGGTTCGGGAAGCTGAGGCCCTCCTGCTGGCCACTGCGCACTAAGAAAGGACGATAGACCTCAATGCCGTTCACATACACCAGGTTCTCGTCGAAGTTGCCACCGCGCACGTTGTAGCCGCTGCTCAGCTCGTTGCGGGTCATCACGCCGAGACTGCCTTGCAATAAGCTGTTCACATCGCCGAGCGAAGGCTGGAAGTGCGAGGTGCGCGCATTGAGCTTGTCGATGCCCGCATCGCGAAGGCGGTCGTCCGTAACGGTAACGGGACCGATGACGGAGGACCGGATCATTACGTCCAGCGACCGCGTTTCCCCGGCCTTCAGCTTCAAGGTGCGCTCCACGGTCTCCGCTCCGGGGTAGGCAAAGCGCAGCACGATCTCCCGTTCAGCAGGAACAATGATCGAATAGCCACCCGTAGCATTCGAGGAGGTGGCGGCTTGCCCCACAACGGCGATGCTCGCATCGGGCAGCGGCCGGTTCTCATCATCGCGCACTGTGCCCGATACCGTGGCCGTTTGAGCCGCAAGCAGGAACGGGAGGAGGAGATGAAGAAAAAGGAGGGAACGCCTCATGCAGGGATAACGGGGGCGGGTGGCTTCTTTGGGGACGGCCAAAGTAACGGGGAAGCGCCGGGTTTAGTGCCGCAGACCCTATTCCGCTGCTGCCAACTCCGCCGCACGCGGCCTCCGCTTCAGCCATTTGTAGACCTCGAACCAAGCCACCGATGCAAAGCCGATCACGGCGGTAAGCGCGAGCTGGCCCACGGTGAGCGGTGCCATATCGAACAAGCGGGCCACCGGTGGAACATACAGCGTGATGCCAAGCGCCAGCAGGGTGATCAGCACCACGATGCGCAGCACCAAATTCCTGTTCCGGGCCGCCACGATGAAGGAGCGCGTGAAGGAGCGGTCCACGAAGGTGAGGCCGATGTTGGCCATGATCAACGTGCTGAAGACCAAGCTTCTTACAAGCTCTTCATGAAAGCCTTGTTGAACGCCGATCCGGTAGCTGGCCAAGGTGCCGAGCGTGATCACCAGCCCTTGCAAGAGGCTGATCCGGATCTCCTTCCACGAGAGGAAGGTCTTGTCCAACGGCCGCGGCGGGCGCTGCATGCCGCCCACTTCCAGCGGCTCGCTCTCGTAGGCGATGCTGCACGTGGGGCCCATGATCAGCTCCAGGAAGATCACGTGCATCGGCGTGAAGATGTTGGGGAACTTCCAGCCTAGGAACAGCGGCAGTGAAACCGTGAGGATGATGGGGATGTGGATGGAGATGATGTACTGCACCGCCTTCTTCAGGTTGTCATAGATCTTGCGGCCCATGGCCACGCCGTGTACCATGCCGGCCAGGTCGTCGTCGGTGAGCACTAGGGAGGCGGCCTCCTTGGCCAGTTCGCTGCCGCGTTTGCCCATGGCCACGCCGATGTGTGCCGCCTTCAGCGCCGGCCCGTCGTTCACGCCGTCGCCGGTCATGGCCACCACATGGCCGTCCGCCTTCAAGGCGTTGATGATGCGCAGCTTGGCCTCGGGGAACATGCGGGTGAAAATGTCCGTCCGGCGCACTGCTTCGCTGAACGCGGGTTCTTCCAAACGCAGCAGTTCCTCACCGTCCATGGTCCGCCGGTCTCCGTGGAAACCGATCTGCTTGGCGATGGCCGCCGTGGTGACGGCGTTGTCGCCGGTGATGATCTTCACTTGGATGCCCGCCTCCTCGAATTGGCTGAAGACTTCGCGGATGTTGGGTTTCGGGGGATCGATGAAGGCGACCAAGCCGAGGTATTCGATCAGGAATTCCTCCTGGCTCTCCGGATAGGTGTCCGGTGGGTCCTTCACATAGCCCACGCCGAGCACGCGCATGCCCTGCCGGGCGAAAGCCTCCACCTGGGCCATGGCCGCCTGTTTCTCCCCGTCGGTCAGCACGGCTTGCCGCAGGATCCGTTCCGGGGCGCCCTTGCAGGCGATGATGCGATGGCCCGCGCCGTTGGCGAAGACGTGGGTCATCATCGGCGGCTTGCCACTGATCGGATATTCATGCACCATCCGCCGGTCGGGCCGCTCATCGTGCGTGGCGGTGCGGGCATAGGCCGCGTGCAGCCCCTTCTCCATGGGGTCGAAGGGCACGGGCTCGCTGGCCCACATGGCCATTTCCACCAGTGCAAAGGCTTCAGGCGATAGCTGCTCCGCATCGGCCTTCTCCACGGTGTCGGTGGCTTTTACATGCAGTTCCGCCAAGGTCATGCGGTTCTCGGTGATGGTGCCGGTCTTGTCGGTGCAGATCACCGTGGCCGCGCCCAAGGTCTCCACGGTAGTGGCCCGCTTCGCGATGACGCCCTGTCGCGCCAACCGCCATGCGCCCAACGCCAGGAAAGTGGTGAAGGCCACGGGGATCTCCTCCGGAAGGATGGACATGGCCAAGGTGAGGCCGGAGAGCAGGCTGGCCGAGAAGGAACCGGTGCGGAAGAAGGCCACCACCCATACCAGCACGAAGAAGACCACGCCCACGATGGCCATGTCGCGGACGAATCGCCTGATCTGCTGCTGAAGTGGAGTAGGGGGCGGTTCGATCGACGCCAGCGAGCCGCTGATCTGGCCCAAGCGAGTGCCCATGCCCACGGCCTCCACGCGGTAGAGCGCGAGTCCCGATACCACCTGCGTGCCTTTGCTTACCCGTGCGTTCTCCGGATCCTCCGCGCTGCGGGCCACTGCGAAAGCCTCGCCGGTAAGGATGGATTCATTCACGCTGAAATCATTGCTCTGCACGATGATGCCGTCGGCCGCGAGCAGGCTGCCCTCCTCGGCCACGGCATGGTCGCCCACCACCACGTCCTCCACGGGGATCTTCTCCACTTGGCCATTACGCACTACCGTGGCCTGCGGCATGCTCAGGGCCTTCAAGGTGCTCAAGGCCGTCCGGCTCCGCGAATCCTGATAAAGCGAGATGGCCGTGAGCAGCAGGATGGCGCCCACCATGAAGAGGCCCTCGTTCCACTCCCCGAGAATGAAGTAGATCAAGCTGGCCGCCAGCAACAGGAGCACCATCGGCTCGGTGAGGGCGTCCTTCAAGGCAGGCCAGAAGAAGCCTTTGTCGTCCTCTTCCAACACGTTCCGGCCATGTTGCGCACGCGACGTGAGGACCTCGCCCTCGGTCAGGCCGTCAACGTTGAATGGATTTCCTTGCATGTCGCGCGGTGCTGGCCAAAGATGCACATCCTGCGGCATGGGATGGATGACTTTGGTCGTGAACTTGTATTCACTTGGCCAAGAGGCCATGTCGGGCACCCCGTTGTTGACCGGCCTGTTTTCATGTCAGTCGCGGGCCGGGACCGTAGCTCCATTGCCCCGTTTGGTCGAAGAAACTGCTGGTCAGGCATCGTGCGGAACCCTTCTCATCCATGCCCTCCCGTGGAAAACATCGCCGATCGCCGTGTCCATGCATCCCTCCGTGCCGATAAGTTCGACCCGGTATAGCGTGTCCGGTCGGACGGGCCTTGCCTGAAGGATCGGACCGAAGCTGAGCGAGCCCTGCCATGAAAGAACGCCATTACTTGATCGCGTCCCTTGCCGGGGCGCTGTTATTTACCTCCGGGCTATGGGCACAGGTCCCGACAAAGTGCTTGGAGATCGAGAGCATCCTGGCGGACGCCTGCATCTCCGACACGGACTGCCCCGGCAGCACCGAAGGGATGAACGAGATGGTGCGCTTCATCACCGGCCCGGCACCGATCGCCCTTGGCAACCTGCAGTTCGAGTTCTACAGCAGTTCCTTCCAGGGGATCTCACAAAACAGCACCACGGCCGATCTCACCGCACAGTTGGACGCTTCCATCCAAGGCTGCGGCCACCTGCTGGAGCCGCCGGGCGGAGTTATCCCCCCGGGGAGCCAAGTGATCTTCGTGACCTCCACCGCAATGTGCGTGCAGGCCAACTCCTTCACCGCGCTGAGCGACACGCTCTACATCATTTACCAGAACGCGGGCAACAGCCAAGGCCACTTCAAGAACAACAACTTGGTGTTGCAACCGGTTTCCCCGACGCCCGGCCCGCCTTTGTCGCGCTGGTTGCGCATGTTCGTCACCGGCACTGGCTGCGGGGACACCGCCACCTACGATGCCAACCAATTGGTGAACATCTATGGCACCTACGGCGGGCTGAGCGAGGAGAACGACGGTGCCACGGCCGTTTTCGCATGGCCCGGCCAACCCACGGCTACCTATTTGAACTACGGGTGCCAAGCCCCGTTCACCCCCACGCTGGTGTCGGTGGTATCCGGCGGAGGGCCCATTGCGTGCGGTGCCTCCACTGCCCTGGTGGGCAGCGTTTCGGGCGACTATGCTTCCTTGCTTTGGCAGGGCGGAGGAGGCAGCTTCAGCGACCCGAATGCCTTGACCACGAGCTACACCCCGGGAGGTGGCGACAACGGTGATGTGGTGTTGTCCTTTTGTGCCATCACTGCCTGCGGCGATACCCTTTGCGCACAGGTGACGGTGACCACCGGGGAAACGCCACAGGTGACCATCATCGGAGACAGCACGCTGTGTCTGGACACTGATCTCAACACGCTTACCGCCTCCGGCGCGGACGGCTACCTCTGGAGCACCGGTGAAGTCACACCGTCGATACAAGTGGGTCTCACGGAACTGGGACCGGTCTGGGTGCTGGGCACCTCCGCCTGTGGCAGTGATTCGGCCTTTACTACCATTTCCATCTTGACCGATACGCTCTCCCATCAGGACATCACCTGCAACGGGGCCTCCACCGGGGAACTGACATACACGGTGCAAGGGGGCGCCCTGCCATACAGCTTCCTCTGGAACACAGGGGCCACCTCCGAACAGCTTACGGGGCTGGCAGCGGGGACCTACAATGTTTCCGTGACCGATGCAGATGGCTGCACGCGCCAAGCATCCTACACCTTGATCGAGCCTTCCGCACTTACCGCCACCGTAGGAGCCGACACCACCATCTGCCCCGGAGGCCAGGCCGTTCTCACCGCCCAAGGCGCTGGAGGCACGCCGGACTATACCTATGCGTGGTCGCCGGAAGGGCCGGTGGTCTCCCCGGCACAGACCACTGCTTATACCGTGGTGGTGAGCGATGCCAACGGTTGTGAGGCCGCGCCCCTGCAGGTCACCGTGACGGTCCCCGAGGGTCAAGCGGTGAACGTTACCAGCACTGCATTGGACGGTTGCGCTACGCATTGCATCACTTTCACGGCGTCCTCTTCCGCACAGAACAGCTACACCTGGAATCTCGGCGATGGCGCCACGGCCGCGGACAGCGTGGTGGAACATTGCTATGCCACGCCGGGGCAGTACACCGTAGATCTGGTGGTGGTGCAAGGCAGTGGTTGCCCGGATATCACTTCCTCGGTAGGGCCGTTCACCATCGCAGCTGCTCCAGCGGCCGACTTCTCGTGGACTCCGACCACGCCAACAGGCAGCAATCCCCAAGTGCAGTTCGCCGACCTCTCCTCCGGAGCCTCGTCCTGGGCATGGCAATTCGGCGATCCTGCCGGCTCAAGCTCTACGGATCCTTCGCCCGCGTTCATCTATCCCGGCGCGGGCTGTTACCCGGTCTCGTTGGTGGTGACGAACGATGCAGGCTGCACGGATAACGCGGCGCAGCAGCTTTGCATCTCAGGCCAGGATTCCTTGATCGTGCCGAATGTTTTCTCCCCGAACCACGATGGCCGGAACGACTTCTTCCAGATCACGGGCGGGGGCCTCACAGCTCTGGATGTGCAGGTCTTCAACCGTTGGGGGCAGGAGATGGTGCGGCTGAAGCGGGTAGGGCAGACCTGGGACGGTCGCTCACCGACCGGCGATGTGCTGCCCGAAGGCACCTATTTCTATGTGCTTCATGCAGTGGAGCATTCCGGGGAAACCTACGACCTGCACGGCACGGTGACCTTGCTGCGCTGATCGGCAGTGCGTACTTGCCACCACCGAAAATCAACCCGAGCGTGGCGTACCACGTGAAGTACCTCGCATCGGAAAGCAGCTCGCCTTCATCATTGAAACCCTTGCTCAATCAGGCCTCCAAGGTGACCACGGCGATGTCCACGCCCAAGCCTCAGGGCATGTTTATCATACTTTCCCAAGCCGGGTGCGCCCTTGAGCCCGAACTTTACGTCCTATTCCCAATGCTGCGCACCCCAGGTGTCCTGAACACCATTTTTCATCTCACCGCTCCGGTGTGCGTTCTGGGCATGCTATCGCCTTTGAACTCGGCGGCACAGTGCGGTCCGGTGATCGGCACGTTCCCTTACAGCGAAGGCTTCGAGACGTCCGCCTCATGGGTCAGCGGCGGCACGGGCAATGATTGGGCTTGGGGAACACCTGCACATCCGCTGATCAACGCTGCCGGTGGCGGCACAAAGAGCTGGTGCGTGGGCGGGCTCACGGGCACTTTTTACAACAACAACGAGAGGTCCTATCTCGAAAGCCCCTGCTTCGACTTCACTTCGCTGAACACCCCGCGGATCTCCTTCAAGATCTTCTGGGAAGTGGAACGTCAATATGACGGCATGACCTTCCAATACTCCACCGATGGCGGCCTCACGTACAGCAACGTTGGGGCGTTCAACGAACCGGCGAACTGCAACACCGCGTATTGGTTCAACTCCAGCAACCTCACCAACCTCCCTTCATCGATCAGCCCCAAGCATGGTTGGAGCGGGCGGCAGGGTTCCACCCAGGGAAGCTGCTTGGGGGGCAGCGGCAGCCAAGGCTGGGTAACGGCAAAGCACTGCTTGGGCTGGTTAGCCAACGCACCCAGCGTCAGGTTCCGCTTCTTCTTCGGTGCAGGCAGCTTCTGCAACAACTACGACGGCATCGCCATCGACGACATCCTCATCGATGAGTCCGATCCGGTGGTGGCTTCTTTCAGCGGGGATTGTGATGGCACCACTGTGGATTTCGCCAACACCTCCACACCTTGCCCGGACATCTTCTCTTGGAATTTCGGCGACCCCGGTTCCTCACAGAACACCTCCGTGCAGGAGAACCCCTCGCACAACTATGCCAACCCGGGCAGCTATACCGTCACGCTCACGGCCACTGATGCCTGCGGGGCCTCGAACACCACCACACAGACCATCCATGTTCTTGGTGTGACCATCACCGCAACGGACCCGACCTGTGGACAGGACAACGGCTCGTTGGAGGCAACGGTCACTGGTGCGGGCGGAGCGGTGAACTATTACTGGTCTCCCGGCGGAGCCACTACACAGACACTTTCCAATGTGGGACCCGGGGATCACACCGTCACGGTCTCCGCAGTGAGCAGTTGTTCCGCCAGTGCCACCGCCACGCTTGCGCCTTCGGTAGGCAACTTGGCCGTGGACCTCACACATACAGATGTGACCTGCAATGGCCTGAATGACGGCACCGCCACCGCAGTACCTTCAGGCGGTGTGGCGCCGTTGACGTATTCCTGGGCACCTGGCGGGGCTGCAACCGCCACGGTCACCGGGCTTGCTCCGGGGGACTATTCCTGCACGGTCTCCGATGCTTCGGGTTGTTCCGCACAAGAGGAGGTGACCATCGCAGTGCCGACACCGATCGCACTGACCGCAGGACCGGACACGGCCGTGTGTGCAGGAAGTACGGTCACGTTGGTAGCGGAGGCCAGCGGAGGAACGCCGGGGTTCACCTATGCGTGGACACCTGACGGACCCACGGTATCCCCAATGGTCACAACGAGCTACTCGGTGACCGCAACGGATGCACAAGGCTGCACTTCCGCCCCGGAGAGCGCCACCGTTACTGTTTCCGCCGCCTTCCAACCCGCCTTCACCTACTCGGACACGGTCGGATGCACGCCGCTCTGTGTCACCTTCAATGCGCAACCCGCCGGGGCCAACGTTTATCAATGGAACTTCGGGGATGGATCAACGGAAACGGATGCCTCCGTTGCACACTGCTTTTCGGAAGGCGGCCTCTATTCGGTGGGCCTCACCGTAACGGACGCCACCGGCTGCACGGGCACGGTCTCGATCCCCGACCTTGTGAACGCACATGCCGCTCCCTCTGCCTCCTTCACCGCCTCACCGCCCACCGCCACCAGCGACGATCCGCTGATCCATTTCATCAACACCTCGCAGAACGCCACGGATTTCATCTGGTCCTTCGGGGATGTCGCGAACAGCGGTTCATTGGAGCGTTCGCCCTCCTTCAGCTTCCCCGCCGTGGACTGCTATACCGTGACCTTAGTGGCCGCGAACGACATGGAGTGCTTGGATTCCACCACGGCGCTGATCTGTGTGGAAGACCCCTTCATGCTGTTCATGCCGAACGCCTTCACACCGGACGGCGATGGCATCAACGATGTGCTCCTGCCCATCACCTCGGTACGGTCGCCGGTGGATTTCCGGTTCATGATCTATGACCGATGGGGCACGCCGGTGTTCACCACTGAAGACCCCCACCAAGGCTGGGACGGCACTTCATTCCCGCAGGGCATCTACGTGTGGAAGATCTGGATCACCGATCCGCAGGGGATCGGCCATATCGAGGTGGGGCATGTTGCGCTGCTGCGTTAGATGAAGTCCTGAGTCGCGAGTCTGGAGTCCGGAGCCACAAGCCTAAAGCCGCAAGCTGTGCGCCGCAAGCTTGAAGCTTTAGGCTTGTAGCTATGATCGCAGAACGGCTGACCACTGGATCCCAAGCAATTCTTTGCGCCTCCGCGCCTCTGCGTCCACCTATCAGCCTTCTCCGTTCCCCAGCCGCTTCAGCGCTTCATACAGCTTGTGCATCGGCAGGCCCATCACCGTGTAGAAGGATCCCTCGGTGCGTTCCACGGCCGTATAGCCGATCCAATCCTGTACGCCGTAGGCACCCGCTTTGTCCAACGGTGAATGGCGGTCCACGTAGTACTGGATCTCTTCCGGAGAAAGCTCCTTGAAGCGCACCTTGGCCGTGTCGCGAAAGCAGGAAGTGCGCTTTGCGGTCCGCAGGCACACCCCGGTGATCACGCGGTGTTCCTTGCCGGAAAGGATACCGAGCATGCGCATGGCATCTTTCGCGTCCACGGGTTTGTTAAGGAGAATATCACCGATCAACACTGTAGTATCAGCGGTCACAAGCACTTGGTCATCAGCAAGGGTACCGGTCCAAGCTTCTGCTTTTTTTCGGGCGAGGAATTCGGCCACCTCCTCGGCAGGCAGGTCTTGGGGAGGAGTCTCATCCACGTCCACCTCGGTGATCTCCACCGGCAGGTCCAGCCCATGCAACAAATGCCTTCTGCGCGGTGAAGCGGAGGCGAGGACCAAGCGCCACGGAAAAAGGGGAGGGGCCGGGATCATAAAACCTTGAGGATAAAGAAGGCGAAAGCCACCGCAATGGCCATGGCGAATTTCAGGATGTGGCCTGCCGTGTTGAAGCCATTCCTGTCGTTCGCCCCGTAGGTGAACCCCGCCGAAAGCAACATCGGCAGCACGACCCCGGCACCGATGTACCAGTAGGAGAACTTGTCGGTGAGCACCACGGCCCGCAGCAACAACAGCGCGATGATGGCCACCGCGAGGTAGAACAAGGTCAACGCCTTGGCCCAATTAACGCCCATGACGATCGGCACCGTTCGGCAGCCGTCCGCCTTGTCGCCCTTGATGTCCGCCATGTCCTTCTGTAGCTCACGGACCAAGGTGGTGAGAAAGGCGAAGGCCGTAAAGCCGAGGATCCAAGGCCAAAGTTCATTGAAATGAAAGACCACTTCGAGTTCCTGGCCACCTCCGATGTTCGCCGACGCGGAATTCCCGTAAGCACTGGTCAAAGCGGGGATCTCGTACAGCCCAACGGAAAGGGGCACCAAGGCCACGAGCAAAGCCACAAGCCCGTTGCCCAAGAGGAAAGTGCGCTTCAGTTTGGTGCTGTAGTACCACAAGGCCCCTGCGGCGAAGACGGGAATGACCGCCAAGTGCAATTGGCCGCTCCGCCATGCGACCACGGCGCCGATCAAAATGCCCAACGCTGTGAGCACCAGATGGCCCATCATTGCCACGCGGCGCTTCACGGAGCGCCCTACGATCACCTCATCAGGCTTGTTCACCCGATCGATGCGCGTGTCGAAGTAGTCGTTGATCACATTGCCGCCCGCTGCGATCAATACGGTACTACAAACCAGCAGCCAGAACAACAGTTCATTGAAGGCATGCACGAACGTGTTGTCCGGCACCTGCGCGAAAAGGGTCACATCCGGCGAGGGGGCCATGTGCCGCAGGTCCACGGAACTCACTTCAAGGTATCCGCCGATCACGCCATAGCGTATGGCCACCATCGTGAAGGCGATGATCAGCAGGTTCAGCGGGCGGGTGAGCCGCAGGAAGGCGCCCATGCTACCAGCTATGGGCCTGTTCGGTGAGCCACTTGTCCTGCACCTTCATGGCCTGTTCCAACACGTCGCGGACACATCCACGGCCTCCGGGAAAGCGGGATACATAGCGGCTGATGAACTTGACCTCCTCGGCGGCATCGGACGGGCAGCAGGGAAGGGCCACGCGCTGCATCACCCGCAGGTCCGGGATGTCATCGCCCATGTAGGCCGCGCGCTTCAGGTCCAGGCCGGTATTGGCGACGAGTTCGTCCAGCTTAACGTTCTTGTCCTTCACGGAGTGGTGGAATTCCATAACACCCAAGCGACCGAGGCTTTGGCCAATACCGTCGGAGATCCCGCCGGTGAGGACGATGATCCGCACGCCTTCCTTCAGCGCGTGCTGCACCGCATAAGCGTCGCGGGTGAAGAAGGTGCGGATCGGGTCGATGCCCGGCGCAAGTTGAACGGAGCCGTCTGTGAACACGCCGTCCACATCGAACAGGAAGGTATCGATACCGGCAAGGAGTTCCTTATAGGTCTTGGAGGTCACGGGACTCGGGGTGATAGGTGTGGATGATCAGGTCGCTCAAAGCGGCGTACGCGCGGCGAAGTTCGGGTTCGTCCGCCAAAAGGTCCATTTGCTGGGCGATGGTCTTGATGTCGCCGCGCCGCGCCGGGCCGGTCACCGCGTTGTCCGCGCCTTGCAATGCCTTTTCGGTGGTCGCTTTCCACAGGGGATGAAGCAGATCCGGCGCGATCTTGTGCGCCGTGAGCAAGCGCTCGGCCTCACGCAGCAGAAAAGTCGGGAAGTTCGAGGCGATGACGGCGCTGAGGTGGAGGTGTTGGCGAAGTGGGAAGGGGAGGTGTACCACCGTGGTAGAAAGCCGTTCGGCCAGTTCCCGCAGCAGGCCCAAGGTCGCTTCATCGTCCGCATCCACGATCAGCGGCACTTTCTGAAAAGAAATAGGCATTCCGGGACTGAAGCTCTGGATCGGCCACAGCACGCCGCGATGTTCGTGAGGTTGCAAGAGGTCCACTGGCTTGGAGCCGCTCAGGTGAATGGTCGGCGTGCCGTCCGGAGGAAGCGTTTCTGCGACAGGGTGGATGGCATCATCACTGACGGCAAGTATCCGCAGGTCGGCGTGAGGGAGCGCATCGTTCAACCCGAATTCCGAGCAACCAAGATCTTTTGCAAGTTCAGCGGTCTTCGTCGCATCACGACCGGCCAAGCCGACGATCGTATAGCCCGCACCGCGCAAAGCATGCCCCAAGTGGAACGCCAAGCGGCCGGTGCCGATGAGAAGAACGGAATGCATGAGGCGCGAAGGTCGGGAGGAATGAGGAACCGGGAGGTTTGCCGCAGAGGCACAGAGGAGTCAGGGGGCAGTGACAGTAGTCAGGGGATAGTAGGCAGTGGCAGTGGCAGTGGCAGTGGCAGTGGCAGTGGCAGTGGCAGTGGCAGTGGCAGTGGCAGTGGTAGTAGGCAGTGGTAGTAGGCAGTGGTAGTACGCAGTGGCAGTAGGCAGTGGCAGTAGGCAGTAGGCAGTAGGCAGTCGTCTGATCACCAATCACCATTAACCGATCACCTTCATCAATCGCATTTCTCCGTGCCTCCGTGCCTCTGTGGTGAGAACGCATTTGCTGTTAGCTTTGGAAAGATCTCATCACCATGGACCTCAAGACCCTCAAGCTCGAACTGCTGGAACGCATCGCCCTGTTGGAAGACGAAGCGCGCCTGATGGCCTTGAAGCGTCTGCTGGATTCCCCGCGCGGCTATGGCATTCCGAACGAGCACCTCAGCGTTGTGAAAGAAGGGGAGGAACCTTACATCAAATTGGAGGACCGGAGTTATTCCGCCGATGAGGTGCGGAGATTGATGGAGAGCCTCATTGACCAAATTGAAATAGACCAGAGCGATCCGGAGGGTCAGTTGAGCGAGGAAGAGTGGGATGCGCTGGAGAAGGACCGGGAAGCCTACCTACGTGGCGAAGGAAAATTCACTACTTGGGAAGAGATCAAGGAGCGGTGGAGAAAGGAGAAGCTTTAATGTCGCGCAGGATCATTTTTCGGTCGGAGGCTGATGCTGACCTGGCAATGGTGCGCTTGTGGTATTCATCGGGTGATGGCCACGCCGCTCAGCGTTTCGAGGAGGAAGTGGATCGGACCATCGGATACATCTCCCAATTCCCGAATGGCTTCCTATTGCGACGACCGCCTTTCCGTTTTGCGCCACTGGCGAAATTCCGCTATTTCGTCATCTACACCATAGAAGATGATGCCATCGTAGTATATCGGATCCGGCACATGCACCAAAGGCCGATGAAACGCTACTTCGGAGGTTTGGGCTGATGGTCCTTGGTTAACAGAAACGCTGCGCCCTCGTTGCGCCACCGCGGTTCAAGCTTTCGCCTTCCCCCCAGTCCCCCGCACCCGCTGCCGCACCGCCACCAAGGTCCCCAACGCCATCAGAATACATCCGATCCACAGGATGTTGATGCCGGGGAACATAATGGCCTGCATGATCACGAACTCCCGCTCGCTCACGTTCAGGCCCACTTGGTCGCCCTTCACGGTGGCGAGGTCGAACTTCACGTTCAGCTCCGGTATGGCGAAGCCCTTGCTGCCCACGTTCTGTCCGTCGTGGTAGATCACCACGGGCTTGGCCTCGAACCAGCGGTTCTGATCGTAGAGGTCACGTACACGCATGTTCAGGATGTACACGGTGAAGTCCGGGCCCAAGCGCGCCAATGTGACGCTGTCCCGAACGGTGCGGATGCTGTCGATCAGGATCACGCAGGTGGGCGTTACGATGGTGTCACCAACGCTCTTTTCGTAGGTCCGCGCAGGCATATGGCCGTCCGCGGCGGTGTCCAATTTCGCGTACCGGATGTGCGTGTAGAGGTCGTGGTCCACCCAATGTTTGGTGCTGGGTTCGGCCACGTTGCCAAAGCGCGGGTTTAGCTGCACCATGGGTTTCAGCGCGAATTCCTTCGGTCCGGCGCGGTGGCTGCTCCAGTCAGATGCGCGCCACATCTCGCTGCGCGTGAAGGTCTCCAAGGGTGCCCAATGCTCAGGTTGGTCGCTGAGAAAGTTGTCGCTAGCCACGTGGTCGTCCTTGGCGATGAAGAGCATGCTCCGCACGCGCACCGTGTCGCCCACGTGGAAATTGCGGGGTACGGACTTCATCCAGTCCATGTCGTAATACAGGTTCACGCCTTCCTGGCGCTTGCCCTTGAAGGTGACGAAGTGCTCGCCCACCGGTAGGGTGTCGCCGAGGTAGAGCAGCATGTCCTTGCTGTCGTTGAAGTCCTTGTTGAGGAAATTCAGCACGGGCCCCGTCTGGTTGCGGGTGACGATCTTCTCACGGGAGGTGCTGATCAGCGCGCCGAGCAGCACCAGCGCGAAGCCCACGTGCGCGATGGAAGGACCGGCCTTGCTGAGCTTGCCCTTCAAGACCATCGGGATGTAGAAGGCATTGGACAGTACGGCGAAGCAGGTGGCGAACAGGAGCGCCACGAGATTGCCCTCCACCAAGCGGTATTCCAGCCACCATGTGGCCAGTATGGTGAGCACCAAGGCCCCGATCAGCGACCAGCGCAGCTCGCGGAAGAACTTTTTCTTGTCGGTCTTCTTGTAGCGGAGGTATTGTCCGAAGGCCACCAGCATCGCCACGATGAAGGCGAAGGGGATCTGCCACTTGTTGAAATGTGCCTTGGCTTCCACCGGCGGGGCCAGTTTGTCCGTTGCAAGGGTGTGCGCCCAGCCCCAGCCCGTCGCGTCGTGCAGGCTTTGGAAGGCGCTTTGGAACGGGGCCAACAACAGGTTGAACACCGGAATGGACGTGCTGAAGATGATCTGCATCGCGCTCAGCAACAGCACCAACGAGGCGATGAACAGCCAGAACTCACGGGTCAGCAATTGCTCTTCCTCGTGCCCGTGGAAGGGCCCTTTCCGGTAGGCCACCACGGTCATCACCAAGCTGACGGCGACAAAGAGGATGATCGCGGGCACCTGCACCTGTAACGTCACGCCCAGCACGAAGATCAGCACCGAAAGCCCGAAGTAGAAGAGGCGGTCCGTGCGGTGCGTGTTCAGCGCGGTGACGGCCACCACCACGAAGGTGAGCATGAAGATGAGCAGGCCCGGCAACATGCCCTCGCCGGTGAAGCTGTGTACGCTGGTATCGCCAAGCACGCCGCTGCGGGTGAGGAAGGTGCTGTAGAGCACCAGCAGGAAGGTGAGCAGCGCGAGGAAGAGCGTGGTGAAGAGCGAGGTGTCCTTGCGCTTGTTGATCAGCATCAGGTGCCCGGTGCCGACCAGCGTGAGCCAAGGCACGAGCGAGGCATTCTCCACCGGGTCCCAGGCCCAGAAGCCGCCGAAGCTGAGCGCCTCGTAAGCCCAAGCACCGCCCATCAGGATGCCGGTGCCCAGTACGCCAATACCGAAGAAGGTCCACGGCAGCGCAGGTTCCATCCACTCCTTTACCCGCCTCGTCCACAAGCCGGCTATGGCGAAGGCGAAGGGTATCAATGTGGAAGCAAAGCCGAAGAAGAGAGTGGGAGGGTGGATCACCATCCAATAGTTCTGCAGCAACGGGTTCAATCCGCGGCCGTCCTTGAACTGCGGGATCATGGCGAGGTAGGTCGGCAGTTTCGTCCACGGCAGACCGATGTTCTCCGGAAGTTCACGGATCAAGAGGAAAGGGCTGCTGCCCACGCGCACATCGAACACATAGATGCCCAGCAACATCGTGGCGAGGAACACTTGCACCAGTGCGAACACCGCCAGCACGGGGCCTTCCCACGTCTTGGCTTTCCAGATCAGGAGGTTGCCCAGCACCATCGTCCAGAAGGTCCAGAGCAGGAACGAGCCTTCCTGACCTTCCCAGAAACAGCTCGCGATGTAGCGCAACGGCATCTCCGTATTGCTGTGCTTCCACACGTAGTCGTAGGCGAACCAGTGGTTGAAGAGCATGGTGAACAATGTCACCACAATGCCAAGTATCGCGATCGAATGCACCCGGAACGCGGCCCGTGCCAAGGTGCGCCAGCCCAAGTCCTTGGTCTGCGTGAAGAGCGTGTAGGCGACCAGCGCCAAGAGCGCGCCCGAAAAAGACAGGATGGTCAAAATGTGCCCAAGCACTCCGGCCCAAGCGTGTTCGCCGATGTAAGAGACTTGTTCCAACGGATTAGCTGATTAGCGGATGGGCTGCCCCGATATGTATCGGGGAGCTGATGGCTCCATGCAGGAACCACCTGGCGCCATCGGCTTCATATGAAATTCTTCTTTGCGCCTCTGCGCCTCCGCGGCCCTCATTTGTTCACAGCCCTGCGGTCACTTTGTTCTCCTCGTTGTACTTGCTGGGGCACTTCAGGAGCATGTCCTTGGCGTGGAAGTTCCCGTCCGCGTCGGCCTCGCCGATCAATACCAAGCGTTCGGAACGCTCCAAGTCGTTGGGCTTCGCCATGGCGAGGTGTACGTTGCACTTTTTGCCGTTGAGGTCCACCATGGAGAACTTGGTGAGGCTCGCGTTCACGCTAGGTTCGTAGACGATGGGCTGCGAGCGGTCCAAGGTGCCCACCACGTGGAATTCCCGGCCGGGCTGCTCGAAGGCTTCGCTCAAGCTGGCATAACTGCTGCTGTCGCTCAGTGATCCGATCAATGCCGCTATCGCGACGGCAATGATGACGAGTGCGATGATGTGACTGCGTTTCATTTGGATTAGCTGATTAGCTGGTGGCGATCATCTGATCTTCTGATCGCCTGATCTTCTGATCCCCTTCTCCAGCTTGCTGATCTTCCGGTCCATGTTGAACATCCAGATGGCAAGTCCGATGAGCACTACGCTCACCACCATTACCACCGTATTGATCTTGCCCGAGGCGAACATCGTCTCCTCCAACCATCCCGGTGCCTCGGATGCCGCAAAGGTACTCACGGGCAGAAGGAGCAGGGCCATGACGGCCATCAGTTGGGCCAACCTTTGTAAAGTTCGCTTGCCTAACGACCGGTCGCGCTGGTCCTTCCACGGAAAACTATTCAGAAGCTTCATCGAAATGTGCTTTGATGCGTGAAACGCGCAGGTGCAGGGTATAGGCCCAGACGCCGAGCAGCACCCAGCCGGTCACCGCCGGATAGAACACCGCGCGCAGGCTGCTGTCGAGGTCGTAAGAGCTGAAGGCCGGATTGCCACCGTTGCCAGGGTGAAGTGAATCGGTGAGGCGCGGCAGCACCATGATGAAGACGAACATCAGCACGTAGGCGAAGATGTTGTAGATCGCCGCCAGCCGCGCGCGTTTGTGGCCATCTGGGATGGAGCCGCGCAGGATCAGGTAGGCGGCGTAGATCAACACGGTAACGGCCGCGCCGTTCAGTTTCGGGTCGGTGGTCCACCAATCGCCCCAGGTGGCGCGGGCCCAGATGCTGCCGGTGATCAGGCCCATGGCGGCAAAGAGCAGGCTGACGTCCACGGCGGAAAGGGCCATGCGGTCCGCGCCGAGATCGCCGGTACGCAATACGCGCAGGCTTTGCCAGAAGGAGATCGTCATCAGCACCATCATGGTGAACCACATCGGCACATGGAAGAAGAGGTTGCGGATGGTCTCGTTCAGGATGGCACGGTCGGGGAAGTGCCGTGCGGAAGCGATCGGCGAAACGTCCATTCCTGCACATGGCGTGCTTATCGCACCTGTGCCCAAGCCTTCCGTAAAAAAGGCTTCGTGAAGTACGAGGTCGCCGTCCATGCCGGAGGCTACTCTCAGGTCAGAAAGTTGTTCGCTGAGGCCTGAAGGGATTGTCCCTGACAGTTGAAGCTTTTCCGGAGAAATAACCTTCACTGTCAGGCAGGTACTGACGTCGCCGTTCTCGATCCAGGCCCATACCTCATCCTTGAATTTGGTATTGTAGCCAGTGACCTCGAAGCTGACCTCGCCGGGAGCTATCCTATCTGCAGAAACATGGACCAGCGCCGGACCCAAGGGCGTATGCAGGCCCACGATCACCACGTAAAGTAGGAGCACCACGCTAAGCCCCTTCCACCACCAGCCCTTCATTTTTCAGTCGCGCCAAAGGTAGGGGAAGAGCAACCACGCCAATACCACGGTGATCACGTCTATCAACAGCAGCCAGATCACATATTTCCCGGTGACGTCCCAGCCCATGCCGTCGAGCGCCAGCTTGCTCGCTTTCATCACGCTCAGCAACATCGGCAGCACGATCGGGAAGCCCAGGATGGCCATCAGCCCGATGCCGTTACCGGCCCGCGCGGCCAAGGCCGAGATCAACGTGAGCACCAGCGCAAAACCAACGCCGCCGGCCATCACCACCAGCACGAACGTGCCCAGTTGTGCACCCTCAAGAGGAGCGCTGCCGATGAAAAGCGCATAAGCTGCAAGGCTCAGCAAGCTCAGCACTGCCATGGTGACCGCATTGTAGATGGTGCGCGCCAACACCACGCTGCGCGGCGAGGCCAACGTATAGAGGTAGAGTTGCCGTCCGGCGTTCTCCCGCTGGAAAGACCGGCCCAGCGCATTGAATGCCGCGAACAGCAGGATGATCCAGAACAAAGCGTTCCAGATCGGCGCCTCCGCCAAGTGCCGTACGCCTTGGTAGCACACGTAAACCGTGCTCACCACATACAGCGCCATACTGCCCCACGCGTGCTTCTGGCGGCGGTCCAGCTGCCATTCGAGCTTGAGTAGGTGGGCTATCTCGGCGGAGCGCATCGGGGGTGAGGGACCGCAAAGAACGCTAAGAACGCGAAGAAGAGGTTAACCGCAACGGTCGCAACGAGCGCAACGCAATACAGGACTGCGGGGCGGCTTGAAGCGCCAAAGCCGTTGCGTCCGTTGCGAACGTTGCGGTAGAAATCCATCAGATCTTCGATCGCGAAGCGAACACTTTGCGCTCTCTGCGCCCTCCGCGGTTAAAAATCAGGTAGGTCCCTTCGTGTTCTTAGCGTCCTTTGCGGTAGAAAACCTTCACGTGCGGATCTCCTACGCCCCATACCGCCTGCTCTTCAAGCACCCCTTCGAAACTGCGCACGGCGTTCGGGAGGGAACGGACAGCATCTTCATCCGGCTGGAAGAAAATGGCATCACGGGTTATGGGGAGGTCACCTTGCCGCCGTACCTGAAAGAGAAACCTCGGGATGTTCTGGACCGGCTCAATGGACCGGTAATGGCCGGGGTGAATAACACAGCTGAATTAGAGACCTATCTGAATGATCCGGAAGCTTGGAATAACCATCAACAGGGTTGCCGAGCGGGACTACAATTGGCTTTGATCGACTTGGCAGGAAAGACACAACAAAAAACTGTTGCTCAGTTGATTAACATTCTTCAAGCAAAGTCCTGTAAAAGCTTAATGACCATCGGCATAACGCCCGTGGAGAAGGTGGCCGAACGGCTTCATCAACTCCCCAAAAGCGACTACCTTAAGGTCAAAATGAACGGACCGGGATCCATTCCGATGCTGCTTGAAGTGCTGAATCACGACCGGCGCCCGGTGTTTATCGATGGCAACCAAGGCATGCAAAGCGTCCGGGAAATACTGGAAGTTTGCCAAGTGGCGGGGGACCGGCTGGTCGGATTGGAGCAGCCGTTTGCGGTGAAGGATGCCGGACTTCAGCAGGAATTACAACTGAAACTGCCGGTCTGCGTGTATGGCGATGAATCGATCTGGGGCATGGACGATCTGGAAGCGGCGCCAGGGGTATTCGACGGCGTTAACATCAAATTGATGAAATGCGGCGGCTTGGACAAGGCCAAGGCCATGACGGACCGGGCGACGGAATTAGTACTGAAGGTGATGTTGGGCTGTATGAGTGAAAGCTCGCTCGGCTGCACGGCAATGGCGCACTTGGCCGGAGCCGCCGACCTGATGGATCTGGACGGTCCGGTGCTGATCAAGAACGATCCGTTCGAGGGGATGGTGCTGGAGAACGGAAAGCCGGTGATGCCAAACCGGCCGGGTATCGGTGCCATCCTCAAAGCTGAGCTTGAGTTCAAATATATCGGCGCATAATTTATATTATGTTAACTTTGATTTGGATGGATACTCCCCTGTAGCTCATTAGGTTCCTCCTCAGAGGAAACGAGGCATGGAGAATTTGTATTGGTTGTTGGCGGTTCACCCTACTTGAACAATTGGCCGCTTCGGTGGCGGTTTTCCTTCTCGGTAATGGACAGCCATGGACCACGCTGGACGGCGCCCACCGCACCGGTTCATCTCTACTGCGGATCCGCATTCATTCTAACGATCTGCGGCGTCAGCATCCCAAGTCGCGGCAACGGCGTTTCCATTGTCTGATCATCTGATTTTCTGATCGTCCGATCCGGTTCCCTACATTTGCGCCGCCCAAGCGCCAAACTTTCATCCGTTCTTCGGATCCATCGTCCAGGCGCCATCCCCAGCGGATCATTGCACGCCGGACCGATCGAGGGCTTTTCCTAAACACACATTCCGCGTGTCCATGGCTCAATGACCGGGACCGTTCGTACTGAAGCATTTACATGCACCAAACCACTTTTGACCAGCTCGGTCTGATCGAGCCCATTCTCAAAGCCCTTCAACACGAAGGCTACACCCACCCCACGCCGATCCAGGCGCAAAGCATTCCTTATCTCTTGGAAGGTCGTGACCTGCTGGGTTGCGCACAGACCGGTACCGGAAAGACCGCCGCGTTCGCCATCCCGATGATCCAGCGGATGGTCAACGCACAAAGCGGTGGTCCACGCGGCGGCCGCAAGCCCATACGTGCGCTCATCCTAACGCCCACCCGGGAACTGGCCATCCAGATCGACGAGAGCTACAAAGCCTATGGTCGCCATACGGACCTGCGCACCACCGTCATCTTCGGTGGCGTGGGCCAAAAGCCGCAGACCGATGCGCTGCGCCGCGGCGTGGACATCCTCGTGGCCACTCCCGGCCGCCTGTTGGACCTGATGAACCAAGGCTTCGTCAACCTGAAAGAGCTGGAATACTTCGTGCTTGACGAGGCCGACCGCATGCTCGACATGGGCTTCATCCACGACGTGAAGAAGGTGATCGCGGCCATTCCACGCCAACGCCAAACGCTCTTCTTCAGTGCCACCATGCCGCCTGAGGTCCAACGCCTTTCAGCCTCGCTGCTCCACAACCCCGTGAAGGTAGAGGTGACGCCGGCCTCCTCCACTGCGGAAACCGTGGAACAGGAGGTCTTCTTCGTGGACAAGTCGAACAAGGCCAATTTGCTCGTGCACCTGCTGAATACTCGCGACATTGCCGAAGCGCTCGTATTCAGTCGCACCAAGCACGGTGCTGACAAGCTGGTCCGCATCATCGAGAAGGCCGGCATCCGTGCCGAGGCCATCCACGGTAACAAGGCCCAGAACGCCCGTCAGCGCGCCCTGAAGAACTTCAAGGACCGCAAGACCCGCGTGCTGGTGGCGACCGACATCGCTGCACGTGGCATCGACATCGATTCCCTCTCCCACGTGGTGAACTTCGACATCCCCAACGTGCCGGAGACTTATGTACACCGCATCGGTCGCACCGGCCGCGCAGGTGCCAGCGGCATCGCCATTTCCCTCTGCGACGTGGACGAGCGCGTGTTCCTGCGTGACATCACCAAGCTGATCGCACGGCAGATCCCCGTAGTTGAGGAGCACCCCTTCCCCGCCAGCGGAAATGCCAGCAAGCCCCTTTCCCCGGAACCGCCGAAAGGCCAAGGTCGGCAAGGAGGAGGTCGTAATGGCGGCGGACGCGGCCAAGGTGGCCGTTCCACTGGAAATTCCGGAGGGAACGGGCAGCCGAAGGATTTTGCTACGCTCACTGCGGAGCTGATCAACGACTTGGAAGGCGGCGGTGCCAAGCCGAAGACCCCATCCGGCACCGGAAGTAACAACCGCAGGCGCTGGCGCGGGCCGCGGCCAGGAGGTGGTGGCGGAAAGCGATGAATTGACCTTACTCGAAACGAAGAACGCGAGCTGCTCCCAAGAGTTGCTCGCGTTCCTCGCTTGGTAGCGGTGAGATCCCTACGCGTTCAATTCGACCGGATGAAGATGTGCTCAGGCACTTCCCGACCTTCTGCTCTGGCCTGTTTCAGCTCCCTCTGAAGCTGCCTACTGGTCATGCTGCTGCCGTCGTGGCTCCAGCCGGGGGGGCCGAAGATGTACATGAACTTGTTCTTCAGGCCGGGCGCCTTTTTTACGTCCTTCCAGATCTCCTGAAATTCAAAGAGGTTGTGCGTGATCGGGTTGTCCGTGCCGGGGTTGTGGTTGATCCCGTATTTGGGCGCCACACCTTTGATAGGTGGTTGCCACGTACCATAAAGCCGGTCCCAGATGGTAAGGATACCGCCGTGGTTGAAGTCCAAGTATTCCGTGTTGCTGCTGTGGTGCACGGTGTGGATATACGGCGTGTTGAAGAGCTTCTCATACAGGGGCAGTGAGGGCACCAGTTGGGAGTGCAGGAAGAACTGGTAGAAGGAGTTCATGATCAGGCAGGTGGCGATCATGATCGGCTCAAAGCCGACCAAGGGCAACCACATCCAAAAGATGGGCTTGTACAAGGTGATGAACCAGCCGTTGCGGATGCTCACCGTGAGGTTGAAGGTCTTGGCGGAATGGTGTGGCAGATGGGCCGCCCAGAGCACGCGAATGCTGTGGCTGAGGCGGTGGTGCCAGTAGAAGTTATGGTCATCGGCAAGCATGCAGATGATCCAGACGTACCACGCGAAGCCCAATGTGGTGTATCCGAAAAGGCTTTCACGGAGCGGTGCTGCGAGATAGAACAGGAAGAGGTAGATGGTGATCTCGAAAACGTTGGTGAAGATCCTCATCAACGTGGCCCCCACCAGGATGACGAAGCTGGCGAACGACTCCCGAAGGCTGTACAACTGCTTGGCATTGAAGTACTCGATCAGCAGCAGCACAAGGAAGGCGGGATACACGTACAGGAGGCCTATTCGCTCGATCGGCAGAGGAGGAAGCTGCTCCTTCATGTGAAGCCAAGCTTCAATGGGGTTGAATGTCATGTGTCAGTTATCGAGGGCCGTAAATGTATCCACGTGGCGGATGACGGAGGTCAGGAATTGAAAAACCGGCCATCGGTATGCGGACGCAGTGGTCATCCACCATTCCATCTTGATCGCATCGTTCTTTGTCCGTGCAACCCGAATGACGTCTCGCTTTTCCGCTGGTGCATCGGGGATCCAGACCTACATTCGACCGATGGAATTCTTCAAGCGCCCTATACGCGGGTTGGTACGTTCATTGGTTCATGCCGTGCCGGTCCGTGGAAGGCACCGCTTGGTAGATACGGTCGGCTCTTGGATCGCCCCGCCGGCCGAGACCCCTTTTCGGATGAACGGGTTCAACATCTTGTTGGACCATCGGGTGCGCCAACATCGGATGATGTACTACGGTATGTATGAGGAGAATATCATGAACTTCCTCAAGGAACGTATCCGCCCGGGCGACGTGGTGCTCGACCCCGGTGCCAACATCGGCTATGTCACCGCCCACTGCCTCGGTCTGGTCGGACCTTCAGGCCATGTGCATTCATTCGAGCCTTCCCCGTCCGCGAATGCCCATATCCGGAGTTGCAACTCGGTGGCGGACCATCCCAATTGGTCCCTTTGGGACATGGCGCTCACCGATCACGAGGGCAGCGAGACCTTCAATGACACGCCTCGTGTAATGGTCTTCGGATATGCCTGCTTGTCAGGGGCCGCTGACCCCGAGGACAAGGTGCCCCATGAAGTGCAGGTGACAACGGTCGACGCATTCTGCGCGCAACAGGACATCGAGCGGGTCCGCTTTCTCAAATTGGACATCGAAGGCTCCGAATGGCCCGCCTTGAAAGGAGCTTCCCGCATGATCGCAAAAAAAGCCATTGATATCATCATGGTGGAGACCTCCATGCCGGGTAACGGAAGGAAGATCGCCCAACGGATCGACACCATGCTGCGCGACGCAGGCTATCACTCCTTCCACGTTCATCGCAATGGCGAAGTGCATCCCATGGAAGTGATGACCGATGTCACCTTCCGGGAGGATGTGATCTGGATGCTGTAGGGTACCCTTCCCTCTTGCAGGGAACAGTTCAAGTCGTTGATCCGACGGAGGCTGGAGCTAATTTCCTATTCCCCCAATTCCTTCTTGATCTCGTTGTACTTGGCCGTGTCGCCCGTCTTGGCATACAGCTTTTTCAGCTGTTGCATGGTGGCCTGATCGTCCGGCTTCAGTTCGTGGGCTTTCTCGAAGTACGGGATGGTTTTCAAGTAGATATCGTCGGCCACTTTCTTGCAGGCCGCGTACTTGGTGTCGTCCTTGATCTCGGCGCACTTCTCATACTCATACGCCGCGCGGTTGTTGTAAAGCACCCCGATGTTGTAGTAGCTGTCGAAGAAGGAGGAGTCCGCCTCGATGCTCTTCTTATAGGCCTGCTCCGCCAGGTCGTACCATTTGACCATGTCGGCCTCGCTCACCTTGCCTTCCTTCGGATTGGCCTTGCCGTCGTACAGGCTGCCCAGCACGGAATAGAGCACCGGATTCTTGGGGTCCTTCCCGATGGCGGCATTCACGCTGGTCTCGGCCTCGTCCATGCGGTTTGCTTCCAGCAGGAAGGCCACTTGGTCCAGCATCATTTCCTTGTTCTCCGGGTATTTGGCCAAGCCCGATCTCGTGGTCTTGATGGCTCCGTCCAGATCACCGGTCCTCTTCTTCATGCTCGCTAAGTAGCGGAACACTTCCGGCTTGTCGTAACCGATCTTGATGCACTCGGCGTAGCGGTCCATGGCCATGGCGGTGTCGCCCTTGGCCTCGTACGCCAAGGCGCTGTTGAATACGGCGTTGCTGTCCACCCGGCCGAAGGCCTTGGCGATCCGCTCGCTCATCATATACCCTTGGATGGCCTTGTCGTAGTCCTTCTTGTTGAAGGCGTCGTTGCCACCGTTGAGCGCCGTGATCTGCAGGTTTTGCAGGGCGCGGTCGTTCTCTTCCTTGTAATCGCCCTTCGTATCCAGCTCGTTCGCCTTGATGTAGCTGTCCACTGCTTTCGTGGCAGCATCGGGGAACTGGGCCTTCAAGGCCTCGTCCGTGCCCATGGAGATGTGGGCGTAGATGGCCCCGCGGTAGCGCCAGGTCTTTTCCTTGCCGGAAGTGGTTTCATTGGTGGTGGCCGGTTCGATGTACTCGGCGGCTTTGGCATAATCGCCGTCGCCCATGTAATTGTAGGCGCTCACCACCTTGCTGTTCTGCGCGTGCAGCGCGAAGGGTGCGGCCAATGCCGCCATAATGAAAAGATGCTTCATGCTATGGGTTCCTTGGGTCATGCTTCCGCTGCTCATTCAATTTCGGTGCCATTCTCCTCAGAGCCGTTCTCGTCCGCTCCATTCCCTTCCTCACCACCTTCACTGGCCTCTCCACCTTCTTCCCCTTCAGCAGCCTCCGGTTCCTCTGCAAGTGAACTGTCCACTTTCGCCACTGCGGCGATGGAGTCGCCCTTTCGCAGGTCGATCAGGCGCACCCCTTGGGTAGCCCTGCCCAACACGCGCATTTCGGTGAGGTCCATGCGGATGGTGATGCCACTCCGATTGATGATCATCAACTGGTCATCCTCCTTCACGGATTTGATGGCGATCAGCGGACCGGTCTTGTCGGTGATCTGGATCGTCTTCACGCCTTTGCCACCGCGGTTGGTGATGCGGTAATCGTCCACGGGGCTGCGCTTTCCGTATCCCTTTTCGCTCACCACGAGCACCTGCGTGTTGGCGGTCTCCTCCCCTTCCAGGGTCACCATGCCCACTACCTCGTCCTTGTCATCGGCGAGCTTCATACCGCGCACGCCGCTGGCCCCACGGCCCATGGCCCGCACACGGTCCTCTTCGAAGTGGACGGCCTTGCCTGCCTTGCTGGCGATCACGATGTGGCTGTTGCCGCTGGTGAGCTTGGCCTCCAGGAGTTCGTCGCCCTCTCGGATGTTCACGGCAATGATACCGTTGGTGCGCGGGCGGCTGTACGCCTCCAGCGTGGTCTTTTTGATCACCCCTTTCTTGGTGACCAGCACCACAAAGTGGTTGTTGAGGTATTCCTCCGACTTGAGGTCGGTAACATTGATGTAGGCAAGCACCTTGTCGTCACCGTCGATCTGCACCATGTTCTGGATGGCGCGGCCCTTGCTTTGGCGGCTTCCTTCCGGGATGTCGAACACACGCATCCAGTAGCAGCGGCCTTTCTGGGTGAAGATGAGCAGGTAGTTGTGGTTGGTGGCCACGAAGAGGTGCTCGAGGAAATCCTCGTCACGCGTGGTGCTGCCACGGCTGCCTTTGCCGCCACGCCCTTGGGTGCGGAACTCGTTGAGGCTGGTGCGCTTGATGTAGCCCAGGTGGCTGATGGTGACCACCACGGCCTCGTCGGCGATGAGGTCCTCCATGCTCATGTCACCGCTGGCGTGGACGATCTGCGTGCGGCGCTCATCACCGTATTTGTCGCGGACCTCCAAGGTCTCGGCCTTGATGATGTCGTAGCGCATGCCCTCGTTGGCGAGGATCGCCTTGAGGTGGTCGATCAGCTTCATTAGCTCGGCGTGCTCCTCGCGGATCTTGTCACGCTCCAGACCGGTGAGACGCTGCAGGCGCATGTCGAGGATAGCGCGGGCCTGGATCTCGCTCAGCGCGAAGCTGGTCATCAGTCCTTCGCGGGCGATGTCCGGCGTCTGGCTGGCGCGGATCAGTTTGATCACCTCGTCCAAGTGGTCGAGCGCGATCAACAGGCCTTCCAGAATGTGTGCCCGTTCCTCGGCCTTGCGCAGGTCGAACTTCGTGCGGCGCACCACCACGTCGTGGCGGTGATCCACGAAGTGTTGGATCATGGGCTTGAGACCCAGCAACATGGGACGGCCCTTGACCAGTGCGATGTTGTTCACGCTGAAGCTGGTCTGCAACGAGCTGTATTTGTATAACTGATTGAGCACCACGGTGCCCATGGCCTCGCGCTTCACGTCGTACGCCAAGCGGATCCCTTTACGATCACTGTAGTCATTCACGTCGCTGATGCCCTCGATCCGCTTGTCGTTAACAAGGTCCGCAACACCCTTATAGAGCTGCACGGCCTTGTTGACCTGGAACGGGATCTCGGTGACGATGATGGTCTCACGACCGCTCTTCGGATCTTCCTCGATATGGCATTTCGCGCGTAGCACTACCCGGCCTCGGCCGGTCTCATAGGCCTGGAGGATCCCTTCGGTGCCGTAGATGATACCGCCCGTGGGGAAGTCGGGGCCTTTGATGTGCTCCATCAGCCCCGCCACGTCGATGTCGCGGTTCTCGATGTAGGCCATGATGCCGTTGCAGACCTCGGTGAGGTTGTGCGGCGGCATGTTGGTGGCCATGCCCACGGCGATGCCGGAGCCGCCGTTCACCAGCAGGTTCGGGATGCGTGTGGGCATCACGGTCGGTTCCTCCAGCGTATCGTCGAAGTTGGGGCGCATGTCCACCGTCTCCTTGTCCAGGTCGGCCATCACCTCCTCGGCGATCTTCCGCATGCGCACCTCGGTGTAACGCATGGCCGCCGGACTGTCACCGTCGATGCTGCCGAAGTTCCCCTGGCCGTCCACGAGCTGGTAGCGCATGCTCCACTCCTGGGCCATGCGCACCATGGCGTCGTACACGCTCTGGTCGCCGTGCGGGTGGTACTTACCGAGCACCTCGCCCACGAGCCTCGCGCTCTTCTTGTAGGGACGGCTGCTGCTCATGCCCAGCCCTTCCATGCCGAAGAGCACGCGGCGGTGGACGGGTTTCAGGCCGTCGCGCACGTCGGGCAACGCACGGCTCACGATCACCGACATCGAATAATCGATGTAGGCGGTCTTCATTTCAGTCTCGATGTTGATCGGAATGATCTTCTCTCCTCCTTCTGCCATTATGTTCTGTTGTCAGGTCTTGCACGGTTATTGGACAGCCCTGCAAAAACGGTCCCGAAGGTACCCTTATCAGGCGGAACAGGACCATGGAATTTTCCACAACCGCACACTCCGGTGTGAATAAAAGAAAACCAAGCCGAAAGGTCCGTTCCACAACGCTTCAATAGCTTGCCGCCGAACCGATGCACGTAACTTGCACGTAAGCAAGGAAGCAAGTGACTGCGGAACGGTCCGATACAACGCCCGACGAACAAGATGGACGCTAAATTTTCTCCCCGTGTAAGAGAGGTCATCGGCTTCAGCCGGGAAGAGGCGCTACGCCTCGGCCACGACCATATCGGCATTGAGCACATCCTGCTCGGCCTTATCCGCGAAGGCGACGGCAACGCCGTGAAGATCCTCCGCCACATGGACGTGGACCTGGAGGACCTGCGTAAAATGGTAGAGGCCGGGATGGAGCCTGCCAGCGCTGTCCGCCCACCGGAAAAGGACAAGATCACCTTGGTGAAGCAGGCCGAGAAGATGTTGAAGATCACCTTCCTCGAGGCCAAGCTCTTCAAAAGCCCGCAGATCGACACGGAACATGTGCTGTTGAGCATGCTGAAGGACCAGGACAACCTGGCCACACGCGCCCTGCACAAGTTCAATGTGGACTATGAGCACGTGAAGCACGAGGTGGACACGATCCTCGCCGGCGACGGCCCCACCCCCGCTTCCGAGCGCCCAAGCCCCAAGGCCCAAGGCCCCCAGAGCGCCGACGACGATGATGACGACAGCGGAAGTGCGAGCTATGGCGCCGGGGCTAAGAAGCCCGGCGACAGCAAGAGCAAGACGCCGGTGCTGGACAACTTCGGCCGCGACCTCACCAAAATGGCCGAGGACGGCAAGCTGGACCCCATCGTGGGCCGGGAGAAGGAGATCGAGCGCGTGAGCCAGATCCTCAGCCGCCGCAAGAAGAACAACCCCGTGTTGATCGGCGAGCCCGGCGTGGGCAAATCGGCCATCGCGGAAGGTCTGGCATTGCGCATCATCCAGCGCAAGGTGAGCCGCGTGCTCTTCGGCAAGCGCATCGTGGCGCTTGACATTGCCAGCTTGGTCGCGGGCACCAAGTACCGAGGCCAGTTCGAGGAACGCATGAAGGCCGTGATGCACGAGCTGGAGAACAGCCCGGACGTGATCCTCTTTATCGACGAGATCCACACCATCGTGGGCGCGGGCGGCGCCTCCGGCTCGCTGGACGCCAGCAACATGTTCAAGCCCGCCTTGGCACGCGGCGAGATCCAGTGCATCGGCGCCACCACGCTGGACGAATACCGCCAATACATTGAGAAGGACGGTGCCTTGGAGCGCCGCTTCCAAAAGGTGATCGTCGAGCCCACCAGCGTGGACGAGACGATCCAGATCCTCAACAACATCAAGGAAAAGTACGAGGACCACCACAACGTGGACTACACGCCGGAAGCCATTTCCGCCTGTGTGAAGCTCACCAACCGCTACATCACCGACCGGCACCTGCCGGACAAGGCGATCGACGCGCTGGACGAGGCGGGAAGCCGCGTCCACATCAGGAACATCGTGGTGCCGCAGTCGATCTTGGACGTGGAGAAGAAGATCGAGGAGGTGAAGGATGAGAAGAACAAGGTGGTGCGCAGCCAGCGCTACGAGGAAGCGGCCAAGCTCCGCGACCGCGAACGCACCCTGTTGGAGGAACTGGAAGTCGCCAAGAAGAAGTGGGAAGAGGAAAGCCGCTCCAACCGCACCGTGGTCTCGGAGGACAATGTGGCCGAAGTGGTCGCCATGATGAGCGGCATCCCCGTGCAGCGCATCGCCGAAAAGGAAAGCGGCAAGCTGCAGCGGATGAAGGAGGAGATGGAGGGCAAGGTGATCGGTCAGGAAGAGGCCGTGACCAAGGTGGTGAAGGCCATCCGCCGCAACCGTGCCGGCCTGAAGGACCCCAACCGCCCCATCGGCAGCTTCATCTTCCTCGGCCCCACCGGCGTGGGCAAAACGCAGCTCGCCAAGGAACTGGCGCGTTACATGTTCGACACCGATGAGGCCCTGATCCGGATCGACATGAGCGAGTACATGGAGAAATTCTCCGTGAGCCGCCTCATCGGTGCGCCTCCCGGCTACGTGGGCTACGAGGAAGGCGGCCAGCTCACCGAGAAGGTGCGCCGCAGGCCCTACGCGATCATCCTGCTGGACGAGATCGAGAAGGCCCACCCGGACGTCTTCAACCTGCTGTTGCAAGCGCTGGACGACGGACAGATGACCGACAGCCTCGGTCGCCGGATCGATTTTCGGAACAGCATCATCATCATGACCTCCAACATCGGCGCGCGCGACCTGCAGGAATACGGAAGCGGCGTGGGCTTCGGCACCAAGGCCAAGGTGGATGGAACAACCGATGCCAACCGGGGCATCGTGGAGAAGGCGTTGAAGAAGGCCTTCGCCCCCGAGTTCCTCAACCGCATCGATGACATCATCATGTTCAATTCGCTGAAGCGGGAGGACATCCACAAGATCATCGACATCGAGCTGGGCTACGTGTACATGCGCATTAGCGAGCTGGGCTACGACCTGAAGCTCACCGACGACGCCAAGGACTTCCTCGCGGAAAAAGGCTACGACGAGAAATTCGGTGCCCGTCCCCTCAAGCGCGCGATCCAGAAGTACATCGAAGACCCCATGGCCGAGGAGATCATCAACCAAAAGGTGGAGGAAGGCGACAAGATCACCGTGGGCCTCAACAAGGACAAGAGCGACGTCACCATCAAGGTAACCAAGAGCAAGAAGAAGGTGAGCAAGGGTGAAGAGGATACGGCGGAGCCGGAGGCGTAGCCCCGTTGGGGAATGAAAAATGTAGAATGGCTCCGTCGCAACTGACGGGGCCATTCGCATTTATGGACGTTAGCAGGCCTCACGACCCTTGAGCCCAACCGCGCAGATCCACTCTTTCTGCGTTGTCTGCGTTCCATCTCACCACACCTCATCCTTCAACTTCCGGAAGCTCGTGCTGAAGCCCAAGCCCACGGTGAGGAAGTGATACGGTGCCCCGGTATCCGTGCGGCCGGGAAAGCGATCGAGGCCGATGACCCCGGGACTGAAACGCGTGGCGTCCTGCTCGTATCCCAAGGAAAGCCCGAAGGCGAGATTGTCCGTGGCATGGACGGACCAAGCCGCGTTCAGCCCCCAGTGAAAGCCGGACTGGCGCTCATTTTCGGTGCAGCTGCGGCAATTCCAAGCCCATGTGCTTTGTCCCAGCTTCGTGGAAAATTCAAGAAAAGTGCTGTTGCCGGTGTAGCGGGTCCAGTTCAGTTTGGCGAAGTAGAGCATCCTGCGGACATCGCCATCGGTGGGCACCTGTGAGGACAGCCCGAACTCGTTCAGCTCATACCACGTGGCGTTCACCCCCACCCCTGCGCCGAACCCCTTGTACACCGGTAATTGGAAAGACCCTTCCACCTGACCCAGCACGGCGGTGAGGTTGTCGAAGATCGGGTTTCCCAAGGCCACCGGCAGAAAGAGAATGCCTTGCACGGTGGGCTTCACATCGGGGCGCCGTTGTGCCAAGGCGGACACGGAGAGCACCGCCATCAACACACACAAAGCCCATTGCCTCCTCATGCCTTTCTGACGATAAACCGCCGCTCCGTGCGCTGCGTCTGCGAGGCAAGTTCAAAGAAGTAAGTGCCGTCAGCGTCTTCGCTCAATGGCAGTTCCAACACATGGTCCCCCTTCGCCAACCGCACGGAAGGCCACGAGGAATGCGGCGCATGCACGTCCGAGAGCATCGCCAGCAGGAATTCCTCCTCCCGGGGCACGCTCACCTGAACGCGCAGGACCAGCGGATGATAGGTCACCTCGATGGCCAGAAGCTCCATCTGCTGCGGCACGGGCGTATGATGGCGCTTCACATACTGGCGGTAACGGCGCACCGCCAGCACCACCACCAGGATGGACAAGGTGATGATCAACGTGGTACGGATGTTCTCTATCATGCGGACCTTATAGCACGATCACCCCTTCGATCAGCGCGGCCTTGTCATAGCGGGCCACCACCTCGTCGGCGCTCAGCATCACCTCACGGGCGGTGAGGCTGAGGTATTTGCCGGCCTTGCTGTACTTGCGGAGTATCTCCGCCTCGGGCGGGAACAGGGCCAGCACGGCGTTCAGGCGTTCTTCCTCCGGCTCGAAGATGAACTTGAACATGTAGACCGCCGGCCATTTATGGACCAGGTCCAAGGCCTTGCGCATACGGTCGCGGGCATCGTCGTGCTCCATGGTGGCAAAGGTAGGGCTGGGTAGTTGTCCGTTGTCCGTTGTCAGGCGTAGCCGCGACCGGGACGCGATGCTACTGGGTTCCCCATTGCAGCCTGACAACTGACAACCAAAGACATCCACTGGCACTCTCTTATCTTGCCCGGCGATCATGCGAACATCCGATCTTCTGATCTTCTGATCCACTTCCACCATGGCCCTCTTCCGATCCGCAATACTCAACAAATATCTCAAGGAACCACCGTACGAAGAAGGAGATCGATGCTCTGGTGTACCAGCTTTATGGGTTGACGGAGGAGGAGGAGGGGGTTGTGGAAGGGAAGAATTGATCAGAAGATTAGACAATTAGATGATCACAAGATCGAATTGCGCACACCACTTTGAAGCAAACAAGCAACGACATGAGCAAGCAAGACGCGTATCAAAGCCTGGTCAAACAACGCAGAACATGTAGTGTTTGTGCCTCCGCTGGATACAAGAACCAAACGGACTTAGGGGACGATACCAATGAGATCGGGAACCTCAGTACGTGGGCCAATGACCTCGATGCTGATATCCTTATCGTTGCGCAGGACTTCAGCAACCAAGAGATCTATCTGCGCGACAAAGGTCGAATAGAACCGAAGCCAATTACCGAGACTTCAAAGGCCAGCGAGTACTCCACTGCGACCAACTATTACCTACGCGAACTCACCAAGCTCATCGGCCGGGACATAGGGCTGCCTACTGGAAATTCAGGCAAGGGCATTTTCATTACGAATGCCGTTCTCTGCATGAAGCCCGGTGCCATGAATGCGGCTAATCCGAGCAGTGTAATCTCCCATTGTGGCACCCATTTCCTAAGGCCGTTGATCGAGATTGTAAAGCCGAAAGCCATCGTTTCATTGGGTGCAGTTCCAGCGCAGTCTGTTCTGAAAGTCTATGCAACAGAGAATCCTGAATTGGCTGCATTACAGCGTTCCGCATTCGGCCCAGTATTCCGGAAATGGCCGATAACACTTGGGAAGAGCGGGACTCGCTTGTACCCTATGTTCCATCCCGGTCTTCTTGGTCAATCGCAAAGGCAACGTGCTGAACCAAGTGGTGGGAACGGTTGGGAATTGATGAAGACAGATTGGCTGCGGATGAATAGTGAGTTGGGTTGACGGAGGCGGAAGTGAACGTGGTGGAGGGGAAGTAACACAAAGGAGATGAAGAAGACCATCAAGAAGAAGACCCTCTCAGTGCCGGAGCGCATCCATGGCTTCCGATCTCGCTGGTCATTAAATCTGACCGATGAAGCTCGTTGGATTGAATTCAAGGATCGGTTCATGAATACGTATGCAGACGTGGTACGCCTGCATTTCATGTCGAATGACGGGAATGAAGATGAGTTCTACCGTTTTATTGGCAAACACAAACGCGCGAAGGAATCACACGATACGACGGGTAGCTGGGGCATTACCGAAATGCTGGGAAGTTGTCCTGTATACCAATTGATGTTGTCGACTGCGAACATGATGGAGTTCACCTTGCAGGTTCAAGCTCTATTCTGGGTCAGTTCGTTGACGGCAGTCAAGAAAGAGGAATTACGTCGGCGTCTACTAGAAGACATTCGGTCCAGTGGTGTGGCAATGGAAGTGACCGGAACAGGAGCAGCTGTTCTCGTGTATCCCGCAGGTGCCAAGTTCCTTGACGAAGGCGTGGTGAACGAATCATTGACTTGGCTTGAGCCATGCGGAGATGCCTACGATCGATTCGCTATGGCTTTAACGTTGTTAGGCAAGCCCAATTCGGCAAGAGAGGTTGTTGACAATCTGCGTTTGTCCTTGGAGTTGACAATGCGTCACGTCCTTGGGAATTCAAAAAGCCTAGAGAATCAACAGGCTGTTCTAAAGACCTTCCTGAAGGAGAAGAATATTGGAACTGAAGTGTCAACTATGTACTGGACAGTCGTCGACTTGTACTCGAAATTCCAGAATGACCGAGCGAAGCACGGGAACAAGGTGCAAGAGCAAGAGGTCGAACTGATCCTCTACCTGACCGGTACATTCATCCGATTCTTGATGACACTGAGATGAGCTACTTCACCGAGCAGCAGGCCAAGGCCCACGCGCTGCAAGCGGAGATCGACAAGACGGACCGGGAGATCGATGCGCTGGTGTACCAGCTGTATGGGTTGACGGAGGAGGAGGTGCGGGTTGTGGAGGGGAAATAGAAGAAGGCATGGCCAGCACCGATCGTCGCACGCTGCTTTGGGTATTCGCTATAAACGCGGGCTTCTTCGTAGTGGAGAGCGTGGTGGGCTGGTTGGCGCACAGCATGGGCCTGGTGGCAGACGGGCTGGACATGGGTGCCGATGCCGTGGTGTACGGCCTTAGCCTGTGGGCCATTGGCAAGGCCGCATCCGTTAAGCAACGTGTGGCGCATGGCAGCGGCTATTTGCAATTCGCCTTGGCCTCGCTCGGTTTCGCCGAGGTGCTGCGCCGCACCATCGTTGCTGTGGATCCACCGGAACCGATCGCCATGGCCGTGGTATCGGTATTCGCCTTGGCGGGCAACCTGGCCTGCCTCTACCTCCTGCGCAAAGCGAAGGATGGCGAAGTACACATGCAAGCCTCTTGGATCTTCACCAGCAACGATGCGAAAGTGAATGTGGGCGTGCTGGCGGCCGCCGGCATGGTTGCCCTTACCGGCGCACGTTGGCCGGACCTGCTCATTGGTACCTTTGTCTTCGTGCTGGTGCTGCGTGGCGCATGGCGGATCATTCACTTGTAGCGGGCCGGTCGGTCATGTGACACGGACAGGAACACGGCAAGCGAAGATGGACAAAACGGGTCAGTGGATCGCAGTTGTAAAAGGGAAAGCATGAGGATACGCCTGCACATAGCACCCCTGCTCCTCTGCACCCTCGCGTTGCCCGCACTGGCACAGGATGCGGGTGTGCGCGTATTCGCACAAGCAAGCGGTGCCGTGGCCTGGGTGGAGACCCTGAGCGCGGACAGCCTGCACCACCTGCGCAGCAGCGGCGTGGTGCTGAAGGAACAAGGCTGGCTGCTCACCTGCTTCCACGGCTTCAAGAACGGCGGCAGCATCGCAGCGCGTTTGGGCGACGTGCCCTTGCAATTGGGTGCGGTGATCACGGCCGATGAAGCCCGCGATCTGGTGGTGGTGCAAGTGCTGGGCACCGAGCCAGCTTCGGCGTGGAAGTCGGTGCCGACGCTGGCCACGGTGACCAGCGATGCCATACCCACGGGAGCGGATGCCTATGCGATCGGCAATCCGAACGGCGCGGAGCTGGTGATCAGTTACGGGCTTGTGAGCGGGCTACGGCCTTTCGGAAGAACGGCGCGCAAGCTGTTGCAGTTTTCCGCGCCCATCAGCGAAGGCAACAGCGGCGGCGCCTTGGTGGACAGCAAAGCACGGCTGCTCGGCCTGCCCATGGCGTGGCATGCTGACGGCGGCGGACAGGCGCTCAACTTCGCCCTGCCGATGGAGGAGGTCTTCGCCGCCGTGGCCAGCCCGCGCAATGACCTGCCGGTGGCCGATACGGCATGGCTGAACGCCACGCAGGTCTACCGGAAAGGCGAATGCTTGCAGGCCGAAAAATTGTTCCTCGGCTTCATCGATAACACCAACCCGCACGCACGCGATGCCGCCTACTTCAGCGCACGGTGCCTGCAACGCACCGGGCTCACGGAACGCGCACGTGCCATCTACGAGCACTTGGTGTTTGTCGACCCCTTTGATGCGAAAAGCATGTTCCGCTTAGGGGAAGTGCTGCTGAAACTCGGCGAAACAAAACGCGCCTTCGAACTGCGCCAGGAGGCCGGCCGCCTAAAACCGGAGCTGCTCACCAACGATCAATGGGATTGATGCACAGGAGAAAAAAATGAGTTAAAGCCACCCGCCTACCTTTGCATAGTGGAAAAGCGAGCGACATTCGAAGTGGTCCTTCAAGGTGCCAAGGGGGGTAAGCCCATGGGTCCGGAGGATTATGACATCAAGGCCCTGCGCGATCTGTTGGCCGAGGTGGAAGTGCTGCTTTTCCCCAACGACCGGCGCGAGCGGCCCGTGATCAGCTATGAAGTTCGGGAAGGCTCCGTGCGCCACCTCTTCCTTACGGGGGTGCAGGCCGTGGCACAGACCGGGGCCGTGCTGGGGCTGGTGGCCTCCACCGGAACGATCGATGTGCTGGAGCCGCGCACGGCCAAGGCCATCGAGGCCATGCAGCGCTGGGCGCAGGAAAGCGACTACACGTTCACCTTGCGGACCTCCCTGCCCGGCACCGCCGAGGTGAAGATCGACAGCAGTACGCACTACTTCCGCACCGAAGCCACTGCGGTGGAGACGGAAGTGTATCTCTATGGACGCGTGGTGGATGCCGGTGGCAAGGAAAAGCCGAACATCCACCTGCACGTCCCGGGCCAAGGCACCTACCTGATCGCCGCCACAGAAGCGCAGTTGACCGGCCGCGAGGATAACTACCTGTACCGTACAATGGGTATCCGGGCCACGGGCAAGCAGGACATTCAGACCGGCGAGATCGAAAAAGGGTCGCTGCAGCTTCTCGAACTGATCGACTACGAAGAGAAGTACGAAGAGGCCTACCTGAAGCGCTTGCAAGGCCGGGCCTACACGTGGCTGAAGGACATAGACCCGGACCAATATCTCAACGATGTCAGGGGCGAATACGGGGCTTGAGGCCGTGCGCGGGGTGTTGGTCGATACGAGCTTCGTTATCCGGCTGATGAAACCGGACGACCCCTTGGGTCCGAACGCATCAGCTTGGTTCCGCGAACTGCTTGGCCGGAAAGTGCCCCTGCACCTGAGCACCATCGTGATCGCGGAATGGTGCGTGAAGGGCGGTTTCGAGGACCTCCCGTTGCGCAATATGCGCGTGTTGCCGTTCAATGTGGAACATGCCCGCCGTGCGGGTCCGTTGATGGAAGTGTTGCTGCGGAGCCGGGAGCAGGGCGGGGCGGAAGAACGGAACGTGGTACTGAACGATGTGAAACTGCTTGCGCAAGCGGAGGCCACCACCGCCATCAGCCATATCCTGACCAAGGACGGTGGATATGCCAAACGCATTGCCCGCCTGCGGTCCGAGGGGCACCAGATCACCACACAGGTATTGGACCTGCATGTTCCAATGGCCGACGCCTTGGGCCGGTTGGATTTCCCGGAGTAACCCATGGCCCATTTTCTCACCACCACCGACAGCAGCGCGGCCATTGAGCGGGTGATCCGCGAGGCGGAGCGGTCGCTCACGCTCATCTCTGCGTTCGTCGCGCCGCGCATCGTCCACCTGCAACGCCTGCGGGATGCGGCCGAGCGCGGGGTGGAGATCACCTTCATCTTCGGCAAGAAGCCCATGCACCTGGGCGTGTTCCGCGACCTGCGCACGCTGCCGAACATGAAGCTGTACTTCCTGCGGGAGCTGCACGCCAAATGCTATTTCAACGAGCACGAGGCCGTGGTGACCAGCTTGAACCTGCTGGGCGGCTCGGAGCGGAGCAACCGCGAAATGGGCGTGCTGCTCAATGCGGCCCATGATCCGGAAGCCTATGGCCAAATGGTGCAGGAGAGCCATAGCATCCTCCGCATCGCCGACCTGGTCCACAGTACGGTGCCGGAGAAGGGTCTGGAGCGGATCAAGGAGGAATGGGGCAAGCGCGTGGCGGTGATCGAGCCGCAGGAGGATAGTTCGGAAGAGGAAATGAGCACCATTGAACGGGTGCGGAAGAAATACCCGCGCGCCTATCTCCGCTGGTCCCCGGAAGAAGACAGCCTCTTCCAGGAAATGATCAAGCGCGGCATGGCGCAGCTGGCCATCAGCGGCCTGCTGGAACGGCAGCCATCCGCCATCGCGTCCCGGATCGAGAAGTTGAAAGGGGACAACGACGCTCCCCCGTTAGCTTCGTCTTGAATTGTGGGAACAGTCCATCAAGCCTCCGGATCCACGCCAGGGCTATCGGGTCTTATTTCTCGCGCCTTTCGGCGCTTCGCACAGCATTCAAGGAACCACGGATACACACGGATCTACACGGATGAGGGTCAGAACAGAACAATAGGGTCATAGCGCATGCACTCATCGATCTTGGGGCTTGGATCCGTGCCGATCCGTGTCCATCCGTGGTAAAGAACACTCGGTCTTGTGCGCCCGCAGGGCGCTCAAGACCCGATAGCCCTAGGATCCACGGAACACCGGTGATGATCCGGTCCTGTGATCCCCATCTTTGAACCTCCCACGGACCGGCGTGTACAGCCCCTCGAAACCCGAACCATGAACAGGCTTATCCTGATCTTTCTGCTCGTGCTACCGCCGTTGCTGGGCGTGGCCCAGGCGCAGGACCGGAAGCAAGATGCCCCGCCTCCCCCGCCGGTGAACGTGCTGCAAGGCGGCTGGGACAACAACGTGGCCAATTCGCAGGCCGCGCAATGGAAGGACGCCAACACCAACGCGCCGAGCAATGCGCTGATGCAGCTGAACTGGTTGCGCAGCGAACAGAACGCCATGATCGGCAACAACAACGGTGTGCTGAAGACGGCGGACAAGGCCCAACTGGACCGCATCGCGAATGACATCAAGACCACCGCGCCGGGCAGCTTCGAGCAGCACTTGGCGGATTACTTCGTGGAATTCCCGAAAGCTGCTGCCTTCACTGAGTTGGAGACAGCATACAAACTGGCCCCTGAACGCACCGAACTGCTGGCGCCGATGCTCTCCAAGGCCATGCTGGACGGCGATGCGGCCGAGCTGAAAAAGTGGAGCGGGGAAATGCAGCGGCGCGGCGGGGTCGTCCCTCAGTTGAAAGCCGCCGCGGAAGATGTGCTGCTGAGCCTGCCCGCGGACGGCATCCTCTTCACCAATGGCGACATGGACACCCAGCCCGCCGTGGTGGAGCAAGTACAGCGGAACGACAAGCCGGGCGTGCTCATCGTCGACCGGCGCCTGTTGGCGGATCCCGGCTACCGGCAGCGCACCTGGCAACAGGCCGACGCCACAGGTTCCGTGCCCACCGCCGGACCGGACTTCGCGAAGGGCTTGTTGCGCTCCGGCACACGTCCGGTGTACTTCGCCCTGAGCTTGGACCGGAACTGGTTGGACGCCTTCAAGGGCCAACTGCATGCGGTGGGCGCGGTATTCCGCGTGGGGCCTGCCAAACTGAACGATGACGCCCTGCTTGCACAGCATTGGGCCGCGATGAAGAAGCCGTTGGACGCGGGGCCGCTCAGCCGGAACTACCTGCTGCCGGGCGCCATCCTGCTCCACCAGTTCCGCAGTAGCGGCAATGAGGCCGGGGCCTCACTGCTGGAGCATGAATTGCGCCAGATGGCCGTGGCCACCGGTGCCACACAGGACCTCTACAAATTGGGCATCCTTCAACATTAAGGTGCATGGGCCTCTTCCGCACCGACCCCGTGGACCTGAGCGATGAGCGGCTCATGGAGCTTACCGTGCGCGGCGATGAGCGCGCCTTCACCGTGCTCTACGACCGCTACCAGCGCAAGCTCCTCTCCTACTTCCACCGCATGCTGTGGAACGACCGGGAGCGCGCGGAGGACTTTCTGCAGGACCTTTTCACCAAGATCGCGCAGAAGCCCGATAGCTACAATCCTGAACGGCCCTTCCGCACCTGGCTCTACAGCGTGGCGAACAACATGTGCAAGAACGAATACCGCAGGATGGCCACACGCACGGCGGCCGTTCCGGAACTGAAAGCCACGAACAACCACACCGTGGAAGCGGTGGGCGGCATCGGCGTGGACCGGGCGCTGTTCTCCGCCAAGTTGGAGGAGGAATTGGACAAGCTGGACCCGGACCACAAAGCCACCTTCGTGATGCGGCACCATGAGGACATGGCGATCAAGGAGATCGCCGAGGTGTTCGGCATCTCCGAAGGCACGGTGAAAAGCCGCCTCTTCTACACGGTGAAAAAGCTGGCCGCCAACATGCCGGAATTCGACCCACGACCTAAACAAGCGGACCCTGTTGTGAGGCCGCGATGAAAAAGATGGAACGCCCTGAACGATACGACCCCGAGGACCTGGAGCACCTGATGCTCGAACGCGGCTTCGACGAGCTGCTGGAGGAGGAACGCGCCTATGCGCTGCGCCACTTGGAGGGCCGCGCCGAATACGAGCGGATGCGCGCCCTGCTGCACCACGTCCGCGAGGACAAGCGCGACCACGCCCCGATGGACGCGGACCCGGTGGTGCGCGAGCGCGTGCTGGCGGCCTTCCGCGTGCAACAGCGGCCCCAATGGCGGATCTGGCTGAACAGTGTGGGCGGCTTCCTGCTGCCTGCCCGGCCCTCCATGTACTGGCGGCCCGCGCTGGCCTTGGGCACCGTGGCCGTCTTGATCTTCGCCTCGCTGATGATCTGGAATGCGATGGAGCCGAAGGAGAATAAAGTCTTGGCGGAGGTGAGGCAGGAAATGCCGGCCCCGCCCGCCAAATCGGCGGTGCAGGAGGACGAGGTGCGACCGGCCACGACATCGTTGGAGAAGGAGCATGCACCGGAATCCAGCGCCGTCACCTCCACGCTCAGTTTTGATAAGCAAGCTGAGAATACCGACATGCGCGAAGAGCAAACCTCGGCCGGTGCCACTGCGAAACAAGCCCGTGCGGCCGCCCCCATCTCAGCCCCGGTGGCTGATGCTCCCTCAGAAATGGCGGATGAAGCTGCGACCACTGGATATGCGGAGCGTCTGGAAAATATGAACAAGGTCGCGGCCAATGAGGACCGGCTGCGTGTTACGAAGGCCACCGGCACCAGCGCCCGCCCGGACAGCCCGGCCGAAGTTGCTGAAGATGCAGGAGGCACTAGGTCTTATGATGCCCTATCTAGTGAGCATAAAAAGGACGAGGCCAAGCCGGGCTACTCCGAGGATGACCTGCTGGGCCTGCTGCGCGCAGCTTGGTAGGAATTCTGTAGCAGCTCCGTGAACAGATCCCGGAAAGCGGGATCGTCTGCATGAATCTGCGACATTCCGCTATGCCGAACAGGTACTGCGGTTCGTATTCATGTTTGATCTTGCTTGTTTGTTCAGTGGATCCATCCAAGGCCGGTCCGCTTCCCGCCCGTATCATTGCTTCGGAATCCACCCAATGACCGAAAGCCCTTCCTCTTCGGCCCCGTCCGCCCGCATCGCATGGCCTATGGCGGTGCTCACCACGCTCTTCTTCATGTGGGGCTTTATGACGGTGATGAACGATGTGCTGATCCCGCACCTCAAAGCCGTCTTCACGCTGAGCTGGTGGCAGAGCATGCTGGTGCAGTTCTGCTTCTTTGGGGCGTATTTTCTGGGGTCACTGGCATACTACCTGATCTCGCGCGGCGGCGAGGACCCTATCCAGCGCATTGGCTACAAACGCGGGCTGATCGCTGGACTGGTGCTGAGCGCCGTCGGCAGCGCGCTTTTCGTTCCGGCCACTTATGTCAGCGTTTACGGTCTGTATCTGGTCGCGCTGTTCGTGCTGGGACTCGGGTTCACTTTGCTGCAGATCGCGGCCAATCCGTTCGTGGCCATCATCGGTCCGGCGGAGACCGCCAGCAGCCGCTTGAACCTCGCGCAGGCCTTCAATTCCTTGGGCACCACGCTGGCTCCGCTGATCGGCGGCACGTTGATCTTCGACCTTTTCAAAGGTGATGCGGCGGTGCGTTGGCCGTATGCCTTCTTTGCCTTGCTGCTCTTGCTGCAAGCGGTCTGGGTGTATTTCACGGCTTTGCCGGAACCGCCACGCACGGAAGTACACGAACGGCGGAACGCTTTACGGCACCGTCAGCTTCGCAATGGCATGATCGCCATCTTCTGCTACGTGGGCGCGGAAGTCGCTATCGGCAGCCTCATCATTGGCTTCGTTGGGCTGGACGGCGTGCTGGGGCTTTCGCACAACGACGCGAAGAACTACCTGAGCCTCTACTGGGGCGGCGCCATGTGTGGCCGCTTCTTAGGCGCTGTGGCATTGAGCGACCGCTTCAATGGATCTAAACGCGTGGCGGTGCTGGCGTTGATCGGCGTGGCGATGTTCCTGTTGCTTTGGATCGTGAACCGCGTAGGCGGCGGCTTGGACTTGCAGCACCTCTGGCCGCTGGCGGTGCTGATCGCCGCGAACATGGGCGCCTTCCTCATCGCGGGCCGCAAGCCGGGCCGGGCCACGGGGCTGTTCGCCTGCATCGCGGCGGGATTGCTTGTGGCCACGATGGTGAGCAGCGGCGCTGTCGCCATGTGGACGATCCTCGCCATCGGCCTGTTCAACTCGATCCTGTGGAGCAACATCTTCACCCTCTCCATCGATGACCTGAAGGGCGACACCGGCCAAGGCAGTTCCCTATTGGTGATGATGATCCTCGGTGGCGCATTGATCCCGCTGGCACAAGGCGCATTGATCGATGTGCTCCAACAGCACGGAACGCCGGAACGGGCCATGCACCTCAGCTTTTTCCTGCCGTTGCTGTGCTATGCGTACTTGGCGTGGTTCGGGTTCGAGGGAAGCAAGCCGGCTGCCGGAATGGAACGCAGATGACGCTGAAAGAGGGGATCCCCGCAGATCAGAATTTGGAGGCGACCGTCCGGGTCGGTTTGCTTGCAAGAAAGGTGCTACTAGCAAGAAGATCACCTTTGTGTCCTTCGTGTTCTTCGTGGTCCAAACCAAGAAGGACCTCCGGCAAATCATCTGCGTCCATCTGCGAAATCTGCGGACCGATCTTCAAAGCATGATCATCGGCATCGACATCGGCGGCACCACGACCAAGATCGGCCTGGTCGACAACGGACGTGTGACCGCCACTACACGCATCCCCACCACGGGCCATGTGGATGAATTCGCCTTTGCCGATGCACTGGCGGAGGCGGCTCTGCAACTCGGCACCGATCACAGATCACCAGCTACCGATCACCAAATTCAAGCAATTGGAATAGGCGCCCCCAACGCCAACCAGCTCACGGGCATCATCGAAATGGCACCGAACCTGCCGTGGAAGAACGACGTGCCTTTGGCGCGAATGGTGGAGGAGCGCACCGGCATCCGCAGCGTGCTGGGCAACGATGCCAATGCGGCGGCGCTGGGTGAATGGCGCTACGGCGCAGGCCAAGGCTTGAAAGATCTGCTGCTGGTGACGCTCGGCACCGGCGTGGGCAGCGGCTTTATCGTGAACGGTCAACTGGTGCTCGGCAGCCACGGCAATGCGGGCGAATTGGGCCACATGACGATCGTGATCGATGGCCGGGACTGCACTTGCGGCCGCAAAGGCTGCTTAGAAGCCTATGTGAGCATCCGCGGGTTGCGTCAGACATTCTTGGAACTGGACGGCGATGCTGAAGTTTTGAAGGAGGAAGGTGTTTTGTGCATCGCGAAGGCCGCCGAACAAGGCGATGCGGCGGCGTTGCAGACCTTCCGCCATGCGGCGCGCTGGTTAGCCGTGGGCTTGGCGAACGCTGTGGCCGTCACCGGCCCGGAGCGCATCGTGCTCTTTGGCGGGATAGCGCGCAGCGGTGATCTGTTGATGGTCCCGTTACAAGAGCGCTTCCAGGAATACCTGCTGAACATCTACCACGGTCGCGTGGACCTGGTGGCCTCGGCGCTGCCGGATGATGATGCGGCGATACTTGGTGCTGCGGCGCTGACGACGTTGTGAGTTTTTACCGCAACGGACGCTACGAGCGCAACGGGAATGCCGGGATAGCTCGGGGTCGACGACATCCAACGGCCTTACGACGACGTTCAGAACGTTGCGCTCGTTGCGTCCGTTGCGGTTCCTATTCTCATTAGACTTTGCGTCGTGGCGGTGAACCTCAGACCCGTATTTTCGGCCAATGCTCAACCGGCTCTTTCTCTCCGCGCTCCTCCTTTCCCCTGCGGTCCTTCCTGCGCAGGACACCACCACGTGGGCCACCAACTACGCCACTGAACTGGTGAACCCCTTTGTAGGTACCGGCGGCCATGGGCATACGTTCCCCGGTCCGTGCGTGCCCTTTGGGATGGTGCAGTTGAGCCCCGATACCCGCATCGACCCCGTGGAATGGGACGGCTGCGGTGGCTACCATTACAGCGACAGCCTGATCTACGGCTTCAGCCATACGCACCTCAGTGGCACCGGCGTCTCGGACCTCTGCGATGTGCTGCTGATGCCGTTGAGCGGCGGCCTTACCACGAAGCCCGAGGAATACCGTTCCCGTTTCTCGCACCAACGGGAAGAAGCGCACGCAGGCTATTACAAAGTGCATCTGGACGATCCGAACGTGGACGTTGAACTCACCGCCACCAAGCGCGTGGGCATGCACCGCTACCACTTCGCGAAGGCCGACGAGCGTTCCATCGTGATCGATCTCCGGCACCGGGACCGTTTGTTGGCCAGTTCGATCAAGCAGACCGGCGTGAGTGAGATCGTCGGGGAGCGCCGCAGCAGCTCCTGGGCACGCGACCAGCGGCTCTTCTTCTGCATCCGTATCGATCGCAAGGTGATACTGGACCCCGTGCTCTCCGACAGTTCCAAGGCCGTGATCGCACTTCCCTCGGACAGCCTGCCGGTGCTGGTGAAAGTGGGCATCAGCGCGGTGAGCGTGGAAGGTGCGCGGAAGAACATGGAGGCCGAGGTGCCCGGCTGGGAATTCGATGCTGTGCGAGAACAGGCCGAAGATGTCTGGGACAAGGAGCTGGGCCGCATCGAGGTGCTGGGCGGCGAGCCGGAGCAGCAACGCATCTTCTACACGGCGCTCTATCACAGCCTGCTCGTCCCCTACCTCTTCAACGATGTGGACGGCCAATACCGCGGCAACGACGGCAAGGTCCACACCGCGAAGCACGACGTGTACACCGTCTTCAGCCTGTGGGACACCTTCAGGGCCGAACATCCGCTGTTCACCATCCTGGAGCCGGAGCGCACGGTGGACTTCACCAAGACCTTCTTGGACATCTACTCGCAAACAGGCCGCCTGCCCGTGTGGGAGCTTTGGGGCAACGAGACCGATTGCATGATCGGCTACCACAGCGTGAGCGTGATCGCCGACGCTTACCTGAAGGGCATCCGTGGCTTCGATGCCGAGCTGGCGCTGAAGGCCATGGTAGCCAGTGCGGACCGCGACGAGGCCGGCCTGAACGCCTTGCGCGCCAAGGGCTACATCAGCAGCGAGGACCAGAGCGAGAGCGTGAGCCGCACGCTGGAATACGCCTACGACGATTGGTGCATCGCGAAGATGGCGAAGGCCATGGGCAAGGACAGCATAGCCTCGGTGTTCTTCGATCGCGCAAGCAACTGGCGGAACCTCTTCGACCCGGGAACAGGCTTCTTCCGTGCCCGCTACAACGGCGGCTTCAAGGGTCCGTTCGATCCCTTCGAGGTGAACTTTGACTTCACCGAGGCGAACGCATGGCAGTACAGCACTTTCGTTCCGCAGGACGTGGAAGGCTTGGACCGAGCGCTGAAAGCCACGGGCCACGGTGGCTTGGAACAGCGGCTCGACGAGCTCTTCGAAGCGCACCCCAAGACCACCGGTCGCGACCAGAGCGATATCACCGGCTTGATCGGCCAGTACGCGCACGGCAACGAACCGAGCCATGCCATGGCCTGGATGTACGACCGCGTGGCCCGGCAGGACAAAGCCAAACGCATGGTGGACCGCCTCCTGACGGAATTCTACCACGACACGCCGGACGGCCTGATCGGCAACGAGGACTGCGGCCAGATGAGCGCGTGGTACGTGATGAGCGCTTTGGGCCTGTACCAGATCGCGCCGGGGGATCCGGTGTTCGAGCTGCATGCGCCGCTGTTCCATGCGTACCGCATCCACCTGCCGAACGGGAAGGAAGTACATGTGCGTTGCAGCGGGGAGTTGATCGGCGATCGCTTGATCCGCTCCACGGTGCTCAATGGCGAGGCCGGCCGCTTGAGCTCCGTCCCCTGCTCCACGCTCATGCAGGGCATGGACCTGCAGATCGATCTCGCCGCAATGTGGCGACCGTTGGAAGGAGCACGTATCACCACCGTGGCACGTGATCCGATCACAAGCTATCCGCCCTCCGCACCGATCATCACGGCGTCCAGCCAGGCTTTCACGCAACCGCTGGAGGTCTCCATCAGCACGTTGCGTTCGGATGATCAGATCCATTATACGGTGGACGGGAGCCGGCCCACACGCAACAGCCCTGTTTATGATGGACCGGTCACCGTAGCGTCCACCACCGTGGTGAAAGCCATCGCCGTGGACAAGGACCGGACCAGCCCTGTGATCAGTGCGCACTTCACGCAGATCGATCCCGACCGCACCATCAAAGTGGAAAGCAAGTGGTCCTCGCAGTATGCCGCCGCCGGTGAGGTCGCCTTGATCGACGGCATCCGTGGCGCACAGGACTGGCGCACCGGCGCTTGGCAAGGCTATCTCGGCACCGACGTGCTGGCCACGGTGGACCTCGGCAGCATGAAGACGCTGAAGCACCTCGGGCTGGGCGTGCTTCAGGACCAGCGTTCGTGGATCTGGTACCCGGAAAGCGTTCAGTTCGCGTGGAGCATGAACGGCCACGATTGGAGCAGCGCCACGGTGGCCAACACGGTGCCGCGCACGGCGGAAGGAACGCAGACCATGGAAATGACCACCGAGCTACTGAACAAGCACGCGCGCTACATCAAGGTGATCGCCAAGTACGCCGGCCCCTGCCCCGACTGGCATCCCGGCAAAGGCGAGGCGTCGCACCTCTTCACGGACGAGCTGTTGATCGACTGCGAGTAAGAGAGGGACAGAGTTATTTGTTTGGTACAGGGTACTGGGTATAGGGTACAGGGTATCTGAAGGGTCGTGTTAGGACTCCGATGCCCTGTACTCGGTACTCAGTACCCGGTACCCTGTACCAAACGACCGATCTCACATAATGTCCACCACATTCCTCACACCTTCCTGCGCATAACTGCTTGAGCGATCGCCTGTGGGCAGCACATGGCCGGATACTTTCACCGCCAGAGTCCATCGCATGTCCGGGAAAACGCACACCACTTCCGCCGTCGTCATCATCGGCGCGTTGTTCTTTCTTTTCGGCTTTGTGACGTGGATCAACGGTCCGCTGATCAGCTATCTGAAGATCGTGTGCGAGCTGAAGGAAGGCGCGGAGCCTTTCTATGTCACGTTCGCGTTCTACATCGCCTATTTCGTCACAGCACTGCCGATGGCCTGGGTGCTGGGCAAGACCGGCATGAAGCGCGGCATGATGTACGGCCTGTTCACCATGGCATTGGGCGCGCTGCTCTTCATCCCCGCCGCGCAAGAGCGCTCTTACGGCCTGTTCTTAGCGGGGCTGTTCGTCATCGGCACGGGACTGTCGTTGCTACAGACGGCGAGCAATCCCTACATCACGGTGGTGGGTCCGATCGAGAGCGCTGCGGCGCGCATCAGCGTGATGGGCATCTGCAACAAGATGGCCGGGGTGCTGGCTCCGTTCGTCCTCGGTGCCTTGCTCCTTTCCGATGCGGACACCCTGCAGGCCGACCTCAGTGCGCTGCAAGGTCCGTTGCTCGCCGCTCGCCTGGATGAGCTGGCCCAGCGCGTGATCCTGCCCTACGGCGTGATGGCCGCCTCCCTCGTCGCATTGGGCCTGATGATCAAATACTCCCCGCTTCCGGAGCTGGACCCCGAGGTGGATGCGCCCGGCGTGGCCACCGATGGCCGCAGCATCTTCTCCTTCCCCAACCTGATGCTCGGCGTGATGGCGCTTTTCCTCTACGTGGGCGTGGAGGTGATGGCAGGCGACACCATCGGCATTTACGGCCAGTCCCTCGGGTTGCCGCTTAGCGAGGCCAAGCACCTCACCAGCTATACGCTGGTCGGCATGGTGGTGGGCTATGTGATCGGCATCGTGGCGATCCCCCGTTTCATTTCGCAGGCCAAGGCTTTGGCAGCCTCAGCGGTGCTGGGCGTGGTGCTCACCATCGCGGCCACGCTGCTCCCGGCACACGCCTCGATACTCTGCATTGCCCTGCTGGGCCTGGCCAACGCGTTGGTGTGGCCCGCGATCTGGCCTTTGGCGATCTCCGGGCTGGGCCGCCACACCAAGATCGGCAGCGCGCTGCTCATCATGGCCATCGCGGGCGGCGCTATCCTGCCGTTGATCTACGGTAAGCTCGCCGAGGAGCCAAGCATCGGCCACCAACACGCATATTGGATGATGGTGCCCTGCTACCTCTTCATTCTGTGGTACGGTGTGAAGGGACACAGCAAGAAAGCGTGGTGATACGGCGGTTCGTGGTGCGATAACCTATTCCCTGTCCTCAGGACCCCCTTCGGGAGATCGCTGAGGGAACTAGTCCCATCAACGTCTTCCGCCGTACGGCGGAAGACGTTGATGTTAGAGGAACCTCAGCGCCTCTTCGCCCGCTCCCAGTAGGCGTCCATCTCGGCAAGGCTCATCTCGCCGAGCTTCTTCCCGTCCTTGCGCGATTCCGTCTCCAAGAACTGGAAACGCTGGATGAACTTGCGGTTGGTGCGTTCCAACGCCTCGTCCGGGTCGATCTTCAGGAAGCGCGCGTAGTTCACGATGCTGAAGAGCAGGTCGCCAAGCTCATCCGCCTGCTTGTCGCTTTGCGTCTCCACCTCGTGCTTCAGCTCCGCCAATTCCTCGTGTACCTTCTCCCATACTTGGTGCGCGTGCTCCCAATCGAAGCCCACGCCACGGGCCTTGTCCTGTATGCGGACCGCCTTCACCATGCTGGGCAGGCCGCGGGGCACGCCTTCCAGCACGCTGCGCGGCCCGTCGTCTTGTCGACCCGATGGGTCGACGCTACGCCGTTCCTTCAGCTTGATCTTTTCCCAATTGGCCTTCACCTCCTCCTCATCCTGCACCTGCACGTCGCCGTAAATGTGCGGGTGCCTGCGGATCAATTTCTCACAAATGCCGTTGAGCACGTCGGTGATGGTGAACGCGCCTTTCTCCTCGCCGATCTTGGCATAGAACACGTTGTGCAGCATCAGGTCGCCCAGCTCGTTCTTCACCTCCTGTAGGTCGTTGTTCAGGATCGCATCGCCGAGCTCGTAGGTCTCCTCAATGGTGAGCGGCCGGAGCGTTTCCAAGGTCTGTTTGCGGTCCCACGGGCATTTGGCGCGCAGGTCGTCCATGATGTTCAGCAGGCGTTCAAAGGCTTCTAAGCGGGGATCCATGGTGCAAGTGTAGGGAGCGGGGCGCGGAGGTGGTTGTTGGGGTTTGGACGCGGAGGCGGAGGAATGCGGCAGGTGACCTTCGTGGCAACCATGGATCAGTAAAGCCGAAGAAGACCAAGTAGTATTCAGGCTGCCGGACGGAACGATCTTCGGTACACGATCCGTGGCGTTATTGTACATTCGATGGTCGGATCTTATCGTGTGAAGTCCGAAGACTTCACGAGGAAGTATGGATGAATGCAGCGTACATCAACCACAAGTCGCTCCGGCCGTCCATGTTGGAGAGCAAAGTCTGGTTGGCCGGGAAGACTTGCGAGGGCGTTGGGCAAAAGACGGGTAAAATCGTTTTACAATGAGATCGATGTTGACATGGATGCTGAGTACGTTGTTGTTCTGCATGACAGCTCATGTATGCCGTGCTCAGGCCTATCCTGACTCCTCCGCGTCATGGTGCTTTTCCGATTTTAATAATTCGGAGTTCACACGCATTCAAATGATCTTGGGACCTGATCCGGACACGGTGATTGCTGGCCAGACCTATAAGCGCATATTGGAATACATCATGAACGGTTCGTTTGATCATTCGGAACTGGTTCAGCGATTTTATGTGCGATCCGATACCACAGGCAAGGGCTACGTTATGCTGCTCGATTCCATGCAGGAGTATCTTGCGGTTGATGTCGCGGCGAATGCGGGAGATACGATCCCTAATGTGCTAACATCCTATACTTGGGGGCCTGATCCAGACTATGAGATCAGGACCGTGGTCGTGGATTCTATTCTATTATTGGAAAACAATGGAATCACTGTCAATCGTCTATTTATACATGCAATTGGCTGGGAGCCACTCGTCCCATATATTGGTTATTATATGTTTTGGCAGTCAGGAATTGGAGGTTCGACCGGCCCTCTATTACAATTGGAAATAATATATGGCAATACAGATCCAGATTGTTTAAGACTACATGATACCTACGTCTATTCCGAACAGTCCGGCAACCCGGGCCTTCCGGGTATTCCTTGTGATTGCTCGCTATTACCTGTTGGTATAGAGGAATTGCATTCGGCCATGACGGCCTTCATCACTCCCAACCCCTCCACCGGCCAGTTTATCCTCGTCCTCGCACAAAAAGCAAAAAGCATCGCTGTGTATTCTGCTACCGGCCAACAGATCTGGCAAGGCAGCGGCAACACCATAGATCTCACCACGCAGCCGCCCGGTGTGTACACGGCGGTGGTGGCCACTGAGCGGGGCAGGCAGGCGGTGCGGTTGGTGGTGGTTAGGTAGATCAGCGGATGAGATCGATTAGCTGAACAGCTGATGGACGCACGAAGAACCCCGCGCTCACAAGTGACCAAGCCATTGGATGGGGAGCACAGCTGCGGAGCGGGCATAGTGCAAAACACTTGCAAGGGAACTGTTCATTCCAAAACAGACAGAGTCTAAGCCTGACAACCGACAACCCATAACTCGGCCCTACCCTTCCCAAGGATAGGTGCTGCTCGTGCGTGAAGGATCATACATGGGGTCGGTCTGTCCGTCTTGGCCGACACGGGGTTCAGGAGGTTGCTCATCACCGGGGTCACTGCCTGGAAGCAGAAGTTCCTCTTCGTCCTCTTCCTCCTCTTCAACCCTTGGCGGCGGCACATGGGCAGGCGGCACGTTGCGGTACCACCAGGCCAGCAACGACCCTACGACCCCGCCGAACAGATGGCTTTCCCAACTGACGCCGGGTTGGATGGGCAGGACGCCCCACCACATGCTGCCGTAGAGGAAGACCACGATCAAGGAGACGGCCATCAGCGCGATGCGCCTGCGGAACAGCCCGCTGAAGAAATGGAAACCCGCCAAGGCATACACGATGCCACTGGCGCCGATGTGATGGCTTTCGCGCCCCATGGCCCACACCCACAGCCCGGTGGTCAGCCAACTGACCAGCACCACGCGCCCGGCGGCCTTCGGATAGAAGTAGACGGTGAACCAGCCCAGCAGTAGCAAGGGTAGACTGTTGTTCACCAGATGCTCCAACCCGCCATGCAGGAAGGGCGCGAACACGATGCCGCGCAAACCCGTGATGGTGCGGGGAAGGATCCCGAAACGCGCCAAGTCCAAGTGGTAGACCAGGTCGAAGCCCAGCACCACCCACATCAGCGCGACCACCATTGCGGGCGGGATCAGCGCGGTGAGCAGCCGCCTGCGGTCGTGATCGATGGACTGGACGTAAATTATTGCCATGTATCACGCAGTCTTCACGATCTTCGGGCCGGAATAGACTTCGGCCACCTTGTCAGGCGAAGATGAACAAACAACGACGATCCATGCATTCGATCCAACATTCCTCTGTACAACGCATTGGTGTTATAGGTGTCGCCACTACGCTTTTCTTTCTCCTCGCATGTTCTTCCAGCCGGAAGTCCGAAGCACCGACCGCCCCGCCCGCGGCGGAGACGGTGCGGATCGTGAAGGGGGATCCGCCTGCCAAAAGCGAACTGGCGCAGCTGATGCGTGAAATGACCGCCTTTGCCGATACCACCGGGAAACGGCTCAGTGAAGGAAGGGACCTTCTGCCATTCCCGGAACAGTTCAAGAAGCTGAAAACAGCGGAAGCCACACCCGGGATGGTGCACCGGGGCACCTTCGATCCGTTCGCCCAGGCCTGGCTGCACCAGTTGGATTCGCTCTACACCACGCCTAAGGCCGATCGCACAAATGTGTTCAACGACCTGATAATGGCCTGCGCCGGCTGCCATGGCCAGATGTGTCCCGGTCCGCTGGTGCGGATCAATAAATTGAGCATTCCGGAGGATGGGGAATGACCTCCGGCGTCGGCGTCCGCATTGAACCATTCCCGGTCCCGCACGTCAAAACCAGCATGCAGTCCTCCACACTGATCCCTTGCTTAGCCCTCTTGGCGCTCCCTTCCTTTGCCTTGGCCCAAACACCCTACTTCCCGGCGCCTGTTGCCGGAAGCACATGGGAAATCACGGACCCCGCGACGCTCGGCTGGTGCCCGGAACGCATCGATTCGCTCTACGCCTATCTCGGCGACCACCACACCAAAGGCTTCATCCTGCTGAAGGACGGCCGGATCGTGCTGGAACACTACTTCGGCACGTTCACGCAGGACAGCTTGTGGTACTGGGCCAGCGCCGGAAAGACCTTGACGAGCACCATCGTCGGGATCGCCCAGGAGGACGGGTCCCTTGATATCAACGAACCCGTGAGCACCTATCTCGGCCCAGGCTGGACGGCGGAAACGCCCATACAGGAGGCCGCCATCACGGTAAGGCATCAGCTCACCATGACCACGGGCCTGGATGATGGCGTGGCCAACAGCGACTGCACCGACCCGGCGTGCTTGGCATACATCGCCGACGCCGGTGATCGCTGGGCCTATCACAATGCGCCTTACACGCTGCTCCAGGAAGTGGTGGCCAATGCCACCGGCCAGAACTACTACACCTACTTCAATGCCCGGCTGCGGGATCCCATCGGCATGGAGGGTTTCTGGCTGCCCATCCTGTACAACCGCGTTTATTTCAGCACGGTCCGCAGCATGGCGCGTTTCGGGCTGCTGGCCTCCAACGGCATGGTGTGGGGCACGGACACCATCCTGCATGACAGCGCGTATTTCCATGCCGCCATCACGCCTTCACAGAACCTGAACCACAGCTACGGCTACCTCTGGTGGCTGAACGGACAGGACAGCTTCATGCTGCCCAGTAGCCAGTTCGTATTCCCGGGGGAACTGGTGCCGCACGCCCCAGCGGACATGTACAGCGCGCTCGGGAAGAACGACCAGATCATCAATGTGGCACCCGGCCAAGGGCTGGTGCTGGTGCGCATGGGCGACCCCGCATATGACGCACAATTAGTCTCCTCGGTCTTTGATGACCACGTATGGCAATACGTGAACGCGTTGGATTGCAACACCGGCATCGATGAAGTCGGGCTGCAGCAGGGACCGGTCCTTGCGCCAAACCCGTGCAAGGACGTGGTCCGGTTCCAATTGCCCAACAAGGTCCGTTCCGCGGAGGTCACCTTGTTCGACACCATGGGCAGGACCGTGCTGACCACGCGCAGCACCGGGACCATCGACGTTTCAATGCTGGCCCCGGGATCCTATGCTGTGCGCATCATTTCCGACGGTAAAACATGGACTTCGGCCCTCAAAAAAGAATAGCGCTTTCCGCTATGCGGGACGCTTCTATATTTGCGGCCCCTTGCCCAGGTGGTGAAATTGGTAGACACGCACGCTTGAGGGGCGTGTGGCCGAAAGGCTGTGCTGGTTCGAGTCCAGTCCTGGGCACTTGGTGATCTAGCCCTGTCGCGAAGCGGCAGGGCTTTTTCGTGACCGACTTGCCAAGCGAAGCTTGAGCAAGGAAGGGCACGAAAAAAGACCGTGAGCGAAGCGAGGGGGCTTGATCCACTCCACGGCTAAACCTGGTCCGACGAAGTCAATCCAGTCCTGGGCACTTTCGTGAAACGATAGTGGTGATAGCTCATGGAATGAGGGCACGCGATCCACTCCACGACCAAACCTGGTCCGACGAAGTCGATCCAGTCCTGGGCACGCGATCCACTCCACGGCCAAACCTGGTCCGACGAAGCCGATCCAGTCCTGGGCACCAAAGGTGCAAAATGGCTCCGCGAAAGCAGTGTCACCTACTGAATTCCTACAGCGGTCGACCGCAGCAGTCGTTCCTGATGTGGTGCCGCTATGACCATTGGGGCCGACATCCATGGCCGTGTTGTTCAAGGGGCACCACGCCACGAGGCCGGAGGTGGGCACGTAGCTCGGCACTTAGACCATGACTGAGAAAGTGAAGGCGCTAGCGAGACAGAGTAAAACTATTCTCATCGTTCAGTGATCTTGGCTTAGGGCATGGCCACGGTCCGTGGTCTTTCACATGACGGAAGTAAAGCGATCGCACCGCGTCGCTGAGCATCTGCGGAAAGCTGATCCTCCGAGTACGGACAACTAAATGGATCTGCTCTCGTCTATGATGAAACTCCACCCGTACATGCGTCGACTTATTACACTTCTCCTCCCGGCACTGCTGCCATTTGCCAGCATGGCCCAATGCAACTTCAACTACCAATTCTACCAGACCGGTAATTGTTACTTGGTCGGGTTTGATATCGGGCTTATCGTTTCCGGTGGGACCGCACCCTATACGATCACCTGGTATGCCCAAGGAATGCCCATCGGCACAGGCGAGATCATTTCGGTTCAAACGACCATGAACAGTCCCCTCGTAACGGTGGAAGTGACCGATGGGTCAGGCTGCACCGAGAACACCGCGGAGTATTGGATCGACCCGGGAAGCTTTGTGACAGCGGATGTCAGTTCGCAACCGGACCCCTTGGACTGCTCGAACAACGTGTTGACCCTGGACAATGTCAATAGCGTCGGTGGTTGCGGAAACGTCATCGTGGCCTTGGGATCCCCCTCAAATGAGATCGGCAGTTATTCCCAATCTCCCATCGTGCTTTCCGGCTTCCCCTCTGGAACTTCCACCCTGTTCCTCATCCCCAACGGTCAGTGCGGACTTTGCCCTACCCTCTTGACCGTGAACGTTCCCAACACCTGTGGTGCCAACACCATCAGCGGGCGGGTCTATGTGGACAGCGACAACTCCTGTACGTTCAACAACGGTGACGGGCCGGCCCCGGGGGTGTTCGTGCGGGCGGATGGTCCCCAGGTCCAATCGGTCGCCACGAACACGGCTGGATCGTACACTGCTCACCTCATTGACGGTCAGTACGCACTGGACCTTCCGGGCTTAGGTCCGATCTGGAACATCAGCTGCATGCCGAGCGGTGCTCAGAATGTGACCGTACCGCCCAATGCCAATGCTATGGACTTCGGCCTCACGCCCGTTGGCACCTTCAACGACCTTGCGGTTTCCATCACCGGCCAAGGCCAACACCGGGGCGGCATTAACACCCAGTTGATGGTGACCTGCCACAACAGCGGGAACACGACCATAGGCGGCACATTGAACCTCACCTTTGACCCTGTGCTTTCATACATCGTCAGCATTCCTGCGGAAACAGGGCTGTCCGGAAGCTCCGTTAGTTGGTCCGTGCCGCCCATTGCACCGTTCGCGTCAATGACCTACCACGTCACCTTGCATGTGCCGAGTTCAGCCACATTGGGGGATACGTTGACCTATACCGCGAACATCTTCACAACACCCGCGGATGACGCCTCCGCAAATAATTCCGACCAGGTGGACCGCATCATCGTAGGAAGCTTCGACCCGAATGACAAGCAGGTACTTCCCGCTGGCGATCTGCCCATCCTGGAGGCCCAGAGCGGGCGCACGCTGGATTACATCGTGCGGTTCCAGAACACCGGCAATGCCGAGGCCTTGAACGTTCGCATCGAGGACGAGATCGACCCCTTGCTGGACCTGAGCACCTTGGAGGTGGTGGATGCCAGTCACGCTTGGAGCGCGGTCGTCACAGAACGATCGGCCGTTTTCCGGTTCGACGGCATCAACCTGCCCGACAGCGGAAGCGACTTCGCTGCGAGCCAAGGCTTCATCCGTTACAGGCTAGCACCGGTCCCGGATGTCGGCGTGAACGATCTGATCACCAATGAGGCCAACATTTTCTTCGACTACAACCTGCCTGTGATCACCAATACGGTGAGCACGACGGTGGTGGACGTGTCGACCGGGATCCGGACCGTAACGGACAACAGCCTTGACCTCCTGTACGATGCCGATGGCCTGACCCTTCGTTCGACCAGCGCGATAGAACGTGTGGATATTTTCGATGCCACGGGTCATCTGGTGAACACTGTCTCAGGCAAGGGCCAGCGGCGGCTCCGCCTCGCCATGAACGGGCTTAGCAACGGGGTGTATCTGCTCAAGGTGCAGCGACCGCAAGACCTGCGGATGGTGCGCGTGGTGCATTGATACGTACCGGTCCGGGTATCTGGCCACCCAAAAACTGCCTCGACACTGCGCTTTTTCATGTCGCACGTGGCCGTATCCATGTGGAGCTGAGCGGGTATTACAAAAGTGGGCAGCATGGAAAAGCTTGACCAAACTGCCGAGGTCCATGTGGTCGTGGTAACCACTACGTTTGCTCAATGCGGCTGCTGCCATCCCTCTCCACCTTCTTCTTGGTCGGTGCGCTGAGCGCCCAGTCCCCAGCACTCATCGGGTACTGGCACAACTGGGACATCGCCGGTGCCCCTTACATATCCTTGGACCAGATCGATCCGCGCTACGATGTGATCGAGGTCTCATTCGCTGAACCGGTTTTCGGCTCAACGTCGCAGATGGTATTCACGCCCAGCGCGACCGATCCGACCACCTTCGCGGCGCAAGTGGCCGCTCTGCGCTCCTCCGGCCACAAAGTGCTCATCAGCATCGGAGGGGCCAATGCCACGGTGCAGTTGAACAGCGATGCCGAACGCGATGAGCTCACGGCCAGCATGCTGGGGATATTGGCCGACTTCGGCTTCGACGGGATCGACATCGACCTGGAGGGAGCTTCCATAAGCATCACCGGCGGCACGATCACCACCCCGATCGATGCGCCGATGCTGCGGCTGATCCAGGCGATCGAGGACATCGGCGATGCCTTCGAACTGAACACCGGCACTCCGATGATGTTGACCATGGCCCCGGAAACGGCCAGCGTGCAAGGTGGACAAAGTGCTTTCGGCAGCATCTGGGGCGCCTATCTCCCCTTGATCCATGCGCTGCGCGACCGCCTCGACATCCTGCAAGTGCAGCTTTACAACAGCGGCAGCATGTACGGCATCGATGGCGCCATCTACGACCAAGGCACCGCGGATTTTATCGTGAGCCAGACGGAGGCGGTGATCCAAGGCTTCACAACTTCGGGCGGACCTTTTAACGGGTTGGCGCCGGAACAGATCGCCGTGGGCCTTCCCGCTTGTGCCGATGCGGCGGGCGGCGGTTATTCGGATACGGCCACCGTTGCTGCGGCATTGCGCTACCTGCACGGCACCGGCCCGCAGCCGGGCTCCTACACGTTGGCCCAGACCGCCGGTTATCCCGCTTTGCGCGGCATGATGACCTGGAGCATCAATTGGGACGCGGCCGGAAGCTGCGACGGCACGTACAGTTTCGCGGAGAACTACGAGCGGATCTTTCAAGGCAACACCACAGCGGTGGCGGCACTTTCCAAGGGCCCGGCATTGCTGCTTTCACCGAACCCGGCCACGGACATTATTACTGTCCGCGGACTTGATCAGGGAACGCATGCGGTGAATATCCTGGACCTAAGCGGCAGGGTGCTTCGGACAATGGCATTGCGGTGGACGACTCCCTCGATCTCCGTAAGTGACCTGCCCGCAGGATCGTACTTCCTCCGGTTTGATGCGGATCAGAAACAACGGCCCATCGCGTTCGTGAAAATCCCGTAGGCGGCATCCGGGGAACACTATTGTGTTGATCGTGTACAGCACGTACTGATCAACTCGCCATCTCCGTTCCTGCCAAGATGCGCATTCGCAAATGGATCGGCCGGGCCATGGCCTCCCCTTGGCTCTCCTTGGTGAATTTGCTGTTGATCATAGCAGCGGTAATTGCCAACAAGCAACACCAGTACTTCTGCCGACCGGTGCCTTGGGCATCGGTCGCGCTGGTGGTCGCGTTCCTGCCCGTGGTACTCTATCCCTTACTGAAGGAACGCCTGCGGACCTTTCGCGCCCCGGTATTCTTCATGCTCGGCATCGCTGCTTGCATTTGCGTGTATTGCATCGTGTTCATCGGCATGATGGATCCGAGAATGATGCTCCTCGTCCCCTTGTTCGCCATCTGGCAGCCGGTGGCCGCACTTGTCTTTCTCCCTCACTTTTTGCTCGCGCAGATCATCTTCCACCTGGTCACTTCAATCGAAAGGCGCAGATGGCGGAAGTTCTTTGCATCCGGTGTTGGCCTTTGCTTGGCGTCCGCGCTCTTGATGGCTGTTTGGTTCAACAGGAGCTATCCGTCCGTTCAAGCGGCTCTTGACGATCCCGTCCGGAACGCAGCAATGGTCAAACCCTCCTACATGACGGAACGCATGCTCGGCATGCACTTCAAGTACCACATGTCACTCTGCCTGTTCGACGGCTGGCGCCCTCCTCTGCACGACCCGCTCCTTGTCGTGGCGACTTGGTTGAACTTCTCATTCATGGACAACCCCTCGGCAAAAACATTTCGAAAAACCCTTTTCCGGGGTTCTCCCGGAAGTCCCTTTGTTACCATGACCCCGCTCTATCTCCAAAATCGGATCACGGCTTACCAGCTCGTTTTCCCCGGAAAGCCGGTCAAAGAGGATTGTTCTTGTGCGAAGAGTTACAGCAACGAGTACCTGACCTCTCCGTGGTTCATGTTGAAAGCCCCGCGTCCTTCACCACCACAAACGCAAGAACACGATCTTCGCGACCGCTAACAACTGCATCCCATGGACGAAGCCTTTGTGAAGACCGCGATCGCCGACGGCATTGCCACCGTCACTTTTTTTCACCCCAAGAGCAACAGCTTGCCCGCCGACATCCTTGCCGCATTGGCGAAGAACATCGAGCAGGCCGGTGCTGAGAAAAGCGTCCGCGTGATCGTACTTCGGAGCCAAGGCGAAAAAGCCTTCTGCGCCGGTGCCAGCTTTGATGAGCTGATGGCGATCGATGATGAGGCGGCCGGCTTGGCCTTCTTCAACGGCTTCGCCTTGGTGATCAATGCGATCCGCACGGTGCCCTGCTTCGTGATCGGCCGCGTGCAGGCGAAGGCCGTGGGTGGTGGCGTGGGCCTTGCCGCCGCAATGGACGTGTGCTACGCGCATGAAAGCGCCGCGGTGAAGCTGAGCGAGCTCGCCATCGGCATCGGACCGTTCGTGGTGGGCCCGGCGGTGGAACGCAAGATCGGCACGGCCGCTTTCGGCTTTATGAGCGCCACCCCTGCGGCTTGGCGCACGGCGGAATGGGCCGAACAAAGGGGCCTGTATGCCGAGATCTTCGACAAGACTGAAGAGCTGGATAAGACCGTGGCGGCCCATGCCCTTGAGCTGAGCGCATACAGCCCGGAGGCCATGGCGGAACTGAAGCGCATCATGTGGCGCGGCACCGAGGACTGGGGCAGCCTGTTGCCGGAGCGTGCGGCCGTCAGCGGCAGGCTGGTACTTTCCGAGTTCACGCGGAACGCCATCGCGGAGTTCAAGCGGAAGACGGCCGCCCGATAGGATCGGTCACAACTCTACCACCCTTTTTTACGTAGGAACGCGGGCCTGTTCATCAAGCGGACGGGCGCCCCGCCGTGAAGAAGTATTTCGCCACCACCTCCCGCAAGGTCCTGTTGATGCTCTATGGAGCTTCGCTGTTGATCGGTGTGACCGTCATCTTCCGTTCGCACCGGGGTGAAAAAGAGGCGATGCAGGAGCAGACCATGGCCCGGCTGGCAGGCGTTACCGGCACCCTCTCCGCGCAATTGGACGGCGGCCGCATCACACGCTTGCTGAAGACCTACGATTCACGCGGCATGCTGGTGAAGAACACCCAGGACGCCTGGTACTACGTGCAGCACGGTGACTTGCAGAAAAGCGCCGATGCCGCGGGCCTCACCTCGCCCTTGGTCATTGTGGCATACGACGCACAGAAGCAGGAATTGCAGACGGTGGTGACCTCGGCAGAGCGGCCGGAACTACGCAATGCGTACACCGGCCCGGCCGCCACGGAGATCCGCAGCTATCTCCAGCGGAACGGGAACAAGCCCTTGCGCATCACCCGGGCCGGTGAGCTGATCGCCATCGATGCGGTGACTGATGCACAAGGCAAGGTCGTTGCCGCGCTCGTGGCCCGATCACCATTGGCCTTGCTCCGCACCGACACCAACGCGCAGCTGGTCCGGGAGATCGGGATCACCGGTTTGCTGTTCGCGGTGATCGGACTCCTGCTCTTCCGCCGTGTGGGCCGCTTGGTGCGTCACGAGGAAGACGAGCGTAGCAACCTGCAGGTGCGGCACGACGGCATCACCGACAGCATCGCCTATGCGGGAAAGATCCAGTCCGCGCTGATCCCTTCACCGGAGCGCTTCCGCGAGCAGTTCGACGATTTCTTCGTGCTGAACCGCCCCCGTGACGTGGTGAGCGGCGACTTCCATTGGTACCATCGGATCAGCGAGCACGAATGCTTGGTCGCGGCCGCGGATTGCACGGGGCACGGACTTCCCGGCGCCATGATGGCCGCGATCGGATGTTCCCTGTTGAACGACCTGGCCCGGGACCTTCAGGGCCACGACCCGGCGGAACTGCTCGGCGAGCTGAACCAGCGGTTGATCAGCACGCTCAACCAGGAAGGGCGGCGTACCGGCGCCGGGGACGGCATGGACATCGCCTTGTGCCGCATCGACCGGAAAGCGAAGGAGATCCTTTTCGCCGGTGCCTTCCGCCCCTTGTACTGGATGCATGAAGGACAGCTCACGGTGATCAACGGGGACCGAAAGCCGGTTGGCGGATCACAACATGGCACCCAACGCAAATTCAGCGTACACCGCATCGCCTACCACGAAGGCGACAACATCTACCTCTTCAGCGACGGCTATGTGGACCAGTTCGGCGGGCCGGACCGGAAGAAATTCATGGCCGCGCGCTTCAACGAGATCCTCCTGGCCAACCACGGCCTGCCCATGGCCATGCAGGCCGAAGCGCTGGACCGCGCCTTCAATGAATGGAAGGGAACGCAGCCCCAGTTGGATGATGTTTGCGTGCTCGGGATCGCCGTTTAGGAAGAGGTATTGCACCACTTCGCGGACCCGGTACGTGCGCAACGTTGATCGATCGCCGCCGAACTGACCTGAGCCTTCTATATTTGGTGGCGCGGCCACGCACAATGAGGGCCGCCATCCGGAATAGCATGGCAACGAAAAGCGAGTTGATCGGCCGTATGGAGGAATTGCTCCAACAGCCGGACGTGGAACGGTCGTCCGAGGCGGTCGAGACGGTGAAGGAAGCATACGAGGACCTGGTAGCAGCGGAGAAAGCCGAGGCGGAGGCCAGAGCTGCGGAAGCCCAAGAAGAGGAGGAAGCGGCCGCACCCGAAGTGGTGGAAGATGCGGAAGAACGGGTGGGTCCACCGCCAGCAGCTGAGCCGATCGTTCCGGTGGCTGCCCACCAGCCCATTGAATCCGCACAGCTCACCAGCGAGGATGACAAGAAGTTCAAGCAACTGCTGGACGCCTTCAACACCAAGGTGAACGACATCCGTCGGAAGCGCCAGAAGGAAGAGAACGACAACTTGGCCGCGAAGCAAGCGCTCATGACCGAGCTCCGGGCGTTGATCGCCAACGAGGAGAACATCGGAAATGCCTTCCAGCGGTTCACCGAGATGGGCGACCAATGGAAACACATCGGCCCGATCCCGCAACAGAGCTATCGCGAACTGCAGCATGAGTACAGCCAGCTCCGCGAGGAATTCTTCTACCACATCAGGATCTACCAGGAGCTCCGCGACCATGATCTGCGAAAGAACACGGCGTTGAAGCAGGCATTGGTGGCGGACATGGAGGCCGTGCAGCGGGTGGACAGCGTGCGGGAGGCGGAGAACCTTGTGAAGGAATACCAGGACAAGTGGCACCAGATCGGCCCGGTGACCAAGGAAGACCGCGAGGCCGTCAGCGAAGCCTTCTGGAACGCCACCCGCGTGGTGTACGACCGCATCAACGACCACTACAAGGCCCGCCGTGCCGAGCACGAGACCAATTTGGCCGCCAAGCAGGCCCTGGTGGAGAAGGTGGCCGAACTGGGGAAGCAGGCCGAAAGCCTCTCGACCAACGAATGGAAAACGTTGACCGATCAGGTCCTGGAACTGCAGAACGCTTGGAAAAACATCGGTTTTGCCACCAAGAAGGACAACGAACGGATCTGGCGGGAGTTCCGCGATGCCTGCAACGTCTTCTTCGACAGGAAGAACGCGCACTATGCGGCCATCAAGGACCAGTACAAGGCCGTGCGGGTGAAGAAGGAAGCGCTCATCACCGAGGCCATCGAACTGAAGGACAGCACCGCGTGGCGGCAGACGGCGGACAAGTTGAAAGCCCTGCAACACCAATGGAAGGAGGCCGGCAGCGCGGGCCAGCGCGACGAGCACAAATTGTGGGGCCGCTTCCGCGAAGCCTGTGACGCCTTCTTCAAGGCCCGCAGCGCCTCCTTCGACCAGCAGGACGCCGAACAGGCGGAGCACGCCAAGGAAAAGGACGCCCTGATCGCCGAGATCGAGAACTTCACCCTCACCGGCGACCGCAACGCGGACATGGAAAGCCTGAAAGCCTTCAGCGGGCGCTGGCTCAATGGCGGCCGTATTTCACCAAAACATTACGACCGGCTGAGCACGCGCTACCGGACCGCCCTGGACAAGCAATACGGGCAATTGAAAATGAACGACGGGGAGCGGCGGAACATGTCGTTCCAGAACCGCGTGCAGGACATGGCCACCGCCCCGGACGGCAAGGAGCGCATAGAAAAAGAGAGCCGCTTCGTGAAGCGCAAGATCGAGGAGTTGGAGATCGAAGTGCGCCAAGGCGAGGAGAACATGGGCAAGTTCAATTTCAAGAGCGCTGCGGGCGCGGCCATGAAAAAAGACATGGAAGGCAAGTTGGACCGCACAAGGCAGGAGATCGACCGCTTGAAGACCCAGCACAAGCAGCTACGCGCCGAGATGCGGGCCGCACAGCCGGAAGAGGCCGCGAGCTCTTCCAACGAAGCCAACGCCTGATACCGACCTACTTTCGCGCCATACACACCTAAACACGGACCAAATGGGAATGCTTAAGGAGTTCAAGGAGTTCGCGATGAAGGGCAACCTCGTCGACATCGCGGTCGGTTTCGTGATGGGTGCCGCCTTCACGCGCTTGGTAACCTCATTCACCGGTGGCATCGTCACCCCGCTGATCAGCATGATCACTGGCGATGTGAAGTTCGATAACCTGAAATTGGTGCTCCGCGATGGTATACCGGAGGTAAAGGATGCCGCAGGTGCCGTTACCACGCCCGGAATTGCAGAGGTGGCTGTGCTGTATGGCGACTTTCTACAAGCCACTGTGGATTTCATCATCGTCGCTTTCGTGATGTTCATGGTGGTGAAAGCCGTGAACCGGATGAAGACTCCCGAGGCAGCAGCCGCTCCTGCAGGCCCTACCGATGACCAGAAATTGTTGATGGAGATCCGCGACCTGCTGAAGAAGTAGGGACAGATCATTTCCGCATTGAAAAGCCCCGGCATTAGTCGGGGCTTTTCTCGTTTTAATGCCGCTTGTGGCCGAGATAGTGCATGCTTAAACTCTTTCGCGATTCCGTCCCGGCTCGTTGGCCGGGATGACAGCCCGGAATTAAGTTCGTTTTTGGATCGTGTGCTCGAATAGCTGCGCTGGGCGCGGCTAATCGAGCACACGATCCTTACATGATTGTCACCCCGGCCCTCGAGCCGGGGTCGCGAAAGGGTGTCCAGTTCATTGTATCCCGGGCTTTGATATCATCAAGGCAGGAAACGGTGCGTTCCGTTGCCCGGATCAAAACGCACCCCGCTGCTGGAGAACGCTCGTTCCAGTTCACCGGAGACCAGGGATTCCCTTGGCGTTCCTTGCCATAACCCCTCCCCGCTCCGCATCAGGATCACCCGGTCGCAGAGGTCCAGGGCCAATTGAATATCATGAGTGCTGAAGAGCACGGCCTTCCCCTCGCCGTGTGCTATGGACCGCAACATGCGCACGATCTCCGCGCGGTTCGGCAGATCGAGGAATGCCGTGGGCTCATCCAGCAGTAGCACGGGCGTGGCCTGTGCCATGGCCCGTGCGATCAGCACCTTCTGGCATTCGCCGTCGCTGCACGCTATCACTTCCCGATGGCGCAACGCGATCGCCCCGGACCGCTCCAGCGCGCTTTCCACCGCTTCCTTGTCGGCGGCCGTGGTGCGTCCCCAGCGATCGGTCCACGGCTGCCGCCCTAAGCCCACCAAGGTCTCCACGTCCAACATGCCCACCTGTGGCCTTCCAGTAAGCACCACCGCAATGCGGCGTGCCCGTTCCATGGCGGACATTGTGTGGACGTTCGTTCCGTCCAAGAGAACCTCGCCCACCATGGGCGGATGCAGCCCGGCCAGCGTACGCAGCAACGTGCTTTTCCCGATGCCGTTGATGCCGATCAACGCAGTGAGGCTGCCGGAGGGCAGGTCCAAGCGGATGCCCTCCAGCAAAGGCGTGCGACCATAACCCACAGTGAGATCTTCGGCGCGAAGGAGGCTCGTGTCCGTCATCCTTGCCGTGCCCATTTTCTGCCACTGAGCAGCACCCACAACACTACCGGTGCGCCCAAAAGGCTCGTCACCGCGTTCAACGGCAGCATCATTTCCGTTCCCGCACCGCGCACGATGAGGTCGCAGCACAAAGCGAGCACCACGCCGAGCACGATCGTCGCGGGCATCAACACGCGGTGGTCGGCGGTGCGCAGAAAGGCGCGGGCCACGTGCGGTACGGCCAAGCCGAGGAAGGCGATGGGGCCACAAAACGCCGTGATGCTTCCGGCCAACAGGCCCGTGGCCCAGATGGCGCGCCGCCTGACACGGGCTACGTCCACCCCCATGCTGCGCGCATGATCATCGCCGATCAGCATCGCGTTCAGCGGCTTGATCAGCATCACCGCCATCACCAAGCCGATCAGCACGGGCGCCGCCAGCCAAGGCAACCGTGCAAGGTCCATACCGGCGAAGGAGCCCATGCCCCAGAGCACGAAGCCTTTCAACACGCGGGCCTCGCTGGAAGCCTGCAGCACGCTCACCAACGCGGAACAGAGGTAGCCCACCATCAGGCCGAGGATCAGCAGCGTGATCCCGTCGCCCACGCGCCGGTCGGCGGCAACGATCAAGAGCAGCACCGCAATGGCACCGGCCAACGCCGCTACCGTGATCATCAGGTCCTGCGGGAGCGGCAGCATCGCCCAGAGCGGCTGGGCCAGCATCACCAAGGCCACGCCCAAGGCCGCACCTCCGGTCATGCCCAGCACTCCGGGGCCCGCTAAGGGATTGTGGAAGGTCGTCTGCATCAGCAGACCAGCCGCGGCCAATCCGGCACCGGCCATTATTGCGGTGAGGATCTCCGGCAAGCGCACCTGCAGCACGATCACATCATAGGGCCCTTGCCCGGTGTAAAAAAGCGCATTCCACACCGCATCCAACGGCACGTGCACGCTCCCGATGGCCAGGCTGAGCAGCGCCAACAGCACGCCAAGCGCCGCGAACACCACCGACCACCAACCTTTGCCCCGCATGCGGCAAACTTAGATGGCATGTGCCAAGGCACGTTCCGGCCAAGCAGGGCTATCACCTCTTCTTCTTTCATTTTGATCACGGAACCAGTACCCTCTTTTGAGAAATTGAGGGGACTGTCATTGGTATTCCCCACGAAACGCGCCTGAGGATCCGTCTCCCCTCCTTCCTATAAGGAGGGGTTGGGGGTGGTCCGGCCACACGAATACACCACCCCTGCCCCTCCTTGAAAAAAGGAGGGGAAACCCCAGTACTCTTGTGGAATTCCTTGACCGGAAAAGGGGATGGGCCTGCCCGCGAACGAATCGTTGCTCTGCCATGACCGGGCATCCTGTACATGGGCGATCTTTGCGGCCCCAATGAAGGAACATCCTCCCACGATCCGCCGCTTCCGCTTAGTGGCCATCCTTGAAGGCATCAGCTTTCTGGTCCTGCTTTTCATCGCCATGCCCCTGAAGTACATGGCCGATATGCCCTTGGCCGTGAAATACGTCGGCTGGGCGCACGGCGTGCTCTTCATCAGCTATATCCTGCTGGCCATTCCCCTGTTCACCCGGCTGAAATGGCCCATGGAACGGATCTATGGCGTGGGCATCGCCTCGCTCCTGCCCTTCGGCACCTTCGTGCTGGAGCGCCGCTGGCTCCGGTGAAGATCCGGTCGGACAGTTCGTTATCGGATCACACTGCGTTGCGTGCGTTGGGTGAAACCGGAACTTATGCCTCGGGCATTCTATCTGCGTCCATCTGCGAGATCTGCGGATAAACCTTCATCCCCGCACCTCCGCAGATCACTTGGCCAGTAAAAGCCCGCCCGGCAAGTACTCCAGCATCACCGCGCTGGAGTTGCTCCATCCGTTCTCAGGCCCCAGCTTCTGCATCCTGAGATCCAAGTAGAGCGGCTTGGCATGCACCTGGGCATAGAACTTCGGAAAATCTTCCCCGAACTGCATTTCCGCCCGGATGAAATACGTCGCCACGTCATAACCGAGGAAGGCATATTCGCCGGGTTCATTGCGGAAGCGGGTGCGGTACGCGGCGACAAAGGCGTTCACCGCCGGGGAAGAGCGATCGATGAAAGCATTGGCCGGCAGATGCACGTTCAACTTCATCAAGGCGTTTACATCCAGCGTGCTCATGTTCGTCCACGTGTCCAGACCGTAGACCGTGATCTTGTACTTGGGCACCAGTGCCATGAACTTGGTCAACACGGTGGTCACGAACTCCACATCCTCGCTCGGGACCACCAGAATATTGGGCCGGACGGGGTCCAACTTCGCCACGGCGGCGGCAACATCGCGACGTCCACAAGGCACCACTAGGAGTGAATCCCGCAGCTTGGCGGGTTGCGCCAGCAGGGCTTGTTGCAGTTCCCGCTCCATGAGCCCCTGCACATCACGTTCGCTGAAAATGTCCGGTTTCAGGAGCATGACATTGCCCGCCGCGTGGTGGAACGCGATATAGCGGGCCATCAGCTTCAGGCGGTCGGTCCTGCCGCCTATGGCCTTGCTCACCGAAGGGTTGCCCAAGATCACCTTGTTGCTCTGCGGCACAGGACAAATGATGGGAGCACCCCCGGAAACACGCGCGAGGCTTTCAATGGCCGCACGATGGAACGGCCCGATGTACATATCCATGCCACGCATCGCGTCGCTCTTTAGCACGGGGTCCCATTGTGCAGGCTTCATCCCGGTGTCGAACACCAGCACGTCCGCGTTCAATCCTTGGGCCTGCAAGCTGTCCAAGGCCATGGCCATTCCGGCGCGGAACTCCACGGCGGCCTCGGTCACGGAGGCCAAGCGCTCGCCATCCTCGCCGGTCGCGGCGGTATCCTGGGCCGTTGCGGTGAAAGGCAATAGCACAGCGATCCGGCGGCGCATCGAGAGCGATGGTCGCGGCAACGCCTCCGTGATGATCGTGCTGTCCGTAACTGCTTTAGTGCCGCGCGGGATGCGCACATAGATGCCCGCTTTCAGCCCTTCGGGCAGGCCTCCGTTCGCGGCCTTGATCGAATCCGCGGACACGCCGAACTGCTTGCTCAAAGCATACAATGTTTCCCCCGGTAGCACTCGATGGAACTCATCGCGGTCCATTACGGCAGGCAGTACGGCCATGGGCGGTGCGGCCGTGCTGCGGGCCACTTGAATGCGGAGCACCATACCGATCCGCAGGCCATAAGAGAGGTCCGGGTTCAGCCGCCTCAGGTCCTCTTGGTCCACTCCGTATTTCCGGGCGATGCCGTAAAGCGTTTCCTTTTTTGTGACCGTATGGAGCAGTTCCCCGTCGTTCAGCTCGGGAGCCGTCTTCAGGTCCTTTTTGGACTGGGCCTTGCGCGGGATCAGCAGCACCTGCCCGATGCTGAGGCCCTGTTCCGCTCCGGGGTTCGCCTCGGTGATCGCATCGAGCTCTACCGCGAAGTGCCTGCTGATGCCGAACAAGGTCTGCCCCGCCTCCACCGTGTGGACGATGTACTTTTCGCCGTCCACGGTGCGGATCTCCTGACCAAGAGAGGCCATGGTGAAGGCACCTGCGAACAGGACAAGAAGGAGCAGTCTGCGGATCATTCCCATTCAATGGTGGCGGGCGGCTTGCTGCTGATGTCATACACCACGCGGTTCACGCCCTTCACTTTGTTGATGATGCTGTTCGAGATCCGTGCCAAAACCTCATAGGGCAGGTGGCACCAGTCAGCGGTCATGCCGTCCGTGCTGGTGACGGCGCGCAGGGCCACGGCGTTCTCGTAGGTGCGCTCATCGCCCATCACGCCCACACTGCGCACGGGCAAGAGGATGGCACCGGCCTGCCACACTTGATCGTACAGCCCTGCATCGCGGAGCTCTTGGATGAAGATGTGGTCCACCTCCTGCAGCAGGGCGATCTTTTCCGCAGTGATATCGCCGAGGATGCGGATCGCCAGGCCCGGCCCGGGGAACGGATGCCTGCCGAGGATGGTGGGATCCAATCCGAGGGTCTTGCCCACGCGGCGCACCTCGTCCTTGAAGAGGGAGCGCAGCGGCTCCACCACCTTCAGTTTCATGTGCGCGGGAAGCCCGCCCACATTGTGGTGGCTCTTTATGGTGACACTGGGGCCATGTACGCTCACGCTCTCGATCACATCCGGATAGATCGTCCCCTGCGCCAGCCACTTGATGTTGCTGATCAGCTTGGCCTCCGCGTCGAACACCTCAATGAAGGTGCGGCCGATGGCCTTGCGCTTTGCCTCCGGGTCGTCCAGCCCTTTCATTGCGGTGAGGAACTTCTCCTTCGCGTCCACGCCCTTGATGTTGAGGCCCATGTGGCGGTAGCTCGTCAGCACCTGCTCGAACTCGCCTTTGCGCAGCAGCGCGTTGTCCACGAAGATGCAATGGAGGCGCTTGCCGATGGCCTTGTCCAACAGCATGGCCGCCACGGAGCTGTCCACGCCGCCGCTCAATGCGAGCACTACATGGTCCTCGCCGAGCTGTTCCCGCAGGGCGTCCACGGTCTCCTCCACAAAAGCTTTGGGCGAATGGTCCGCCGGGCAGTTACAGATGTCAAAAGCGAAATTCCGCAGCAGTTGCAGGCCGTCCGTGGAATGGAATACCTCCGGGTGGAACTGCACGCCGAAAGTGTCCTCCCCTTTCAAGCGGAAAGCGGCCACGGGCACGGTATGGGTGCCGGCCAGGATCTCCATGGCGTCCGACGCAGCGAGGATGCTGTCCCCATGGCTCATCCACACCTGTGTTCCGGCGTGGATGCCCTTGAAGAGCGGCTGTTGCACAAAGATGTTGTCCAAGAAGACGCGCCCGTATTCGCGCACATCGCTGCGCACCACTTGCCCACCGGCGCGCTTGGCTAAAAGCTGCGCGCCGTAACACACCGCCAGCACGGGCACCTTCCCTTGCAGGCCTTTCAGGTCCGTGTCCGGAGCACCCTCGTCAAAAACAGAGGCCGGGCTGCCGCTGAGGATCACGCCCTTCACGGAAGGGTCGTCCGCAAAGCGGCTGGCGGAGCTGAAGGGATGGATCTCGCAATAAACATCCAGCTCACGGACGCGGCGCGCCAACAGCTGGGTGTACTGCGATCCGTGGTCGAGGATGAGGATCTTGGTCTGCAAGGGGAGAAATGGTTGGCCCGATACTTATCGGGCCGCCAAAGGTATTCGCGGGGTTCGGATGGGCGGTGGCAACGGACCGGCAACTCGCGCTGACCGCCAGAGGCGGATCAGGCTATGGCCCCGTTCACTCTTCCTTCTTCCGTCCCATGCGCTTATATCCCGCTTCTGGCCGCGCCTTCATCTTTTCCTTGGCGATCTGTGCCAGAAGCACGCGCTCGGTCTCGCGCTTTTCCATCTGCTTCAAGTAGCGGAAGATCACTTGGATCTTGCCCGCGTGTTCCTTGGAGCTGTTCCTCAGCTTCTCCAATTCCAAGATCAGGTCCTTGTGCGTGAGGAGCATTTCACGCATGCGGGTGAAGAGCCGGATGATCTGGATGTTCACCGCGATGGCCCTTTCGGAGTTCAGGACGCTCGACAGTTGCGCGACACCGTTTTCGGTAAAGGCGTAGGGCGCATAACGCAGACCCTGCTTGATGCTTGGATTGGAGGTGCCAAATTGGCTCCTCCAATTTTCCAGTTCGGCCTTGGAAAGCTCGAACATGAAGTCGTCCGGGAAACGGGCAGCGTTCCGTTTCACTTGGCGCTTCAGTTGCTTCACCTCCACGCCATACAGCTCCGCAAGGTCACGGTCCAGCATCACCTTCTGGCCACGGATGAAGTGGATCCTACGCTCCAGCACCTCATCCGGGATCTGCACATCGGACTTTTGGGACATGTAGCGAAGATAGAAGGTGTCCTTCACTGGGGCGAGCGTTCACGCTCGTGCCTTTTGTGAATGTTGGCTTGGGTGGACAGGCGCAAGAGCGTGGACGGTCACTTGTGTTGAGAATGGGCTAATGTCGCCATGACCCGTTCAGTTTAACTTCCTTGATCGCCTCTTCAATGCGGGCAAGGCTCAACTTGTCCTTTCCGTTCCGCGCTTGGGGATGCCACGTCTGGATGAAGAGCCGATGTCGTCCTCGCCATTCCGTCCAATTCCAATAGGTATTCTTCGGCAAGACCTTCACCAGCGTATCATCCCATTGCAGATCCACACCAGCGATGACAATGACATCCGGGTCCAGCAATTCCAACTGTTTCACCAACTGCTTGGAGAAATGCCTTGCGTGAACAATGACGGTGGCATATCGCTTGAGTCAGATCCGGGCAGCTTCTTCAGGTTCAGCACGGCTATTGACCGTAGTAGCCGCATGCGGTCTTCATTCGTGATCACGTTACACAAACTCTGGCGCGGGAGTTAGGCCGACCAGCACGTCCAGCGAATAGCCGTCCTCCCGTGCCCTGAGGGATCGGGCCGGTCCAGATCCCCTAACTTTACCAAGGTATCTGAGAACACCCCACCATGTCCTCCAACGCGCTATCCGAGATCGTCCTGTTCGAGGAGCCCTTCCTCCGGATCACATCCAACGTCGCCCACCGGTGGATCCGGCTAACGTGGAACGGCCATGCGCGCAGTGACCAGTACCGGCACGGCTTGACGGTAGCGCTGGAGTTCATGGAGGCGCACAAGGAGGTCCGCTACTGGATCGCGGACCTGCGGGAGATGACGGCGATCATGCAGGCGGATGAGAAGTGGGCGAACGAGACCTGGTTCCCGCGCTTGTTCAGTACGGGGCTGGAGCGCATGGCGATCATTGCCTCCAAGGATTACTTCAACCAGACCAGCGTGGAGCGCTCCTTCACGGCGGTGCAAGGGCAGCTCACCTTCGAGGTGGCCTGGTTCCGCACGGCCGAGGAGGCGCTGGAGTGGATCGGCGGGAAAGCATTGGTGATGTGAGCTATTGCTCTGGGCCTTGTTTGCGCGACAAGCGCGGGCGGACCTCGATCTCACAAACGTACCAAGCAGTCCCGGTTCAGTGTTTCGCCCCCCGTTCCACGTAGGCGATGATCTCGCCTGCGATGTCCTTGCCCGTAGCCTTTTCGATGCCCTCCAGGCCCGGGGAGGCGTTCACCTCGATCACCAAGGGGCCTTTGGAGCTTTGCAGCATGTCCACGCCGGCCACCTTGAGGCCCAAGGCCCGTGCGGCATGGATCGCGATGTGCTTTTCCTCCTCGGAAAGATCGATCAGTTCGGCCTTTCCGCCACGGTGCAGGTTGCTGCGGAACTCGCCATCCTTACCTGTGCGCTTCATGGCGCCCACGATCACACCGTCCACCACGAAGGCCCGGATGTCCTCCCCACGGGCCTCGGCAATGAACTCCTGAATGATCACGCGGGCCTTGAGGCTGTTGAACGCCTCGATGACAGCTGTGGCCGCCTTGCGGGATTCGGCCAGTACCACTCCCAACCCTTGGGTACCCTCCAGCAGCTTGATGATGCAGGGCGCACCGCCCACGCGTTCCACCACGCCGGCCACGTCCTTGCTGTAGTTGGTGAAGACCGTCCGGGGCATGTCCACCCCGGCGCGGCTGAGGATCTGCAGGCTGCGCAGCTTGTCGCGGCTGCGCACCAGCGCCTGGCTCTCCATGGTGGTGAAGATCTTCATGGACTCGAACTGGCGCACCACCGTGGCCCCGTAGAAAGTGACGCTGGCGCCGATGCGCGGGATGATGGCATCCACCAGCGCCAAACGTTCCCCGTTGTAGACCACATGCGGGTCTTTCGGTGCGATCACCAGGTCGCATTTCACATGGTCCAGCACGGCTACTTCATGGCCCCGGGCACGGCCCGCCTCTACGATGCGACGAGTGGAATACAGCTTGGCATTGCGGGACAGAATGGCGATCTTCATGGGGTACGGGAAGGACGGCAAAGCTAAAGGGCCGTCATCCACACCACCGGGGTCTTACAACCTTTGCAACAGTTGGCTACAACCTATCGGCCTGTATCCTACATTCGTCGGGTCTTAACGCACCACCAGTGGCACGCATCATTGAAGCCAGCACTCCGCTGGGCACAGCACTTACGGAGGAGCAGAAAAGCTCCTTCGCGAAGCACGGCATGATCCATTTTCCGGGTTTCATCACGCGAGAGACCGTTGCGGCCATCTGGAGCGCGGTTGAAATGGTGCAGGCGGAATGGATCACGGAGAACCGGGAGAAAGTCAATGGCGTGCCCATCAAGTACGGCAACGATGTGGACGGCAAGCGGATCGTTCAGCGCTTCGCCTTCGCCAACCAGCAGAGCCCCGTGCTGGCGGAGTTCCTCAAAGACCCGCGCTTCAATACGCTGCTGGGCTTCGTGGGTCCGCAGGCCCGCTTGGGCATCAACGAGAAGGACGGCTTAGTGGTGAACCACTATGTGAACACCGACGCGAGCAAGTTCACCCAGATGGGCTGGCATACGGACAGCGTTCGGGACATCTTCCTCGGCAAGAAGATCCTGCCGATGCTGAACGTGGGCATCCACTTGGACGACCAGGACCCGCGCAACGGCGGGCTCCGCCTGCTGCCGGGCACCCAGGAACAGAACATGTGGAACATGCTCTTCCGCAAGAAGAACTTTTTGGACAACGAGCCGGACCCGAACGAAGTGGCCTTCGACATCAAGGCGGGCGACCTTACCGTGCATGACGGCCGCTGCTGGCACCGGGTGGAGAAGAGCAGCCTGACGGGTGACGCGAGCCGCAGGCGGGTGATGTACATCCCCATCATCGCAGGGAAGTACACACCGAAGTCGGAGAAGAGCCCCACCCCGTTCTATCATCGCTTCCACCACTTTGTGAAGTGAGGCCATGTGCCCTCACGTGGCGCTGACCGCATGACCTGATCGATCTTGGGAACTTGACGCACCGCGTCAGGCATCACCTCCAGTTTTGAACGACCATGAACGAAGACCGCGGATACGCCCTGATCACCGGAGCCAGCCAAGGCCTTGGGGCCGCCATCGCATTGGAATTGGCGGGGCACGGCTTCGGCGTGCTGCTGGTGGCGCGGTCCGAGGAAGCCTTGCAGAAGGTGGCAGCGGAGGCCGGTGCGCTCAACGGCGGCAGGGCACAAGTGCTCGCGGCCGACCTCTTCACCGCTGACGCCGCCGGGCGCCTGGCGGACCGGGTGAATTCACTGAAGCTGCCGCTGAACTGCATCGTGAACAATGCCGGGCAAGGCCTGTGGGGGCTTTTCGATGCGTTGCCCGTGGAGGACCAACTGCGCATGATGCGGCTGAACATGGACATTCCCGTGGAGTTGACGCACCGACTGCTCCCCACCTTGAAAAAGGCCGAGCGCGCCTACATCCTGAACATCTCCAGCATGACGGCCTATTCCCCCATGGCCACCTTGGCCGTGTATGCCGCGAGCAAGTCCTTCGTGCGCGTTTGGTCCCGTTCGTTGCGGATCGAGCTGAAGAAGGGCCCGGTGACGGTGACCGCGGTCTGCCCGGGAAGCATCATCACGGGCTTCACCCAGCGCGCGGGCATGATGGCGATGGACGACCTCGCACGGAAATTCGGCACCGGACCGGAGCCGGTGGCCAAGAGCGCGGTGAAGGCCATGCTGAAGGGCAAGGCCGAAGTGGTGCCGGGGCTGCTGAACCGCATCACCGCCACGGTGCAGGGCTGGCTTCCCACCGGGGTGAACGAGCGCCTGGCCAGCGGGATCTACCTCAGTCGGCTACCGCAGAAGTAGGCAGACCGGCCTTCCGCAGGATCGCCCCCGCGGCGATCCATGCCAGCCAAGCTGCCGGGACCGCAGCGAGCACGTCCACCGTCCAGTGGACATGCTGCACCAGCACGAGGGAGCCCACCGCCGCCATACAAAAGGCCGCGAACCAGCGTACCGGACCTTTCCGGGCCAGGAGGATCATGATCGTCAGCGTGGCCGTGTGGCCGGAAAAGAACAGGTCCTTCAGAAAAGGTGTGGTTCCCGGATAAAAGACCTGTGTGAACGGATCAACGAGCGGGATGATGCCGGGCGGTGGCTCCAACGTGAAGAGGCTCATGGCGAGCATGCGGAGCAGCAGCATCAGCACATACGCTGACAGACCGTGCAGGATGCGCATGGGCGAGCGCGCCACCGAAGCGATCACGATCACCAACGTACCGTAGATCACCGTGAAGGTGAGATCGGAAACATCTTGCGCCATCCATGCGGCCAATACCGGATCGTGCATCAGGCTGCCAGGCTTGCCTTGGATCCGATCAAAGAAACGCGGGAGCGCAACGGCCACAGCGATGCCCGCAGCAGCAGCCACCAGCAAGGCCCGGGAAAAGGCGGGGATCGCCAACGCCTTGCGCCAGGTCAATGGCGCGTGGTGCCCTGTTGCGGTCATGGTGGCCGAAAGTAGGTGAGACATTTGCTCAACGTTCGCTCGGACAGTGGCTAATTTGCCCCCGTGGAGAACATGCGCATGAAGGACTTTGTCGCGGGGATGAAACAGCGCCCCCTGTTCTGGCTCACGCTGATCGCGCTTTTGCCACGTGTGGTCGCGGCGATCTTCTCGGGCGGCTACTTCGCACAGGACGACCATTTCTTGGTGATCGAGGCGGCACAGAGCTGGGTGGACGGTTTCGACTACAACAATTGGCTGCCGTGGAACCAGGGCGCGGATCCGGTGCCGTCGGGCCACATGATGCTGTATCCGGGATTCCATTTCCTGCTCTTCAAACTGTGCGGTTGGCTGGGCCTTACGGACCCTTCCTGGAAGATGGTGCTGGTGCGGCTGCTCCATGCGCTGTGGAGCTTGATCACGGTGCGGGCGGGCTACCGGATCGCCTTGCGCCTTTCCACACCGGAGGTGGCCTGGCGCTGCGGGCTGTTCCTCGCCTTGTTCTTCTTCATGCCCTTCCTTTCCGTCCGCAACTTGGTGGAGATGGTGAGCATCCCGCCGCTGATGTTGTGCGCATGGTGGTTGATCCGCACCGTCGCGCGGCCCACGTGGAAGGATGCGCTGGTCGCGGGGATGTTCGCCGGGCTAGCGATCGACCTGCGATTCCAGTCGGCCTTCTTCGGCTGCGGCGCGGGCCTCGCCCTCCTGTTGCTGCGCGATGTGCGCGGTGCCGTGCTCTTCGGCGTGGGGATGCTGATCCCCGTGGTGCTGGTACAGGCGGGCATCGACATGTTCATCTGGGGCCGGCCATTCGCGGAGATGACCGAATACGTGCGGTACAACCTGGCCAATTCCACCACTTATTTCGACCAACCGTGGTACAACTACCTGCTGGTGCTGGCGGGGATCTTCATCCCGCCCTTCTCCCTGGCGGTGCTGTTCGGCTTCTTCAAGCGGCCCAAGCCTTTGCTGATCTGGCTCCCGGTGTTCAGCTTCCTCTTCTTCCACTCGCTGTTCCCGAACAAGCAGGAGCGGTTCATCCTCACCATCGTGCCTATGGTGCTGGTCCTCGGCTACACGGTCTGGGAAACGTTCCGGGAAAAAAGCAGCTGGTGGCAGCGCCACCGCGGCCTGTGGCGGGGCGTGCTGGCCTGGACGTGGGCGCTGAACATCGTGCTGTTAGTGCCGTTGTGCTTCAGCTACAGCAAACGGGAACGCGTGGAGGCCATGCTGATGTTGCGCGACCGGCCGGTCCATGGGGTCATCATCGAGGACACCGCTGAACAAGACCCGCCGATGTTGCCGCTGTTCTACCTCGGGCAATGGCATGTCACGCAAAAGGTCCTCACGGACCCTGACGCGGACGTGAAGGCCATCGCGGCCCAGCTCGGCGCGGGGACGGACATGGTGCTGTTCATCGGAAAGGAGCAGTTGGGCAGCCGTGTGAAACATGTGGAGGACGCCTTGGGACCGATGCGGTTGATCGGCCGTGCTGAACCGGGCCTGCTGGACCGTGTGATGCACTGGCTGAACCCGGTGAACCGCAACGTGGTGATCACGATCTATGCCTTTGGAACACCCACTGGGGACTGACTTTTCATAGGACAACGGGCGGGCCGGTAAATTCGCCCCCCATCCAGCATGCTCCCGCTCCACGATCTTGACTTTTCCGTGTTCCTCACCTCCCAAGGGTGGATACAGTTGCTCACGCTTACGGCCTTGGAGATCGTGCTGGGCATCGACAACATCGTAATGATCAGCATCCTCAGCGGCGAGCTGCCCAAGGAGCGGCAGGCGCGCGCACGTCGCCTCGGCCTGGCCTTCGCGCTGATCACCCGGATCTTGCTTTTGCTCACTCTTAGCTGGATGATGCGCTTGGTGGAGCCGCTCTTTCACATCGGCTCCATGCCGTTCACGGGCAAGGACCTTGTACTGATCAGTGGCGGGCTGTTCCTGATCTGGAAGGCCTCGGTGGAGATCTGGCACAAAGTGGAGTTCATCAAGGAGAAGGAAGGTCATTCACGCGCGCCCACCACGTTGGCCCTGGTCGTGTTGCAGATCGTCCTGCTCGACATCGTCTTTTCATTGGACTCCGTGATCACGGCGGTGGGCATGAGCAACGAGCTGCTGATCATGGTGCTGGCCGTGATGATCGCCGTGGTGATCATGCTGCTGGCCGCGGAACTGATCAGCGACTTCGTGAACCGCCATGCCACCGTGAAAGTGCTGGCACTGGCTTTCCTGCTGATGGTCGGTGTGGTCTTGTTCTTGGACGGCTTAGGCCTGCACGTGGACAAGAACTACCTCTATGCGGCCATGGGCTTCTGCGTGCTGGTGGAGTTCCTGAACCTGAGAATGCGGAAGAACGCCAAGCGCCAAGGGCAGGAGGAATAGCCCGTTCAGGTATTGCGTGTCAGTTGTCCCGATGTTCATCGGAAGTTGTCGAGCTGCCCATCGGGCCGCGGCCAGGAGCGCTACGGCAACTGGTCCGTGCGTGTTCCCGTCGGGGTGGTACCGATATTCGATAGCAGCAGGTCCCTGTCGTTCGCGGCACCGGTATACTTCACCGCACCGTCCATGTTCAGGTCCTCCTGGGCTGACCCAATGTAAACTTCCGTGGGAAGGGTGCCGCCAATTCGCACCAGCAGCGGGTCCCGGTCGTTCATCGGTCCGGTGTACCGCAATACGCCGTTGTTGTCCGCATCCCCCGCCCAGAGGCATCGGGAGGTACCGATGAGCGTGGTGGCGTCGCCATCGCCATGGATCGGAACAGTGCCATCGGTCAGGTCGGTCATGGAGCCGATATCGGACAAGGACCGGGCTGTCGCGGTCATGATGCCCAAGTGGTTGCGGTGCCTCAACGCGATAAAATACTGGTCCGCCGGAAGGCCCATGAAGGTGACATCACTGACGCCGTCCACGTCCACGACGGTACCGTTCCTCCGGATCAAGCCTGAACGTGTGGCCAATATGATCGAGGGGTCGTTCTTGTCCCGTAGTTCCACCACTACCCAGTCCACCACGCGTTCCGGACCGGTGACGTCCAGCACGACCTGAGAAGTGGATTCACCACCACCATCGCCATGGTGTACATAGCCCAACGCGCTATAAGGCTCGATCAAAGGCACCAGGTCCGCATCGTTCAATGCGGTGGACATCATGACGGAAGCCGGAACAAAAGGCCCTTGCAACATCGCCTTAAGCCGTACTTCGACCATGGCCGGGGAACCGTTGGGGTCATACCCGTCCATTGCAACGGTGGTGTTGGCGGGATCCAGCCAATCACGTAAGCGGGATGATGGACCGGTGCCTCCATCCCAGTTTTCACTGAATTTGGAACAGTATGATGGGATCGTGGTGGCAGTTTCACAAGTCTGCACCCCCCCTACCATATGCCCCACCACGCGCTTGTTCTGGTCGAAGAGCGGGGCACCACTGGCACCGGACTCCACTATTCCGTTGTACCAGTAGACCTGCCAACAGGGATCTGCTCCACGTCGGCATAGTAGGTGGTCGCCGGCGTGTTAAAGAAGGAGATCTTCTTCACATCGGCCTGCGGATCGAGGATGGTGGCTCCGCTCTGTGGCGGGTTCCCGCTGTTGTCCCATCCGGCATAGTAGGCGTTGAAGCTGGCAGGGGGATCTTCATTGATCTCCATCAGGCAGTAATCGCCATGATAGAGGATGGAGCGCCGCACCGAGCCAGAAAGGGTCTGGGCGGTCTGGCCCGTGTCCCCCACACAGGTCGGGCTTTGGTAGTTGAAGTAGAAGATCCACTGCGATTCAGTGGGCTGGTAGCAATGGTTGGCGATAAGCACGTACGGCGTTCCGTCCTCAGCGGTGTTGTTCAGCAAGGTACCGTTGCAACCGCGGCCGTCCGGCATTACGAACCACAGCGTAGCATGGTTCTGCTGCTGCCAATCCGCGGCAATGGGGCATGCGACATTGTTATGGCACGGCAGGCTTTGATAGCCGGGGTCGAGATCGCGCTCCGATGATGCCTGAGGTGCATGAATGCTGCGCCATGCATGGGTGATGCCGGCCAAATTGATCTGTGCGGGCACCGCACCCGGAGGTTCCTGATATTCGATCGTCACTGCGTCGCCCGGAAGCAAAGCCGTGGCAAATTCCTCATTGGGCTGCCCATTGGCCTGTGTGAACCCGCCCAGAAAACGGGTCCGCCCCTCGTCATAGAGAAAAAGCCGACCGCCCCATGGTAGCCTGAACACGCTGAACTGCACGCTCATCATCACCGCGCCGCTGCTTTTGACCGTGTACCGGCATACCCTTCCCCCATCGGCCGTCGCGTTCCATTGCCCTTGGGCGATCATGTCCACGTTCACCATGCGCTGGATGCCAAATCGGAAGCCCCCGGGGGCGCCTGCTGTATCGGCAGCTGTTGTGGCCGCCACCGGATCCACGGCGCCCAGCTCCGTGGCAGGCCACAAGGCCGCATGTATCGCGGAACCACCCCATCCGATCGGGGCACCACCATGGGCCAGCTGGCCGTAAGCACTGAGCGTAGCGAACGCCAACACGAATGTCAGGGGTCTTATCATCACTCCGGGTTCAGTTTGATAACACCTCTGAAACAGCGCAGGTTCAGCGCGAGGTGATCACGAAGGTAGTCCTGCGGTTCTCCGCCCGACCTTCCTCGGTGGAATTGGAGGCGATGGGCACCGTGGGGCCGTAGCCATTACTGGTGAGCCTGCTGGCCTTGATGCTATGTCCGGTGAGGTATTCCGCCACCGTGAGCGCCCGATCGCGGCTTAGCGTCATGTTGCTCTCCATGTCGCCCACATTGTCCGTATGGCCCTGCACTTCGATCCGTACCGTGGGATTCTCCTTCAGAAAGATGATCAGCTCATCCAGGATGAACCGGCTGGCCCCGGTGATCTCCGCACTGTTGGTGGCATACTTGATGTCGTTGACACGATAGCTCTTGCCCACTTCGATCTTTTCCAACTTCATGTCCGCCTCGGCCACGCCGCCCCGGACCGTATCCTCCAAGCTGTAGGACCGGCTGTCGAACACATGGTCCGGCTTCTTCACAGTGACGATCACATCGGAACCGGCCTTCAAGTTGACCACGGTCGCATAGTGCCCGTCGGCCGGGTCCACCTTCAGCACTTCCGTTTTTCGGGTGTCCATGTACGTGATCGACACCGTGGCGTCCGTCACGGCTTTCCCGGCCTCGTCCTTCACTTCGCCTTTCACGATGAGGATATCCTGCGGTCGGGCCTCCTTGGGCAGATCGATGCCGTAAATATCCAGCCCGCCCACACCACGGAAGCGGCTGCTGGCGAAATAGGCGGTGCGGCCGTCCGCACTTACGATGAGCCCGTGCTCATCCTGCGGGGTATTGATGGGGTTTCCGAGGTTCTTCGGCCGGGACCAGGAGCCGTCGTCATCCAGGCGGCTGTAGAAGATGTCATAGCCCCCGATGCCGCGATGGCCCGCGGCCAGGTCCTCCTTTCCGTTCTCATCCCGTGGGGGACGCGCTGCGAAGTAGAGCGTACGGCTATCACTGTGCATGAAGGGTGCCTTTTCGTCCCCGGCGGTGTTGATCGGTGCGGGCAGGGGTTCCGCCTCGCTCCACTCCCCCTTGTCGTCCCGCTTGCTGCTGAAGATGTCCGTGCCTTGGCTGCCGAGCCGCACGGTGGCGAAATACAACGTACGCCCGTCCGTACTGAGCGAAGGTTGGCTTTCCCATCCGTCGGCCGTGTTGATGTTGGGGCCGAGGTTGGTCAGTTCGCCCCATTCGAAGACCTGCTTCCCGCTGCCGAAATCCATGTGCGTGTCGTAGTGGGTGCGGAAGATGTCGCAGTTCTTGTACTCAGTGGTCACCGGCGTACACACGGTAACGAAAAGCTCCTTGTTGTTCAGGCTCACGCTGACGCCCCCATAGCTGGCCCCGGTATTGAACGGGGCCGGCAAGGCTTCGCCATTGTCAAAGTCGTCCTTCACGCTGGCGCGTCGGGTCTCTGTCAGTTCTTCCACATCGAGCGGAAAACGGTCGCCCTTTGCTTGGTACTTGCTGAGGCGGGTGAAGAAGAGCAGTTCATTGTCCGGGGAGAACATGGGCAGGTATTCATCAGCCGGGGTGCTCACGCCGACTAAAACCTTGGGTTCCAGCGGGCGTGAATTCTTGTAGAAGTCCGTGTAAAACGCCAGCTCCGGCAAGAGCTGTTCCACCTCTGCGGTCTCACGGTCCACATCGGGGCTCATCTTGGCGGGGTCGTCCGAAGAAAAATCCAAGAACTTCCGGAAGGCCGCGGAGGCATCGGCGAACCGGTCCTGCGCGTAGTACATGTTGCCGAGGTAGTAGTACAGCTCGCTGTGGTATTCCGGGCAGCGTTCCTTCAATTCCTCGAGGTACTTGATGCTGGTGTTGAAGCTTCCCGCACCGGCCTTGGCGCGCTGGTAGGCACTTTCGCCGGTACGGTAGAGGCATTCCGTGCATTCCGGCCGGTCCTCCAGCAACGCTTTCAGCTTTTGATGGCGGTCTGTCGGGTTCTTGGTGGACGAAGCATCGTCCAACTGCTTCAACACTTTTTTGTCGGTGGGCCGGTCGCATGGCCCTCCTTCATCTTCGTCTTGCGCCCAAATGCTCGTGACGGAGAACAGGGTGACCAGCACATAGACCATGCTTCGCAACGCCATGGTATTCCATCTCATTCCACCCTTCATTCCGACATGAAACCTACACAACTGCATCTACTTCCTAAAACCCGGCCCAAGGTTACTTCACGGTGGTGTTGGTGTTCTCCGCTTTCTGGATCAAGGCGTCCCCTTGCTTTCCGGCTGCGTCCACAATGCTATTGGCCCGCTTATCCGCCTCGGCGATGAACTTCTGTTCCTGTTCATCAGCGGCTTTCTTCGCTTTGTCCGCCGCGATCTTGGCACCGGCCTTGGCCAACGGATTGGTCGTCTGGTTCACCAGGTCGTCCGCCGCTTTGTAGCCCTGTGCCTTCACATTGGCCGCCTCGCTGCGGGCCTTGGCCTTGATGTCATCCGCCTGCTTCTGTGCTTCCGCCAACAGTTTGGCCGCCTCATCGCGTGCGCGTGCAATGGCGTCCGCCTTCACTTTGTCGATCTGCTCGTTCACCTGTGCCTTCACCTCTTCGATCACCGTCTCCTTCAGGTTGCTGCCACCGCCACCGAACACGGGTTTCACCACGGGCTTGTCCACCGTGCCGGTGATCCTCGCCGTGAGGTCCAGCTCCTTCGGCAGTTTCGCATCGGTGCCGACCGCACGGTTCAACTGGCCCAGCAGTCCGCTCACCAATTGGCCGGCGTTTGCTCCGAACATGTCCGTGGGTACCTTGGCCTTCATGGTATAATCGATGGCCTGATCAGCAAATGCCGTACTGCCGCCCACGTTCGCCGTAAGCCTGTCGATCTTCACATCGAACGGCTTGGTGATCATCTTGCCGTCCTGGATCTCATAGCTGAAGTCCACGTTCGCCAATTCCACCTTCGAGAGCTGTGGCATCTTCAGCACATTGCTGATCTCAACCAGCGGCTTGAAGCCTTCGATGGTGACGTTCTTCGTCCGGAGCGTCCCCTTTCCGACCAACGAGCCCATCACCGGGGACATCCGCTGGTCCAGATCACCCGCCAATTGCAGCGTGGTCGTCACGCTGCCTAAGCAGTTCTTGGCGATCGGGGCCATCTTCTGGATCATCTCAACGCCGTCCACCATCTGCTTGATGTCCATGTCCTTCACCGCGAGGTCCATGTCGAACTTCGGTTTGGCCTTGTCCTGTGTGCTGTAGGAGCCGTCCATCCCCACCCTGCCTTCGAAGAGGTTGAAGCCGAGCCCGCGCATGTCCACACGCTCATCATGCACATGCAACGCGCCCTTGGCATCGGTCAGGGTCAGATTGTCGTAAAGCACTTTCTTCCCGGCGGCGTTCAGGGTGAAGTCGATGTTGTTCGGTATTTCCACAACGCCCGTTGCGGAGGTGTCCGCAGGTGTGGTGGCGGTGGACGTTACATCGGACGGCCCCATGAGTTCGTTCAGGTCGAAAAGGTTGCTGCTCACGTTGAAGGTGCCGGTGAGCGCACTGTCCTTCAGCCACCATTGCAGGTAATTGTCCATGCGGCCATTGGCCGCGATGTCGCTCTTGCCCACCGTGCCATCGAAGCTGGTGAGGGCGAGGAATTTCGGGCTGAAGTCCAGCACCAAGCCGTTGATGCCCACGGTGTACGGCAGTGAGTCGCTCTTGTAGGTCATTCCGCTGAGGGCGAGCTGCCCTTCCGCCTTGAACTTCTCATAACGCTGGGCTTCCACATCGCTCATGCGCCCGGCCATTTTCACATCGGCGTTCACCTTGCCGACGAGATCGTCCCCCTTCGCCAAGGGCACCACCTTCTTCACGCTGGCCAGGTCGAGGTCGGCCTTCAGCGCTGCGTCCACGTTGGGGTCGCTGATGGGCGTACTGAGGTGCATGCGCGCCTCCACGGGTGGTGATCTCATTGTAGGTACCCTTCACATAGCCGCTGAAGGCCGCCTTGCCGCTCAGGTCCACGCCCTTCATGTCGCTGGCAAACTCAGCGGGGACAAGCGAGAGCAACGCGCCGATGTCGTTCTTCTTCATGTTCCACTTCAGGTCCATGTCGATGTCGTCGTGCGGCATGGCGACCCAGCCGTCCAGGCCGAGGGCAAGCTGGTTCACCTTGATGTCGTTGTCCTTGAAAGTGAATTTCATGTTCGGCATGTCCATGTCCAGATCGGCGGTGATGTCGGCCTTCACGTTCTTCAGGTACTTCACGCCGTCGTACACCACGGTCACGCTGTCGGCGACGGTCTTGGTGCTGAGGGTGAAGAGGTCCTGCGTGAAGTCCCCTTTGCCCGTGTGGTCCACGCCACGGAAGTCCATCAGCATGGGAAAGCTTTCGTCATCGTAGATGATGTGCCCCTTGGCGATGCTGTACTTCTTCAGCGCCACATTGAACTTGGTGGTGGATGTGTCCACCGATCCGAGTTCTGCGATAGTACTGTCAGGAATGGCGATGTCCCAGTTCGCACGGCCGTCCTTCAGCACCTTCACATCGATGACCGGCCTGTCCAACGCGACGTTCTGGATCTGGATCTGGTCGCCGAAGAGGCTCATGAGCCCGATCGTGACGCGCACTTCGCCGATGTCTGCCAAACAGATGCCTTCGAAGGGTGCCTTGTTGCAAACGCGGACATTATCCACGGAAACGGAGGCATTCGGGAAGCTGCGGATGATGCCGATATCCCAATCGCCCCACTCCACCGTGGCATTGACGCTCTCATTCACCTGCTTTTTCACGGCTGCCTCGATCTTGCCCTTGTATAGGATGGGGATGAGGACCGCTGCCACCAGAAGCAGGGCAATGAGGATCCCGATAACGATGAGTATGCGTTTGGTCAACTTGGCCATGTTCTACTGCTTTTGGATCAGGTGGTATGGATGCCGACGGGGCATGCAAAGACCATGCACTAACGGAACTGCCCCGCAAAGATCATGCGGCTTCGAGCTTTTCCTTGTCCATGAACAGTTTTTCACCTTGGGAGTGCGCCACCACGGAGCAAACGGCGGCATCGCCGGTCACGTTCACCACGGTCCGCATCATGTCCAATGGGCGGTCAATGGTGAAGACGATGGCCACCCAGGCGGGATCGAGGCCAAGTGAGGAAAGCACCACCACCATCAGCATCATGCCACCGCTGGGGATCGCGGCCGCGCCGATGCTGGCCAAGGTGGCCGTGAGCACGATGGTGAGCTGCTGCCCCAAAGTGAGGTCCACCATGTGCAGTTGGGCCAGGAAGATCACCGCCACCGCCTGCATTAAGCTGGTGCCGTCCATGTTCACCGTGGCGCCCACAGGCAGTACGAACCCCGCCGTGGCCTTGCTTACGCCGATGTTCTCCTCCACGCAACGGATGGTGGCCGGCAGGGTGGCCGCACTGCTGCTGGTGCTGAAGGCGAGCAACTGGGCGGGACTGATCGCGCGCAGGAAATCCTTGTATACGTTCCTCCGCATCAACAAACTCATCATCGCGGGGTAGATCACCACCACGATCAGCGCCAGCCCGAGCACAATGGTGAGCGCATAGCCCACCAATCCCTTGAACAGTTCGCCCACGGCGGCGATGTCATCACCCGCCATGCGCGCCACCACCCCGGTCATCAATGCGAAGACGAACCACGGCGCGGCCAGCATGATCACGTCCACCATCTTGATGAACACCTCATTGCAGGCGTTCATGAAGGTGTTCAACGGGGTGGCGTGCTTGGGGTCGACCAAGAGCAGCATGATGCCGAAGAGGATGGCGAAGAAGATCACCTGCAACATCCGCATCTCAGTGAGGCTCTCGAAGATGTTGCCCGGCACGATGTCCACTAGGAACTGCAAAGGCCCCGCCTCTTTTCTAAGCTCAGCGGTGGCGCCGGCGGCCTTGGTCCATTCGTTCGGCATGGTGGTTCCCCGGACAGCGGCTATGGAATCGCGGAGCGCGCTGTTGGCGGGCTCACAGGCCAAGCACTTTCCGTCCAATGGCACTTGTACCTCCGCGGTCTCCTGCACCCATAACTCGTAGTTGATCCGGTTCGCGACCCGCTTGTCATCATCCCCCCACTCACCGGGCTTGATCGTGTTCACGAGCACCAAGCCCAAGGAAACGGCCATTACGGTGGTGAGGAGATAGAGGCCCAAAGTCCGCAGCCCGAGCGAACCCAATCGTCGCACCTCACCCATGCTGGCCACGCCGGTGATGATGCTGAAGAGAACCAAGGGCACCGCGACCAGCTTGAGTAGGTTGACGAAGATCTTGCCGAACGGATCTATCCAATCCAGGTTGAAGCGGCTCCAGCCCATGAAGCTGCTCAGGAGCGCCCACAGCACACCTGCCGCCATACCGAGCAGAATGCGGACGTGAAGCGGTAATTTCATCGGGCTGCTCGGGGAACGGACGTGGGCCGGCTTACAGTTCGGTGTTCACCGACCAGATCTGTTCGCTGATGCTTTGTCCGTTCTTGAAGTAGAAGGTGCCCCACTTGGCGATCACCTTGCTGTACTCATCGGCCTTGTTGCCCTGCACCACCACACGCCGGATGATGACCTTGTTCCCCTCGGTATAGCTTTCCTCGGTGACACCCTGCTGATACTGCGAAGCCAGCTCATTGCGGTTGTAGTCCGCATAGGAGCGCTGCTTATCTGTGGGGATGTTGTCGATGCGGACCTTCTCGTTCAGGGCCCTGTCATGCGCCCCCGAAATGAGCTGCTTCTCCCGTGCTTCACGATTCTGCTTCATCAGCTCTACCTGCTCCCGTTGGCGGTCGCCCGAGGCATTGCCCCTGATATTAAACACGGCTAATTGATCTTCCTGCTGAAGCGCTTGGTCGCGGGCGGCATTGGTCCGCTCCATGCCCGCCTGTGCTTTATCGTCCAACTGCGAGGTCCAGCTTTGTTGCTGCTCCCTGACGGTATTCACATTGCTAGTATGTTCTTCTTGCCGGGCCGTGGCCATCTGCTGGATGTCCGTCTGTTTCGCGGAGGTCGCTTCCATGGCCTGTTCACTGTCCTGTCTGCCCTTCTCCTGCAGTTCCTTCTTCCGCTGGGCCAAGGATTCCCGGAAGGCCTCCACCTCTTCAGCGTTGCGTTTGCGCATCTCCTCACTGCCGCGGTACAGCTCTTCGGAGCTGGCCATATAGTCCTTGTTTTGGTGCGCCGCGTCTTCCTGCCGTTGCTCGGCTTTGGCAGCATTATCCTCTTCCTGTTGCCGCACCAATTGCTGTAGGCGCTTGATCCGGCCGTACTTCTCCACTTCCTCGCGTTCCCGCGCCTCGCGCATGAACTCTTCCGCCTCCTGTTCCTTACGGTTGTCGGCCGTACTGGTCTGGGGAGACGGTGGCGGGGCCTCGTTGGCTTGTTGCTCGGCCAGTTCACGCTCCCGTCTCAAGCGCTCCTGCTCAGCGAGCATCATGTCGATCTGGTCGATCTTCACCTGTGGATAGGTCTCCTTGGGCTTAATGTCCATGGCCTGTGTGTAGAGGCTGCGCGCGGAGGGATAATCCTTGTCGGCCATGGCATTGTCGGCGTCAAGGACCGTCTGTGCATATCGGTCATCCAACGCTTTCTGCCCTTCCCGTTGCTGCCGGGCACGGTCCAAAGCCGCCCGCGCGGAATCTGCGGCCGCAGCTTCCCTTCGCAGGCGTTCCTCCTCGGCCAAGCGGTCCCGTTCGGCCGCAGTAGCTGAAGCTTGCTTTGCCTTCAGTTGGTCAGCAATGGCCTGATCGATGGCTTTGAGACGGTCATTCGGATATTTCTCATTTGGTTTCACACCGAGCGCCTCGGTATAACCTTCGCGGGCCGGGTCATATGCCTTCCTGTCGAAAGCCGCGTCCGCCTTGGCGATGGCCTGGTCATAACGGGCTTGAACATCCGCCTTGCTGTTGCGCTCCGCCGCCAGCCGTGCCCTTTCCTCCGCCTCCCGCGCCGCTTTCAGGCTGTCGGCCTCCGCTTTCAACCGGGCCTCTTCCGCCAGCCGGGCCTGCTCGGCGGCATCCTTTGCCGCCTTCAAGCTGTCCGCGGCGGCCATTTTGGCTTTCAGGGCAACAATGGCAGCCAACTGGTCATTGGGATATTTCTCCCCCGGCTTCACCTCCAAAGCTGAGGTATAGCCACTGGTCGCTGCATCATAGGCTTGGCCCTTGAAGTCCTTGTCCGCCTGGGCGATCAGGCCCGCGTATTGTTTGTCCTTTTCCTGCTTCTCGCGTTCCAAGCGCTCTTTCTCGGCCTGCTCCTTCGCCTTGGCATCCAGCAGCTCATTGATCGTCGCGATGCGGTCCTTCGGATATTGTTCGTCCGGTTTCAACTGCGAGGCGTTCTTGTAATCGTTCAAGGCATCGCTGTTCTTCTTGGTATCGAAATTCTTGTCCGCACTGGTGATCAACGCCGTGTACTTGGCGTCCAGTTCATCCTTCTTGCGCTTTTCCTCCGCTTGCCGGGCCAATTCGGCCAACTTGGCGTCGATCTCCACGATCCGCTCCTTCGGGTGCGCCTCATCGGGCTTCACCCCTGATGCTTCCTGAAATTTGGCTTTGGCATCCTCGTATTTCGCAGCCGTGAACAGACCCTCTGCCTTATCCACGAGAGCTTGGTACTTCGCATCCAGTTCCTTGGCCTTCTTCTCCGCCTCCGCCTTTGCCGCGTTATCCGCTATGGCCTTGTAGATCGCCTTCAACTGATCCGCCGGATATTTCTCCTTCGGCTTCAGGACCAGGGCTTCGTTGTATTTCTTTTTCGCCCCTTCGTAGTCGGTGCTTAGGAACGAAGCATCGGCAGCGGTGATGGCCGCCTGATACTGATCGTCCAGCTCCTTGGCTTTTTTGTCCGCTTCGGCCTTGGCGGCCAGATCCGCCAGCTTCTTGTCAATGGCCACCAACTGGCCCGCCGGGTACTTCTCCTTCGGCTTCAGGACCAGTGCTTCGTTGTACTTCGCCTTGGCCTCATCGTAGTTGGCGCCTTGGAAAGCGGCATCAGCGGCGGTGATGGCGGCTTGATACTGCACGTCCAGCTCCTTCGCCTGCTTGTCCACTTCGGCCTTGGCGGCCAGTTCCGCCAGCTTTTGGTCGATGGCCTTCAGTTGGTCGGCCGGATATTTCTCGTTCGACTTAAGGCCCAGTGCCTCGTTGTACTTCGCCTTGGCGGCATCATAAGTGGCGGCCTTGAAGGCGGCATCACCGGCCTTGATGGCGGCATTGTACTGGTCGTCCAGCTCCTTGGCCTTCTTGTCCTCTTCGGCCTTCTTGGCCAGCTCGTCCAGCTTGGCGGCGATCGCGGCTAATTGCTGCGGCGGGTACTTCTCGTCCGGTTTCAACCCGGCGGCCTCGGTGAATTTTCCCTTGGCGTCCTCGTATTTGGCGGCCTTGAAGGCGGCATCGCCAGCAGCAACGGCAGCATTGAACTTATCGTTTCGCTCCTTGGTCTTTTTGTCGGCCTCCGCCTTGGCGGCCAGGTCGGCGATGAAAGCATCGCACTCCTTGATCTTCTGTTTTGGGTAGGCTTCCTGATCTTTCAACCCCGAGGCCTCCGCGTACTTGGCCTTGGCATCCTCGTAGCTCTTCTTACCGAACAGGCCGTCCGCTGTCTTGATCAGGTCGGCGTACTGTTGTTCCTTCTTTTCCGCCGCGAGCAGCTCGTTCACCTTCATCTGCGCATCGCTGAGCTTCGCGGTGGCGATAGGGTCCCCCGCCTTCAGGCCCAAGGCTTCCGTATAGTTCTGCACGGCTTTCTTGTAGTCCTTTGATGCCATGGCGGCGTTGCCTTGGTCCATCAACTTGTTGAACTGCTCGTCGGCATTGGCCTCCCGCTTTTTCTTGTCGTCGTATTCCTTCAGCAACCGCGCCATCTCCGAGCGGATCTGCTCGGTATACTCGAGGTCCCACGCCAGCATGTGGGTCGTGGGGTCGTACTTGGACTTGCCGATGGGCTGTTGCAGCAGCTTGAAATCGATGCCCGGGATGTCCTGGAAAAGCGTCATCTCCACGTTCATCGCCAAGCCGCCCACACGGTCCTCCTCCGGGATGCTGCGCGTATTGATGGCGACGTTCTTGCCCACCATGCCGGGTTTGTCGAAGAGCAGCTTGTATTCGTAGCCGTAATCCAGATTGAACTCGTACTTGCCGTTGGCGCTGGTGACGACCGAGGAGAGTTTGACGCCGTCCTTGAAGACGGTGACGTTGATGCCATCCAACTTCTTTGAGGTGTTGTAGTCCTTCACCGTGCCGTAGACGTACACGTTGTCGATCTGCGCACTGGCGTACAGACCGGAGCACAGCAGCAGCAGCACGAGGAACGTTCGGAGCGGGCGAAGAAAGGGGGATGCGGCCATGCAGGGCTTGCTTGCTGAAGCGGGGCGGACGAAGCGGCAATTTACGACAACTTTGCGGGGTGGCCCAATATGGCGGGCCGCGCAGCGCGCATGTACAGCATTTGGGAAAGTCGCTCGTTCCATGGAGACCCGGACCTGGTGGTGGTCGGCGCGGGCATCACCGGGCTTTTTACGGCCTTGCATCATCGCCGGAAATACCCCAAGTGCAGGGTGCTGGTGCTGGAGCGCGGCCCCCACCCCGCCGGCGCCAGCGTGAAGAACGCGGGCTTCGCCTGCTTCGGCAGCCCCAGCGAGCTGCTGCACGATATCGAGACGGAAAGCGAGGTCGCAGCACTTCACCGGGTGGAAGAACGCTGGCGCGGACTGGTAGAGCTGCGTGAAACGCTCGGCGATGCGGCCATCGGCTTCGAGGCCGTCGGTGGATATGAGCTCTTCGGGAAGGATAGCCCCCTGTACACGCGCGTCGCCGAACGGTTCGATGCGCTCAATGCCGCACTGCACGGCATCTTCGGGAAGAACGTGTTCACCTGGGCAGACCAGCGCATCCCCGCATTGGGCCTCAACGCCGATCATTTGGTCTGGAATCCGTTGGAAGGCGCGGTGGACAGCGGGAAGCTGATGCGGGCACTGCTGGCAAAGGTGCAAGGCGAAGGCGTTGAGGTGAGGTTCAGTTCCTCCGTGGAAGGCTGGGAGGAGAAACCGGACGGCGTGGAACTCCACGTGGCCGACGTCGGCACCGTGAAGGCCGCACAAGCCGTGATCGCCACCAACGGCTACAGCCGGACATTGATCCCCGCGATCGACGTCCTGCCCGGCCGCGGCCAAGTGGTATTGACCTCCGTGATCCCCGGTCTGAAGCTGAAGGGCACCTTCCACATGGATGAAGGCTTCTACTACTTCCGCGAATACGAAGGACGCGTGCTGCTGGGCGGTGGACGCAACTTGGACAAGACCGGGGAGACCACCACGGAGGACGGCACCACGCTACAGATCCAGACCGCGCTGGAGGAACTGCTGCGGCAAACCATCCTGCCCGGGCGGGACTTCAGCATTGCGCAGCGCTGGAGCGGTGTGATGGGCTTCCGCTCGCAAGGTGGGCCTCCCGTGGTGGAGCACATCACACCGCATGTGGTGGTGGCAGCTGGCTTGGGTGGGATCGGTGTGGCCATCGGGATACAGGTGGCACGACAGGCTGCAGAGCTGGTGGGGTGAAGGGTTCAGATGATTAAATGCTGAAAGACGTCAGCCCTTGATCTTATTGCAAGGCACCCTTTTCTTTCTAATGGACCCGAATGGACGTGGATGGACGCGCTTATTCGCGTCCATCCACGTCCATTAAGCTGCCCTTGTCTTAAGCTGGCTGGCTACCTTGCGGCCATGCGTTTTCTTCTTCCCTTCCTGCCCATATTACTCTCTATTGGTCCACTGTCCGCACAGACCTGGGAGCCCGTTGGCAGCGGTGCCAGTTCCACCGTGTATGCCTTGGAACCATTCGGCGGGGAGCTATTTGCAGGTGGGGTGTTCACGGAGATCGGCGGAGTGAACACGGACTACTTGGCACGGTGGAACGGAACGGCATGGAGCAGCATCGGCAACCTTGCCGTTTACATGTCCGCGGACGGTCTCTATGCGAACGATACGGCGCTCTTCATCGGGGACGGTGGACGTGTGCGGTTCTGGAACGGTATCAACATGTTCAACCTTACCGGGGTCAATAGTTCGTCGTTCAACAGCCAAGCTTACAGTATGGCCCATTTTCAGGATACACTGTATGTAGGCGGCGTTTTCTCCTCTCCTTTTGCCCACATCGCCCGCTGGAACGGTTCGAGCTATGAGGGCCTCACCTCCGGTACCAGCGGGCGGGTCACGACGATGGCCCCCTTCGATGACCAGCTCTTCGTGGGCGGAGGCTTTTTCACAGCCGGGGATTCGGTGGTACACTATACCGCCCTGTGGAACGGCAGCGCATGGAACGGCATGGGTGCCGGGGTGAACGGCGACGTGTACATCCATTGCATTTTCCAGGACACCCTTTACATCGGCGGGGATTTCACCCAAGCGAACGGGCAGCCCGCCAGCCGCGTGGCCAAGTGGAACGGCAGCCAATGGGTAAATGTGGGCGGCACCTTGAACGACTACGTCACCGCCATGACCGTATATCGTGACCAATTGTACATCGGAGGGTCGTTCACCTCACCCAGCCGCATCGCCCGCCTTTCAGGGAACTCGTGGGTGCCAGTGGGAAGCGGGTGCAATAGCACGGTGAAGACCATGGAGGTCTTCCATGACAGCCTTTTCGTGGGTGGCCTCTTCACCATGGCCGGAGGCGATTCCGCAAAGCATATTGCCAAATGGCACCTGCCAGAGGCACCTGTGGCCGCCTTCACCGTGGGGAGCGGAACACTTTGCCCGAACGAATGCACCAGCTTCACGGACAATTCCCCGAACGGCGTTTCGTCCTGGGCTTGGAGCTTTCCCGGAGGCACGCCGGCCACCAGCACGGACAGTATGCCCATGGTCTGCTATGCAACGCCCGGCACCTATCCTGTCACGCTCACGGTGACCAATGTCGGCGGAAGCGATTCCACAACAGATAGCGCGGCCGTATTGGTGGACATCTGCTCGGGGATCGAACATTCAACCATTGTGGAAGATATCCTTGTGCGGCACGATCCCGTCCAGCGGTTTATCCACCTGAAACTGCCCGGAAAGGGTGGCATAGCAGTGATGGATGCGCAGGGCCGCGTGGTGCTTGCGATGCACAGCACAAGTGCGGAGCAAGTACTGGATATCGCCGACCTGCCCGCAGGCACCTACGTCGTGCGCTTTTCCGGTGAAGGTCGTGTGGCCTCCGCGAAGTTCGTGAAGGAATAGCTCCACTTCACTCCTCCTCCACCTCGATATCCTTCAGTGTAGCCAGCTTGATCTCCGGCTTGCCATTATGCTCGACGACCATGCCGTGGATGACCAACCTCTTCCCGGAAAAGCGTTCCGGCAATTCACTGATCTCCGCACCGGCCACGGTACCCCAGATCACCACAGTGAAGGTGTGGTCGGGGAATTTTGCTCCGAAGTTGAGGAAAACCGGACCTTCATGGTCCTTCCCACGCACGGTCACTTGGGCGGGCGTACCGCAGAAGTCCACCGTCTTTCCCACTTGCTGTGCCACTGTTTCCAAGGTGGAAGTACACCGGTCGTCTTGGGCAAATGCGGACAAGGCGGTGGCAAAACAGAGGGAGAGGATGATCGTGCGATGCATGAACATGAGGGTTGGTCGTTGCTATCAAAGGTAGTAGCGCGGAACATGGTGCTCATGGTCCGGTCCATTTAGCCCGTCCTTCACGACAAAGCCCCCGCTGGAGCGAGGGCTTTTTGGAGCCTCCTGTCAGAATTGAACTGACGACCTGCTCATTACGAATGAGCTGCTCTACCGCTGAGCTAAGGAGGCCTTTTTGATCCACTCATTCTGAATGAGCGGGCGGCAAATGTAAACCTCCTCCGCACACATCGGGAATGAGTGTTGGGAAAAGGGCGTAACGGTCATTGCAGCGGTTTGTGCGGTCCACCATATTGATCCGAAGGCATGTAGGCGGAACAGCGGATTATCTTGGCCGCATGCAGGACCATGAACTGAGGCCGGTGCAGGTGGACGATGCCACCATCGCCAAGATAACGGACTTGTTGCGGGCGGTCTTTCCGGGATCGGACCATTTCACGGAGGAGGTGCTGCGTTGGCAGTACAAGGACAACCCGGAGGGCACCGCGGTCGGTTTCAACGCTTGGTATGGCGAGGAACTGGCCGGCCATTATGTAACGATCCCTATGAAGGCCATGGTGGACGGGACCTTGGAAAAAGGCCTGCTTTCACTGAACACCGCCACGCATCCGAGCCACCAAGGCAAGGGGCTGTTCACCAAGCTGGCCAAGGCGACCTATGCACGCGCAGCTGAGGAGGGATACAGCTTCGTCACCGGCGTGGCCAACGCCAACAGCACCCACGGCTTCACGAAAAAACTCGGCTTCGAGCTCGTTTCACCGCTTCGGGCCATGATCGGGATAGGGGCGCTGCCGCTCGGGGAACGCACGCCGGACGTGCAATTCGCACACGCTTGGGACCCTGCTTCAGTCGCGTGGCGGCTTCAGCACCCGGCCTATCGTTACTCCTTGAAAAAGGAACGGGGCCACGGATTGATCCTTTCCCAACGAAGTCAGTACGGTGCCCGCTATGTGCTCGGCGTGCGTGACCTGCCGCTTCCCGATACATCGGTCCCCATGGAGGAGGGCACCGTACACCGGAAGATCTGGATCGGCCTGGACCCCGCGATGCGCTGGGGTGGTGCAGCATATCTGAACATCCCCTTGCGTTTCCGCCCCTCCCCGCTCAACTTGATCTTCAAGGACCTCACGGGACAGGGCCGTGTTTTGGATCCCGCCCGGGTGCGCTTCGATGCCATGGACTTCGATATCCTATGAGGCGCGACTGGTCCGATCGCGGTGCATCCTCGGAAGCCCAGCCGTGATCCCGCCCCTTTCCGCTGTTGTGTTTTTTTGAGAACCTGTCTATATTTAGCCCCGCATCCCTGCAAGGATCACGTTGCCCCATGGAACAGAACGATAAAAAGGAGCCGGACACTGACCGCTCATATACCGCCGATAACGGTGCCGCGCATCTCAACTTCGATCCGTTGAAGGATCTGAATCTTCCCTCCAGCTATGAGGAGGTGCTTTCCCGCTTTCGCCAATTACAGGGCGAACGCGCATGGGAGGCTTTGAACTAGGTGAACGCCGCTCAGCATCTTGGCCCCGGGTTCTCCGGGGCTTTTTCGTTCACCACATTTCACATAAGGGCTGTTGCCGGGATTTGGAGAAGTTCCGCGGCGGAGTAATTTCAGGCTTGCTAACGGCGGTGGCCGGTGCACTTGCCGGGAGCTTCACGTTCCTTCCTTAACAGGCAAACACCCTAGTGCCATGAAGACCTATGATGAGAAACACATCAAGAACGTCGTACTGCTGGGCTCCCACGGAAGCGGCAAGACGACGCTGGCCGAGACCATGCTCTTCGAAGCGGGCCTCACCACGCGCCGCGGCCGCATCGAGGACAAGAACACAGTGAGCGACTTTACCGAGCTGGAGCAGGAACGCGGATGCAGCGTCCACGCCACCTGCCTCCACACCGAGTGGCGGAACTACAAGATCAACCTCATCGACACGCCGGGGCTGGACGACCTCGCCGGAGAGGCCGTGCCCGCGATCCGCGTTGCCGATACCTGCGTGCTGCTGTTGAACGCGCGCAACGGCGTGGAGGTGGGCACGGACCTGATCTGGGAGCATATCACCTCCGCCTCGCGTCCGGTGATCATGGCCGTGAACCAGTTGGACCAGCCCTTGGCCGACTTCGAGGACACGGTGGCGCAGGCACGGGAACACTTCGGGAACGCCGTCACCCTGATACAATATCCCTTGGAGCAGGGCGAAGGTTTTCACCGCATCATCGACCTGTTGAAGATGACGATGTATGTCTTTCCCGATGACGGCGGCAAGCCCCGCAAGGAATACATCCCCGCACAGGAGCGCGATCGTGCTGAAGCCCTGCACAAAGTGCTGGTGGAAAAAGCGGCGGAGAACGACGAGGCCTTGATGGAACACTATTTCGAGCAGGGGGAACTGAGCGAGGACGAGATGCGCAAGGGGCTCAAGAAGGGTATGATGTCCCGAAACTGCATTCCGGTATTCTGCCTCAGTGCACTGCGCAACATGGGAAGTGGGCGGCTGATGGGCTTCATCGACAATGTGGCGCCCAGCGCGGAAGAGATGCCTGCGGCGATAACCGAGGACGGTGTGGAACTGCCCTGCTCGATCAGCGGCCCCACGGTGCTGTTCACCTTCAAAACGACCATCGAACCCCGGAGCGGTCGCATCACGCTGTTCAAAGTGATGAGCGGTGAGTTGAAGGAAGGTGATGAACTGACGAACGCCAACACCGATGCCAATGAGCGGTTGAACCAGTTGTTCATCCTGGAAGGCAAGGAACGGAAACCGGTGGACCGGCTGGTGGCCGGGGATATCGGCGGGGCCATGAAATTGAAGGACACCGGCACCGGGCAGACCCTGCATGCCAGAGGTTCCGAACATAGGCTCCCCGCCATCGGATTCCCCGAACCACGCCTGCATCGCACGGTAAAGGCCACCGACCCCAAACAGGAAGAACGGCTGCACACGGCCCTGTTGGAACTGCAACAAGAGGATCCGGCGTTCACACTGCGCTACGTGCGCGAGACGGCGGAGCAGGTCATCGGCACCTTGGGCGAACTGCATTTGGGCGTGATCCAGTGGAAGTTAGCCAAGCTGTACAAAGTGGACGTGGAGTTCGGAAGTCCGCGCGTGGCTTACCGGGAAACGATCCGGAAGCCGGCCGCGGCCATGCACCGGCACAAGAAGCAGACCGGCGGCAGCGGCCAGTTCGGCGAGGTGCATCTGCGCATTGAGCCTTGGCATGAAGGCATACCGGAACCCACGGGTGTGAGCATCCGCGGCAAGGAGGTGATCGATCTGCCCACCGGGGGAAAGCTGGTCTTCTATAACTGCATCGTGGGCGGGGTGATCGACAATCGCTTTATGCCCAGTATCCTCAAGGGTGTGATGGAGAAGATGGAGCAAGGCCCGCTCACCGGCTCACCCGCGCGGGACATCCGCGTTGTGGTGCATGATGGCAAGATGCACCCGGTGGACAGCAACGACATCAGCTTCCGCATCGCCGGTCTGATGGCCTTCAAGGAAGCCTTCACCCAGGCGGACCCACAGTTGATGGAACCGATACAGGAAGTGGAAGTGCGCGTGCCGGAGGAGCTCATGGGCGACGTGATGACGGACCTGCAAAGCCGGCGGAGCATCATCCTCGGGATCGAAGGCACGGGACAGATCCAGGTGATCAAGGCGCAAGTGCCGACGGCCGAACTGGACCGGTACAGTACACGCCTGCGGAGCCTCACACAAGGCCGGGGCAGCCATACCGAACACTTCCTTGAGTACAGGCCGATTTCCGCAGAGCTGCAGCACAAGCTGGTACACGGCCATCTGCGGGAGGAAACACCCGCTTGATCTTCAACGCTCCATCACCCCTTGCGTGCCGGGGGTGATGGACATGCCGTCGTTGGAGCGGTCCACATCGCCGAGCCTTCCGAAGGGGTCCAGTTCGATGCGTTGGATGCGCGCCAGCGGCACCGGGATGGTGAAGGAATACGTGGGGTCGGTCCATTGCCATGGAGGCAGTGTGTGCCATTCGTGCCCGTCGGGCTGTTCTTTGCGCGCGCCCAGCATTAACGAGAGCGGGATGTGGAACAGCTCCAATTCGCCCTGTGCTCCTTGCACGACCACGTCCACCGGCATCAGCATGAGGTCCTTCCGCTCCAAGGTCACCGTGGTGCTGTCCCCGTGCTGCATCACGCCCTTCACCGCATAGTCCAATTTGCGCGTGGTATTGATCCATTCATTGAAGTACCACGCTAATTGCAGGCCGCTCTCCTTCTCCATGACCCGCTGCACATCAATGGGCCGGGGATGTTTGAACCCGCAAGTCGCGTAGTAGCGGCGCAGCCCCCGTTGAAGCGTGCTGTCGCCGATCACCGCACCGAGCTGGTCCAGAAAGAATTCGCCCTTACTGTAGGTGTTGTCGCTGTATGCCCGGTTTGTGGCGAACTGGTCCGCCTCGAGGCTCATCGGCTCATGGTGCGGGGATGCCACAAGCCGCAGATAAGCGGCCATGGCATCAGAGTGGACGCGTCCTTTTGTGTTTCCGGGAAATAGTTCTTTCATCACTTTGCTGCCCGCGTACTCCGAAAAGCCTTCATCCATCCATGGGAAGCTCAGCTCGTCACTGGCCAGCACGCCGTAGTACCAATTGTGCAGCACCTCATGTACGCTGGTGCCAACAAGGCTGCCTAAGCGCCGCTCGCCGGTGATCAATGTGAACATGGGGTATTCCATCCCGCCATCACCACCTTGGGCAAAGGTGAAGGTGGGCCACGGGTACTTGCCGAAATTCCGGTCCATGTATTCCACCGTGCGCACCATGTAGCCGGGCAACTGGCCCCAGACTTCTTCAAACTTTGGGGAGTCTTTGTAGATGAAGCGCAGCAACGGCCCACCAGGCACTTGGGCGGTAACGTTCTTATAGTCCGGGTCAGCGGACCAAGCAAAGTCATGGACCTTCGGAGCCTTGAAGTGCCACGTGAGCTTGCCGTCGGAACGCTTTTGGTTTTTTGTCCGCTGCGCGTAGCCGTGGCCGATCTCCTTCGCATTGGCAAGCACCCCGGTTGCCGCAACGGTGAACGTGCTGTCCAAGGTGATCTTCACGTCGTAGTCCCCCCATTCACCATAGAACTCGCGGCTCACATAGGGGTCGGCATGCCAGCCGCGGTCATCGTATGCCGCCACTTTCGGGAACCATTGCGCCATGCTATAAGCGACCCCTTCGGCATTGTCGCGGCCACTGCGGCGGATCTGGACCGGCACCTGCCCATGAAAATCGATGCGCAATGTGGTGTGCTTCCCCGGGAGCAGTGGTCGGGCAAGCGTGACGCGGAGCACCGTTCCCAGCGGTTCCAACCGTACCGCTCTCCCGTCTTGTGTAATGAGGGTGCAGGTCAGGTCGCCTACCTCCTCCTGCGAAAGAGCAGCGATGCGGTCACCGACCCTGGCGTCCGGATCGACGATGGTGCGCGCCCGGACATCCATTTCACTGCCCGGCTTAAATGCATTGAGATACAGGTGGAAGAATAGCTCCCGGAGCGTATCCGGGCTGTTATTCTGGTATCGGAGGACTTCCGTACCCGTGAAACGGTGCGACTTCACGTCCAAGTCCACGATCAGGTCGCAAGTGATGTGTTGCTGCCATCGGTCACATTGGGCGCTTACGGAAAGCGCGACGAAAAGCGCCGCAGCGATGGAATAATACCGCATGGCCCAAAGATGGCCTGTTCCGGATCACGGTCAGGCCACGGCTTGTTAAGAGAGCCAACGGCAAACACCTCCAAGACCGGATATTCAGTAACCGGTCGGCCTGTGGATAAGCCCTTGGAAACCTGTTTGGAACCTGTGGAGAAGCCGAGGAAAACCTGTTTGGAACCCGTGCGTAGCCTGTTCACCCATGGTGAACAACTTGTTGATCAGGACAGAAGGCTCTGCCGTAGGGCGAACTCCAACTGACGATTGGATTCGATCAACTTCTCCGTGAAGGCGGCCCGCTCATGCTCAGCTTTGTAGTCGGCCCAAGCGGACATCACTGCGGTGCGAACCTCCTTGGCCTCCCACGGTTTCTGAATGTAGTGGCACACACCGGCCTGGTTCAGCGCGTCCACCAGTGCCTGCAGGTCGGCATGGGCGGTTATCAACATCCGCCTCACCTGTGGGAACCGTTCCTTGATCTGGCGTAACGCCTCACAGCCCACCACACCGGGCATGCGTTGGTCGCAGATCACCACATGGACCTCGTGCTGCTGTAATATGGGCCAGACCTCAGGCAGGTCGCCCGCCACCAATACGTTGAAAGTGTTGCGGAACGCCGCCTTGAAGGTTTGCCTGTTCGCCCCCTCATCGTCGATATAGAGCACGGTGGGGAGCAAGGCTTGGGAACGGTGGATCTGATGCATGCTGTTGGGGGTTGATCGTCAGCCTCCATACGTTGCTTGTCGAAAAAAAGTTATCAACGATCCAATCTTTTTTTGTTGATAAGGTCCGCCATGCTACATTCGACCCCTATTCATCGTCATTCACAGCCAGTTATTGCTCTATGGACAACACGTTGGAAACCTTACTGGCCGCCGGTACCGTTCCCGGCACGGATGAATACCGTCCCACGTTCTATCGGCTTCCTGCCGACGAGGCGGCCTTGAAGAACCTCATCAAAAGCAGGCCCGGCATCCGGGTATCGGACCATATTCAGGCACAGGTACGCGAACTGGTAAAGTCGCTCGATCCGAGCGCGAAGTTCACCGATGATTCACTTGAAAAAGCCGTAATCAAGCACCTATCAGGCAGAAAGTTGAGAGACTATGGCTCGTGGGTTTTCTATCCATGGAGCGACCGCTTGGTACACGTGCTTGATGAGGAGGAGTTCTCCGTGGTGCGCACGGATCGGAACCGGAACAAGATCACCCGCGAAGAGCAGGCCGTGCTCGCCACGAAGAAGATCGGCGTCATCGGCTTGTCCGTGGGGCAATCCGTGAGCGTGACCATGGCCTTGGAACGCTGCTTCGGCGAGATCCGGCTGGCGGACTTCGACACCTTGGACCTCAGTAACTTGAACCGCATCCGGTCGGGGACGCACTCCTTGGGGCTGAACAAAGCCATTGTGACCGCCCGCGAGATCGCCGAACTGGACCCTTACCTGAAAGTGATCTGCTTCACGGACGGCTTGACCAGGGAGAACATGGACGCCTTTTTCACCGAAGGTGGGAAATTGGACATCCTGGTGGAGGAGTGCGACAGTGTGGACATCAAGATCCTGGCCCGGCAAAAAGCCAAGTCACTGGGCATTCCGGTGGTGATGGACATGAGCGACCGCGGCTGCTTGGACGTGGAACGTTTCGACCTGGAGCCCGAACGGCCCCTGATGCATGGTTGGATCGTCCATCTCGACCTGGAAGCGGCCACCCTCCCCATGACAGCGGAGGAAAAAGTACCCTACATGCTGCCCATTTCGGGCGTGGACACACTAAGCCCCAGGATGAAAGCCTCGGTGATCGAACTGGGCCATACCGTGAACACCTGGCCGCAGCTGGCCACCTCGGTGGTGTTGGGCGGTGCCTTGGCCGGGGATACCGTCCGGCGCATCGCGCTCGACCAGTTCCACGCCTCGGGCCGTTGGTTCGTCGATCTAGAGGAAATAGTGGCCGATCCCCCGTCCCCTGCGCTTCTTGCCCCACCAGCTCCACCGGTGTTCGAACTGCGGGAGGCCGATATCGAGGCCTTGGAAGAACACCTTGGCCCGGCCTCTTCCGATGCGATTGAACTTGATCAGGACATGGTCGAGCAGCTCATAGTGGCCGGGGGCTTGGCCCCGAGCGCCGGCAACATGCAGCCTTGGAAATTCACGTGGAGCCAAAAGCGCTTGCTGCTTTTCCATGACAAGAGCCGCTCATACTCCCAATTAGATCCGGACCATCAGATCGCGGATATTTCATTGGGAGCTTGTATCGAGAACATCGTTTTAAAGGCCCATGCACTGAGGCTCGAAGTGCGGACTACCCTTTCCGAGGACAAGAACACCCCATCGCTTACGGCCGTGTTCGACTTCTTTGGTTCTCCCGCCAAGGGCACGGAACCCCATGTGGTGGATGAACTGGCCCCCATGATCGAAAAGCGCTGTACCAATCGCAAATTCGCCATGCCGCAGCCCTTGCCGAAAGGAGCCTTTGAACGCATGGCCAAAGCGGTCCTGACAATGCCCGGCTGCACTGCCGACCTGCTTGACAGCCGTGAGTCGCTTTCCAGATTGGCCGACCTGTGCGGTGCGGCCGAACGGATCCGTGCGGTCAATCCCTCCGGCCATCGGGAGTTCTTTGAGCATGAAGTGCGCTGGACGGAGGAAGAGGTCAGGCGCACCAAGGACGGTCTGGATCTGGCCACGATGGAGCTTCGTCCGGTGGATCTGGCGGGAATGCAAGTGGCCTCCGACCCGCGCGCGATCGCGCTGATCGATCAATGGCGGGGAGGTAAGGGGTTCGAGGGGATCTCAGCACCGGCGATCCGCATGTCATCCGCAGCGGCATTGATAAGTGTCACGGACAATACCAAACAGGGGCGCTTGAACGGAGGTCGTGCGATGGAGCGGCTCTGGATGAGGGCCAATGCGGAAGGACTCTCCGTCCATCCGGTCGCGGCACCTATCTTCCTTACGCAGATGTTACCGTTCAACCTAAAAGCATTTAGGGCCCATGAACGTGCCGAGCTGGAGCAGATCCGAGAATACTTCAACACGCTGTGGAGCCTTGCCGGTCGGCATCCGTTGTTCTTGGTGCGATTGACCCCCGGTAGCGAACCCAGCGCACGCTCCTTGCGCCTTGATCTGCGAGACTTGTTGGTCCCAACCCCGATTATTGCGTCGTAGTTCCGTAGTTCAAACCAAATCAGATGGAACAAATAACACTCATCAGTTTCCGTGCTCCGAAAGAACCTGCACTTTGCGAAGAATTCAAGGTGGAACATGCGAAGGTCTTAGAAGACTTCGGCATATTGAATGTAACAAAATGCAGTGGTGAATGGCATTTGGACAATGATTGCCATGTTATTGTCGCAATGCACCCTTTACTCGGAATGGTCGGAGGCATTCGCTTGCAATTGGACCATGCTGGCTCCAAATTACCAATGGAATTAGCCGTGGGTGGACAAGATCCACGCGTGGGTGAATTTTTAAGCGGTATCCGTGAATTAGGAAATGGAGAAGTATGCGGCCTCTGGAATGCAAGTCGCTATGCCAACATGGGGGTCCCAGTGCTCTTAAGCCAAGCTGTCACCGCGATTTCAGTACAAGCTGGAATGAAGCGTATGGTGTGCTTGGTGGCTCCATACACAAAGCGGCACCCGAGCAATAATGGTTTCGTTATGGTGGAAGAGGTCGGCGACAATGGCGCTTTCGCTTATCCACGACCAGACTTCAAGGGAATAGTCATGGTGAACCCAGATACCCATTTACTCAGTTATGCGCATCCATTGCAGAGAGCAGTTCTAATGAGCCTTCGGCTCCGCCCGGTTCAGACACGGATCGAACAACCGGGACGCGCACCGCTGGAGGTGCGCTACTTACTTCAGGGGAATTCCGACCAAAGTCAGGCTGCGGCATATCAGTATATCCAAGAGGAGCACCGCAGGTACTTCGGTCGGGTCGCGTAACGTAACCCCAAGGCAGCCTTACCGTAGTACGGTGCCATGGAACGAAGCGGTCGGCAACACCGGCTAATAGCCTTCTGTATTCTATCGGTGGCAACCTTCTTGTTTGGCAGCATTTCATGCCAGGCATCGGAAGCACCCCCGCTTGATGGGTATATGTTCAATGGTGAGGACTGCTCTCCCTATTTGGGTCGACAACTCTCCATCCTGGAGGACAAAGGAGGAGAATTGACCATTACAGAAGTCTTCCATTCCGAATTATTCCAATATCAATCCTCTGACATTCCTGATCTTGGACTTGGTCGATCAGCCTTTTGGGTTAGGCTTAATCTGTATAATTTATCCGCCTCAAGCAGGATATTTCTTCACATCGCCCACAGTGAGATCGATGAGCTGGATATCTATAAATTAACGAACGATGATCAGGTAAGCCGAATTGCTCATGCCGGCCTTTCTCGTCAAGTGGACAAGACATCCCAGCCCTCATCTGAATTTGCATTTCCAGTTGAGGTTCCACAATTCACCAAGGGGACCTTTTACATCAGGCTTCGCAGCACGAAGCAATTACGGCTACCGATTACGGCGGAATCTTCCCAAGGTTTCTATTCCCAGCAATTAAACCGGAACTTGTTCATTGGTGGATATCTCGGCATCATGCTTGTCATGGCGCTGTACAACTTCTTCATTTTCTTCTCGACCCGTGATAAAGCCTATGCGTTCTACGTGGCCTACATCATTCTGGTCACCTTGACCCAAATGGCCTTCATTGGAATGCTCGCATTCACGACATTCAAGAACATGCCTTGGCTGTCGTCCCATTCAGCACTATATCTGACAGCCTTCACGGCTATCGCCGCAGGAGAGTTCATGGTGCGATTCATCCATATGAAAGCGCTTTACCCTGTTTCGATGCGGGCGATGCGTCTATTCTATCTGGTACTATTGTTTGGGCTGGTCATTGATATGGATGCCAAGTCAGTCATTGCCTACCGAATTATTCAAGTTGGGGCTGGGAGCTTCGCTCTCTTCCAACTTGTTATTCTCATCCGTGTTGCAGCTCAAGGATCACGGCCTGCGCGTTACTTTCTGATAGCTTGGGTCTCCTTCTTATTGGGAATTATCTCATTCATCTTGAAGGACTTGGGCTTCTTGCCTTTCAACGACCTTACACGCTTTGCCATGACCATCGGCTCCGCGGTCGAAGTCGTGCTGCTCTCCTTCGGTCTGGCCGACAAGATCAATGTGTTCCGGGAAGAGAAGGAACTGTCTCAGGCGAAAGCTATCGCCATGGCCAAGGAGAATGAGCTCTTCGTCCTGAACCAGAACGTAGACTTGGAACGGAAGGTGACCGAACGGACACATGCCCTACAGGAGACCAATGATCATTTGAAGCGCACCCAGACACAGCTGGTGAGCGCCGAGAAGATGGCGTCATTAGGCCAGCTGACCGCCGGCATCGCCCACGAGATCAACAATCCGTTGAATTTCATCAGCAGCAACCTCCCCCCGCTCAAACGCGATCTCCTGGAGCTTAAAGAGGTCTTGGACGCTTATCGCAGCGTCACCAAGGACGTTATCGGGCTTGAGGATGTGCGTGCCCTGGAGGAGCGCATTGGCGTGGATTTCACGGTTAACGAGGTGCATGAGATCCTCAAGTGCATTGAGACCGGTGCCACCCGCACGTCGGACATCGTACGCGGCCTGCGCACATTCAGCCGGTTGGACGAGGACGACCTGAAGACGGCGGACATCAATGAGGGGCTGCGCAGCACAGTGGTGGTGCTGGGCCCCCAGTTCCGTGATGTGGTGCACATTGAATATGAACTTGGGGATATCCCGCAAGTTGAATGCTATCCGGGCAAGTTGAACCAGGTGTTCATGAACCTCTTGAACAATGCGGCCCATGCGGTGAAACAGCGGCATGGCGATTCCGGCGGGGAGATCCGGATCGCCACGTCCGTCAGCGGCGAAATGGTCACGATCACGATCGCTGACAACGGCATGGGAATGGACGAGACTGTTCAAAGCCGGATGTTCGAGCCGTTCTTCACGACCAAGGATGTTGGTGAAGGCACCGGACTCGGGCTGTCCATCGTTCAAGGGATCATCGAGAAACACAACGGTCATATCGTACTGGAGAGTGCCGTGGGGCAAGGCAGTACGTTCACCCTGACACTACCGGTCCACCAGACCGTGGAATTCGCAAAAAGTGCTTGAGCATGGACATGGAACGCATCAAAGTCCTTTATGTGGACGACGAGGAGGGCAACCTGATGGCCTTCCAAGCGAGCTTTCGCCGGGATTTCGACATCCACGTGGCGCTAAGCGGTTCGGAGGCCTTGGCCTGGTTGGAGCAGAATACCGTGCACGTGGTGATCAGCGACCAGCGGATGCCGGGCATGACCGGTTCCGAATTCCTTGCCATAGTTAAGACACGCTGGCCCCGCTGCGTCCGTTTGTTGCTCACGGGGTTCTCGGATATCCAGGCCGTTGTCGATGCGATCAATCTGGGCGGCATACATGCCTACATCACCAAGCCTTGGGACCCCACGGACCTCAAGCTCCGGATCGAGCAAGCCCACGAAGTGCATGCCTTGCGCGAGGAGCGGGAACGGCTCTTTGACCGGTACCGGCAAGTGTTCGATGCCTCGGGCGACCCGATCGTGATCGTGGACGGTAAAGGCTGCTTCCGGGAAATGAACGCGGCCGCCGAACAGTTAATGAAGGTGGACCGGGCCACCATGCTCAACTCCGGCTTGGGCAAATTCGTGACGGATCTTCCAGAAATGGTCCGCCGAATGCGGCACAATCGGCACGGCCGCACCTATAGAAATGTGGATGTGACCCTGCAAACGCCGGGCGGCCATACCATTGACTGCTTAGTGACCGCCACGCATGTGGGACGGACACCGGAGGGCGTCAGCATGTACCAGGCGATGATCAAGGACATCACCGACCGGAAACAACAGGAAGCTTACTTGAAAAAGCTGAACAGCGACCTGGACAAACGAGTGGCCGTGCGCACCAAACAACTGCTTGAGGCCTTGGACGATCTGGGCGCATTCTCGTATTCGGTGGCCCATGACCTTCGTTCCCCATTGAAGAACATCAAAGTACTCAGCGACCATTTAAGCGGCTTGGCCGCCGTGCGCGGAGATGAGGAAGAGCGCGACCTCAGCCATCGGATCCACAAAGGGGCATCACGCTTGATCAACCTGGTGGACGACTTGTTGCGCTTTGCCCGCACGGACTCCCAAAAGGTGGAATGCAGGGACGCCGATGTCAATGAGATCATGCATGAGTGCCTTAGTGACCTGACCTTGCCGCAGGAACATGTGGAATTCGTACTTCCGGAACCGGGCACAGCCATCATCCATGCGGATCCCGCGATGGTGAAGGTGGCGTTGAACAACCTGCTTGCCAATGCGGTCAAATTCACCCGGAATACGGCGCAGGCCCGGATCGAGGTAGGTCATTCAACGAAGGATGGCGATGATATCCTTTGGGTGAAGGACAACGGCGTCGGCTTTGAGAGCCAGAAGAAGGACCAACTGTTCGGTGTCTTCAAGCGGCTTCACACCACCGCCCAGTTCGAAGGCACCGGGATCGGACTGGCCCTTGTGGACCGCATAATGAAGAAGCACGGCGGCTCCTGCTCCGCTGAAGGTGCCCCAAATGAAGGCGCGACCATCTTTCTGCGTTTTCCCGGTCAGCGGCAGGCCGACGAAATGCAATACCGTCAAGCCGGTTGAGCGTAACCAAGCGGCCCCGACCTCCGTTTACACCCCGTATCGAGAGATCATCATTGAGAGCAACATGAAAAACACAGCATTCACCCTGATCGCCCTTTTCGCAACTCCGACCTTCTGCCATGCCCAAAAACTGGTGGAATCCCGGGACCAGGCCTCCGGTTGGTATGTGCCGGTCAAACTACAGGTGACCGCTGAAGGCACCAAGGCCAAGAACCTCGCCGTGCAGGTTTATCAAGACAACGAACTGCTGCAGGAGATCCACTCCAAAAAAGGCAAGTTCACCCTCAATCTGGATCTTGACAACACCTACACCTTCGTGCTCAACCAAGAGGGTTATCGACCAAAATCAGTCTTCATCGACACCCATGTTCCGGTCAAACAGGTGCAGTATTCGGAGTATGCTTGCTACATGAACTTGGAAGCGGCTGATAAATTCACCCACTCCGATCCCTTCTACATGGATTTCCCCGGTGCGATCGTCCGGTGGAACGATGAGTCGCACGGATTCATGCCCAGCATGGGTTACCTCACGGACATCCAGTCCAAGATCGGTATGCTTGAAGCTCAGATGATCCCACACTGACCACATCCACCCGCCTGCCAAGTAACCAACGCACCTTGGCAGGGGCTGCGATAAGCGCCCGCCGCAAGGCCGGGCGTTTTTGCATTGGGCTCAGTGCTGGTCGTAGTCCACCACCACGCGCTCGGTGAGCGGGTGGCTCTGGCACGTGAGCACATAGCCGTCCTCCACCTCCTCGTCGGTGAGCGCGTAATTCATGTCCATGGCCACCTTGCCTTCCACAATGCGGGCCTTACAGGTGCAGCAAACCGCGCCCTTGCACGCGTAAGGCACGTCCAATCCGGCAGCCTCCGCGGTATCCAGGATGCTATCGCCCTTCGCCCCCACTTCGATCTCCGTTTCATTGCCGTCCAGGATGATCTTCACCCTGGCCTTCCCCTTCAATGGCACCTCGCCTCCTGATGAGGCGGGAGTTTCAGGCTTCTTCGGCTCGCTCGTCACCGGTGTGGTGAACAGTTCCACATGGATGTGCTTCTTTTCCACGCCGGAACGCTCCAAGGCCTCGCTAACGTTCACCATCATCTGCTCGGGTCCGCAGATGAAAAACTCCTTGTGCAGCGGGTCGTTCACAAAAGCCTTCAGCAGGTTCACGGCTTTTTCATTGGTGATGCGGCCGTTGAAAAGCGCCTCCACATCATTCCCGCGGCTCAGGATGTGGAATACGTTGAGGCGGTCCGGGTAGTGGACTTTCAATTCGTCCAGCTTCTTCCGGAAGATGATGCGGTCCACATCGGAATTGCCGAAGAACAGGGTGAACTTGCTCTTATGCTCAGTACGGAGCACAGTGGTGAGGATACTGAGGATGGGCGTGATACCGCTGCCGGCCGCGAAGGCGATGTAATGGTGCTCTTGTGCGGGGTCCAGCGCGGTGTGGAAGTTGCCCATGGGCGACATCACCTCCAACTTGGAGCCGGGCTTGAGCTGTTCCACCAGCTGTGTGGAGGCCCTGCCTCCGTCCACTTTTTTCACCGCGATGCGGATCTCACCCGGGTCCAGCGGGCTGCTGCAGATGCTGTATGACCGACGCAGTTCAGTGCCGTTGACAATGAGCTTCAGGGTGAGGTATTGGCCATGGATAAAGGAAAAGTCGGCCTTCAGCTCAGGCGGGACGCGAAAGCCGATGGAAATACTGTCCGCGGTCTCGTGATGGATGTCGGCTACTTCAAGGGTATGGAAACGGGCCATTCTGACTGGGGTATCTGGCATTGCGGACAAGGCGCCCCGGAGCATGTGGACCGGGCGGGCGGCAAAAGTAGCCGCCTATCACCGCATCGCGATGCGTGTGGCATATATCGAACCCATCGCCCATCGCTCCTTACCTTAGCGACCAGCAATCACGAAGGATGATGGAAGAGAAACAGGCCGAGGAGGACTTTCAACGGAAAGTGGATGCCGAGCAGAAGATCGAACCGAAGGATTGGATGCCGGCGGACTACCGAAAGAACCTGATCCGGCAGATCAGCCAGCACGGGCACAGCGAGATCGTGGGCATGCTGCCGGAAGGCAACTGGATCACCCGGGCACCCAGCCTGCGCCGCAAGACCGTGCTGTTGGCCAAGGTGCAGGACGAGGGTGGCCACGGCCTTTACCTCTATGGTGCTGCCGAGACCTTGGGGATCGGCCGGGATGAGATGGTGGATCAACTGCTCACCGGCAAGGCCAAGTACAGCAGCATCTTCAACTATCCGACCATCACATGGGCGGACATGGGCGCGGTGGGCTGGCTGGTGGACGGTGCCGCGATCATGAACCAGGTGATGTTGTGCCGCACCAGTTACGGCCCTTACGCCCGCGCCATGGTGCGCATCTGCAAGGAAGAGAGCTTCCACCAGCGGCAGGGGTATGAGATCATGACCGTGTTGAGCAATGGCACGCCGGAGCAAAAGGCCATGGCACAGGACAGCCTGGACCGCTGGTGGTGGCCCAGCCTGATGATGTTCGGCCCCAGCGACGCAGAAAGCCCGCACAGCGCCCAGAGCATGAAGTGGAAGATCAAGCGGCAGAGCAACGACGAACTGCGCCAGACCTTCATCGACAGGACCGTGCAGCAAGCCGAAGTGCTTGGATTGAAGATCCCCGACCCCAAGCTGAAATGGAATGAGGAAACGCAGCACTACGACTGGGGCGAGATCGACTGGACGGAGTTCTTCGACGTGATCAAAGGCAATGGACCGTGCAACAAGGAGCGGATGGCAGCACGCCGGAAAGCCCATGCGGACGGGGCTTGGGTGCGCGAGGCGGCGTTGGCGTATGCAGAGAAGAAAGCAAAGCGGAAGGCCGCATAGTTGTCAGTTGTTCAGCCTGCCCCGGGCGTGGACCCGGGGTTGTCAGTGGTCAGGCGTTGCTGCGCCGAGCCCCATTCAACTATCACTAAACACCAATCACCGGTATATGAGCAACGAAAAAGACTTTCCCCTCTGGGAGATCTTCATCCAGAGCAAACGCGGCCTGGACCATAAACATGTGGGCAGCCTGCACGCCGCCGATGCACAAATGGCCATTGAGAACGCGCGGGACGTGTATACCCGCCGAAACGAGGGCAACAGCATCTGGGCGGTGCTGGCGGAGAACATCCATTCCAGCAAGCCGGAGGACCAAGGCGCCTTCTTCGATCCTGCGGACGACAAGGTGTACCGCCATCCCACCTTCTATGTAATGCCCAAGGAGGCGAAGTATATCTGACCATGACGCAACAAGAAGCCTTGTTCCGCTATGCGGTGCGCATGGGCGACAACAGCTTAGTGCTCGGCCACCGCCTCAGCGAATGGT